>NZ_JAQYWW010000939.1:0-324404 GCF_036322525.1 Streptomyces sp. BE20 | reverse complement strand
GGCCCTGGTGAGCGGTGTGCTCGGTGCAACGGGTTCGAAGTTACGGGGGTGGTGGTGGGGGTTTCAAGGATTCTGAGGTTTAGGCATGTCAGGGGGTGGTTACCGGTCGTAAGGATCAAGGAAATGGGGTGTTTTGAAGGCAAATGTCCCTATTTTCAAGATCGTTGGGGGGTGGGAAGTGGTCCGGGCCACAGGGGTGGGGCTGTGAGGCCGCGCACATGGTCGACGGTGGGTGACGGTGTCTCTGCCGGGGGTGGTGGAAAGGGTGGCGGGTCACCCGCCTCCGGGTGGCCCGCACCACAGCCCTCACCCGCCGTGCCCCGTGCAGGCACCGGGAGTGCTCGGCATAGCCTCGGGCCATGAGCAACGAGAGCGATGAGCGGTGGGACGCGGAGGCCTTCGACGAGGTGGGGGAGGGGACCGGGGAGCCGGGGGCGGCGGTCGCGCCCACCGGGTTCGAGCTGGGGACGGACGGCCCCAAGATGGTCCTGGCCGGGCTGGACGGATCGGACTCCGCCTGGCGGGCCACCGCCTACGCGGCCGGTCTGGCCCGGCGGCAGCACGCCACCCTGGCGGTCGCGTACATCCAGCCGGTGCTCGGTGCGGCCACCGCGCTCGCGGGCGCGGCGGTGGAGGAGACCACCCGGGAGATCGCCGACGAGCTGCTCGACACCCTGCGCGAGGCCGAGCACCGGCTGCGCGACGTCTGGAGGCTGGACTGGCGCTTCCTGACCGTCCGGGGCGACCCGTTCACGGGTCTGGCGCGGTTGGCGGACGAGCTGCGGGCGGACGCGGTGGTGGTCGGGGCCTCCGAGCAGGCCGGTCACCGGGTGATCGGCTCGGTCGCGGTGCGGCTGGTGAAGGCGGGGCGCTGGCCGGTCACGGTGGTGCCGTAGGGGAAGGGCGCGCGGACGAGGAGGCGACGAGGGCCGCGGTCCCGGGCGGATGCCGGGGCCGCGGCCCTGTGCGGTGCGAGGGGGGTCAGAGCACGGAGACGCCGTTGCCGCAGATGTTGATCGGGATGCTGATCGGGATTTGGATCTGGTTTCCGGAGAGCACGCCGGGGGAGCCCGCCACGACGCCGCTGGCGTAGGCGCCGCCGGTGTTGATACAGGTGGTTCCCCCGCCCCCGCCGCCCCCGCCGAGGAAGGCCGAGGAGGGCGGCGCGGCTTGGGTGGGGGCGCTGTGCGCGGAGTCGTCGCAGCCGCCGGCGAGGGCGGGACCGGCGGAGATGACGGCCAGCGCGGCGCTCAGGCCCGCGGCGAGCAGGTACTTCCTGGTGTTGGTCATGGGGAAGGAATAGCCAGCCGACACGCCGATGACCACATGATCCGACCGTGCGATCACCCGAGCGCAGTCGGAACCCCACCCCGATGCAGCAGCCGCCGAGCCCGGCCGGCCCACCTGCCTTGCCCGCTCTCGCGCCACCGGTCCGTCCGACACCGCGGTCCTGCTCCGGTCCCGGGCACCGGGACGGGGCACGACCGGGACACCCGCCCCGTGTTTCCGGGACATCGGCCGCCCGATGCTCGACGGACGGGCCGCGGCAGCGGCCCGCGGCCACCCGGCCGCGGCACGAACGGGAGACCCGCATGTACGCGCACTGGGGCACCTTCACCAAGAACGACAACCTCGGCAGCTGTCTCGGTCTGGCCCAGACCGCCCTCGAACGCCAGGGCTTCCAGGTCTGGGACCTCGCCGGGGACGGCGACTACCAGGTGATCGGCGGCAACGGCAACGTGATCGCCACCGTCGTCTGCGTCCCGCAGGGCCGGAACGTCTGGCTGACCGTCAGCGCCTACTCCACCGACTCGACGCTCGCCGAGCGCACCCGCAACGACGTGCGCTCGTACATCGTCAACTCCGTCCGCATCGACTAGGCGTCGGCGGGGTCGTACGGACCTCCCGGGCGCGGCCGTCCCGCGCCCGGGAGGTCCGCCGTGCCCGGGAGGCCGCAGCCTCGTCGACGTCCCGCATCCGGTACCGCGCGGCGCGGCCGCCGCTCCTCGTCCCCGCACCGTCGAGTGCCGCGCGCAGGAGTTCCTCCCGCACCGCGTCGTCCAGCCGCTCGATCCGGGTGCCGAACACGTGCTGGAGGCGGCGCGGAAGTCCGGCCGGGTGCGGGCCGGTCGCCGGTCCGCCGGCGGCGGAACCCCCGCCGCCCGGAGCGCCCCCGCTCCGGTGGGCCGCTCCCACGTACGGCGGGAGTTCCAGCAGCGCGAGCGGATTGCCGCAGGCCTGGTCGAGGACCAGCCGCCGCACCCCCGGGTCGAGACCCGGGTGGCGCCGGTCGAGGAGCCGTTCCGCGTCGCCGTCCGGCAGCGCGGCCACCGGGAGCTCCGCCAGCGCCGCCGCGTCGAACCCGGAGGCGACCTCGGACCGCACGCCGACCAGCAGGCGTACCGGACCTGCGGTGAGCCGGCGCGCCACGAAGCCGAGCACGTCGGCGCTGGCGGCGTCGACCCACTGGCCGTCGTCCAGGACCAGCAGTACCGGCCGCTCGGAACCGGTCAGGGACAGCAGGTCGAGGACGGCGATCCCCAGCGACATCAGCGACGGCGGCGCCCCGTCGCCGCGCCCGAGGACGACGTCGAACACCGCCCGGCGGGCGGCGTCCAGGCCGGTGGCCCGTGGAAGCAGGGGGTGCAGGAACTGGTGCAGTCCCGCGAAGGGCAGCTCGCTCTCCGCCTCGGCCCCGGCGGCCCGGAGCACCAGGTGCCCGGCGTCTGCCGCGTGCGCGGCGGCGTGGTCGAGCAGCGCGCTCTTCCCCACTCCCGTCTCGCCCCGCAGGAGCAGGGCCCCGGGCCCCGGCTCCGTCACGAACGCGGCCAGCAGCGCTTGTTCGCGACCCCGCCCGACCATCGTCCCCACGGTCGACCCGACCGCTCCCACCCCAGTGCCCACGACCGTCCCCGCACCTTTCCTCGCAGGTGGCCACACCTGCGGCCCCGGCTATCCTCCCCTTTCCCGCCGGGTGCCCCGTGAACTCCGGCCCCTGCCCCCGGCAACCCCGCCGCGCTCCGGGGGCGGCGGCGGGGCGCCGGGCCCGGCCCCGGGGGCGGGCCCGGTCCGGCGATAGGCTGCCTGACCATGACGGACATCTCGGTCGAGCCGCCCCGGACACCCCGCCGCCGTCCTGCCGGACGCGCGCCCCGGGAGACCGCCGACCGACCGGACGAGGGGGCCGCCGGCGCGGCCCGCGCCGGCGACGGTCCGTCCGGTGCCGACCTGCATCTCGACCTCCCCGTCACCGGCAGCCGCCGCGCCGCCCTGATGGGCGCCCTGCGTGAGGCGATCCGCAGCGGCCGGCTCGCCCCCGGTACCCGTCTGCCGCCCTACCGCGCCCTCGCCGCGGACCTCGGCATAGCCCGCAACACCGCCGCCGACGCCTACGCCGAGCTCGTCGCCGAGGGCTGGCTCACCGCCCGGCAGGGTTCGGGCACCGCCGTCGCCGACCGGGCCGAGCCCGTCGCCCCGACCCGCGCCCGCCGGCCGTCCCGGCCGCCGCAGCCCGCCCACGACCTGCGGCAGGGCCGGCCCGACACCGCCTCCTTCCCCCGCACCGCGTGGCTCGCCGCCGGGCGGCGCGCGCTCACCGCCGCGCCCAACGAGGCGTTCGGACCGGGCGATCCGCAGGGCCGCCGCGAGCTTCGCGACGTCCTCGCCGACTACCTGGCCCGGGTGCGCGGCGTACGGACCGATCCGGAGCGGATCGTGGTCTGCTCCGGCTTCGCCCACGGGCTGCGACTGCTCTTCGACGGTCCGCGGGCCGTGCTGCCCGCCCGGACCACCGGACCGCTCGCGGTCGAGGCGTACGGGCTGGCCTTCCACCGAGGGCTGATCGCCACCGCCGGGGCGACCACGGTGCCCCTCTCGCTGGACGAACGCGGCGCCCGTGTCGGCGAGTTGGCGCGCCACCCGGACGTCCGGACGGTCCTGCTCACCCCGGCCCACCAGTTCCCGACCGGCGGTCCGCTGCACGCCGGGCGGCGTTCGGCGGTGGTGGACTGGGCGCGCGGACGCGGCGGACTGATCCTGGAGGACGACTACGACGGCGAGTTCCGCTACGACCGCCAGCCGGTCGGTGCGGTGCAGGGCCTCGATCCCGAGCGGGTGGTCTACCTCGGCACCGTCAGCAAGAGCCTCAGCCCCGCGCTGCGCATCGGCTGGATGGTGCTGCCCGACCACCTGGTCGACCGGGTGCTCGCGGCCAAGGGGGAGCGCGAGGCCTGGGCGAGTGCGCTGGAACAGCTCACGCTCGCGGAGTTCATCGGCTCGGGCGGCTACGACCGGCACGTCCGGCGGATGCGCCGGCGCTACTGCGGCCGCCGGGACGCGCTGGTCGCCGCGCTGGCCTCGCGTGCCCCGCACATCGAGGTCTCCGGCATCGCGGCCGGCCTGCACGCGGTGCTCCGGCTCGCACCCGGAACGGAGCGGTCGGTCCTCAAGGCGGCCGCCTACCGGGGGCTGGCCCTGGACGGCCTCGCGGACTACCGGCACCCGCTGGTCACGCCCGAGGCGATGCCGGCCTCCGACGGACTGGTCGTCGGCTACTCCACCCCGCCCGACCACGCCTACCCGGCCGCACTCGACGCGCTCTGCGACATCCTGCCGGAGCCGCTCTGAGCGGCCGTCCGGCGCGGGGCCGGGAGCAAAGGGTAGGGTGTCCGGCCTTCCGGCGGGGCCGGAACCGGAAGGTAGTGGTTCCGGGCGTCCGCTCCGCTGTCATATGCCGGTACGGACCGGTGCGGAGGAGAACACCGGGGCGGGGCAGCCCGCCTACGCTCCATGGTCATGCGCACATCATTCCTGAGCCGCCTCGGCCTGCCCGCGATCCTCGCCCTCCTGATCGGCCTGCTCCTCTCGGCCGCCCCCGCCCATGCCGACACCCCCTTGCTCTCCGTGTCCTCCGACAAGGCGACGGCGACCCCGGGCTCCTCGGTCACCCTGACCCTGACCCTGACCAACCCGCACGACACCCCCGTGCAGTTCCTCTACGAGTCCATCCAGCCGACCTACGGCACGACCCAGGCCACCGGCCTGAAGTACGCCTTCGCGTCCTGCGGCGGCAACGTGAGCAGCTGTGACACCGGCGCCACCAGCGGTCTGGTCCACCACTCCGTGCCGGTCGCGGCGGGTGCCACCACCACCGTCACGCTGACCTACGACATCGCCGCCGACTCGGCCTGCGGCAACGGTGCGCGCATCGACTTCTACACGTACCTCTACTACGAGTACGCCTCGGGCACCGCCTCCGACTCCGGCATCTTCAACGTCCCCGGCAACGAGGTCACCTGCTCCTGATCCCGACCCCGCCCCGCCCCCGCTCCGGGCCGCAGCGCCCGGCCGGGGCCGCCCGGAACCCCCGTCAGGTGCCGATCGCCCCCGTACCGGCACCTGACGGGACTCCGGTGTCTCCCCCCGGGGCGTCGGTGGCCCACCGGGTCGGCGGTCCGCCGCGTGTGCGGCCCGTGCGCCCCGCGGATTGTCGGACCCGGATGGCAGGCTCGGCGCATGGCCGAACCGGTGACCACTGACATGTCGACGACCGCCCCGGGCGGGGGCGCGCCGCCGATCCCCGAGGCCGTCGCGGCGGCGATCCGCGCACGGGCCGGTGACCGGCTCGCACCGCTGGTGCACCGGCTGTTCCGTTCCTCGCTGGTCCTCGGGCCGGTCACCGGCGACGGCGAGACGGGTGGTGGTGAGAGGGACGAGGGCCGGCTCGGCGGGCTGCCCGCGCTGCCGGCCGGGACGGCCTGGCCCGCGTTCTCCGGCCGTCCGATGCGCTTCCTGGCCCAGCTGGACTGCGCCCGACTGGCCGGGGTGTTCCGGGCGACCGGGCCCGGCGACCGCTGGCCGCTTCCCACCGACGGTCTGCTGCTCTTCTTCCACGACGAGTGGCTCGCGGACTTCAGCGGCCGCGGCTGCCGGGTCCTGCACGTGCCCGCCGGGGCGCCGCCCCGAGCGGCACCGCCGAGCGAGCACGGCACACCCGCCGTCCCGGCCGTCCCGGTCCGGGCGTCGTGGGCGCTCTCCGCGCCGTCCTACCAGGACCGCGAGCTGGAGAACCTGTTCCCCGACGACTTCCTGGTCGCGCTCGACCTCGCCCTCGACCTCGCGGACCAGCTGCCCCGGCCGGCCGTGCGGGTGCTCGGCTGGTGCGACACCGACACCGGACGCCCCGAGGGCCACCGGCCGCTGCTCCAGATCGGGGGCGGCGCGCTGGACACGGCACGGGGCGCGTGCGCCGACGTCTCGTTCTGGATCACCGACGAGGACCTCGCGGCGGGCCGCTTCGACCTGGTCCGGCACGGGTTCGAGACCGTCTGACGGGGGCGGGCGCGGAACCCCCGACCTGATCGGTACCGGCCCCGCACCGGCCTTCCGCCCGGGACGGCCGGGCAACCGCCGGGCGACCGCCGGGCGGACGAACGGCGGGAACCGGCGGACTCGTCCTAGGCTGGGGTGAGGCCCGGAACGAGGGACCGGGTGCCCTGCCGGGGGTCGGTCGGGCGGTACGGCGGGGCGGTGAGACGAACGTGGTCCCAGAGCGAGAGCGGACCCCGGAGGGCGCGGAGCCGGGAACGGAGTCCGCGCCGAACCGGGCGGCCGCTCCTGCCGACAGCACCGATGCCGACAGCACCGACGCCGTCGGCACCGTACGCAGCGCCGACGTCGCGGCCGGCACCGACACCGCCGCCCCCGCCGTCGAGCTGCTGCGCTCGGTGCGCGCGCACCCGGGCCGTCTGCCGGAGCTGCTCGCGGTCTTCGCCGTCCGTCACCGCGGCCCCCGGGCCGCCCGGCGGACCGCCGCGCTCCGCGCGTCCCGCCCCGACGAGACCACGGGCGAGCTGGCCGTCCGGGCCGTCACGCACGCCCGGCGGGTCAGCCAGTCCGAGGGAGCGTTCGTCGGTGGGCCGTTCCTCTGGCTGGTGCCGTTCGCCTTCTGCAGCGCGCTGCTGGCCCAGGGGCAACTCCTCCTGGAGCTCGCCGCCCTCGCCGGGAAGGACCCGGTGGCACCGGCCCGGGCCGCCGAGATCCTCGTCCTCCAGGGGGCGTACCCCGACCTCGCCGCCGCCGAGCGCGCGCTGGCGTCCGGCCCCGATCCGGTGCCCGGCGGTGCGCCCGCCGGTCGGGACCGCCGGACCCGGCGCATCCGCGGATTCGCCTCCCTGATCCGGCGGATGGCCCGCCTGCTCGGGCTGACGAGCGAGGGCGAGGACCCGCCGCCGTCCCGTTGGCGTTCCGCCGGCGGGTGGGCGCTGCTGGCCGTGGTCTTCCTCCTCGGTACGGTCGCCCCGCTGGTCTGGCTGCCGTACATGGGGGCCTCCTACAACCGGGCCACCGACCGGATCGCCACGCGTGCGGTGGGTTTCCACTTCGGCGGCGCTCCGGCGGGCTGGTCCGGGCCCCGCCGGACCCGCACCGACCCCGGGATGGTGGTGGCGGCCGCCCGGGCCGTGGCCTCGCTGGCCGTCCCGCTGGGAGCGGTCGTCGTGCTGCTGCTCGCCGACGTCCGGCTGTTCGAGAGCCGGTGGCCCGCGCTCGCCTTCGTGGTGATCGGGCTCTCCGCCCTGGTGGGCACCTTCTGGTACGTGGCACGACGGCGCGAGCGGGACCACCGGGACCGCGGCGAGCCGTAGCGGGGGGCGGGCCGTCGAGGGCCGGGTGCCCCGCCCGCTGCCCGGGCCGGGTGTCCGCCCGCCCCGCGGACCGGGGAAGCGCCCGGCCGCCGCCCGCCCCGGACCCGTACGGCCGCTGCTCCCAGGCCCTCTGACGGATGGTCACCGCGCGAAGGTTAGGCTGCCCGCAGGGCCGCGTGGAGCGGCCGGGAGAAGGGTGACACGGGTGCGAACCGTACGAGACCAGCGTGTGAACGGCGGGCCTGCCGATGCCGCCGGCACCACCACCGGCGCCGACATCACCATCACCGACGCCGGCGACGGCGCGCGCACCACCGCAGGTGCCGGCAGCACGGGGACGGCGGCCGGGGCCGGCCGGCGCCCCAAACTGCGCGCGGTACCCGGCCACCGGCTCGCCGGGCTGCCGCAGCTCGCCGGGGCGGACGAGCGGTTGCGGCACGAGATCGCGGTGGTCGCGGCGGTGCTGCCGTTCAAGGTGAACAACCACGTCCTGGAGGAGCTGATCGACTGGCGGCGCGTCCCCGACGACCCGATGTACCGCCTGACCTTCCCGCACCGGGACATGCTCCCGGCGGAGCTCTTCGACCGGATCTCCGCGCTGATCTCCGCCGGCGCCCCGCGCGAGCGGCTCGCCGAGGCGGTGGCGGCCGCCCGGCGCGCGCTCAACCCGCACCCGGGCGGGCAGCTGGAGGAGAACATCCCGGAGCTGGACGGCCGCCCCGTGCCCGGCCTCCAGCACAAGTACCGGGAGACGGTGCTGCTGTTCCCCGCCCAGGGCCAGAGTTGCCACGCCTACTGCGGCTACTGCTTCCGCTGGGCCCAGTTCGTCGGTGAGCCGGACCTGCGGCAGAGCCTGCCCGGTCCGGCGACCGCGCTGGACTACCTGCGGGCCCACCAGGAGGTCGCCGACGTGCTGATCACCGGCGGTGATCCGCTGATCATGTCCACCGCGCGGCTGGCCGGCTACGTCGAGCCGCTGCTCGGTCCCGGGACCGAGCACCTGCGGACGATCCGGCTGGGCACCAAGGCGCTGGCCTGGTGGCCGCACCGGTTCACCACCGACCCGGACGCCGACGACCTGCTCCGCCTGTTCGAACGTGCGGTCGCCGCCGGGCGGCAGGTGGCGGTGATGGCCCACGTCAGCCACCCGCGCGAGCTGGCCGGCGAGGCGGTCCGGGCGGCCGTGGCGCGGATCAGGTCCACGGGGGCGGTGATCCGGGCCCAGGCGCCGCTGATCCGGCACGTCAACGACTCCCCGGACGTCTGGGCCGCGATGTGGCGGGACATGGTGCGGCTCGGCATCGCGCCGTACTACCTGTTCGTGGAGCGGGACACCGGGGCGAGCTCCTACTTCGAGGTGCCGCTGGCGCGGGCGGTGGAGATCTACCGGGACGCGGTTCGCCAGGTGTCGGGGCTGGAGCGGACGGCGCGCGGGCCGGTGATGTCGGCCGGGCCGGGGAAGGTCTGCCTGGACGGCGTCGCGGAGGTCGCGGGTGAGCGGGTCTTCGTCTGCCGGTTCCTGCAGGCCCGCGAGCCGGAGCGGGTGGGCCTGCCGTTCTTCGCCCGGTACGACGAACGGGCCACCTGGTTCGATCAGTTGAGGCCGGCGTCGTTCGAGCGGAGGCCCTGGTTCGCTGGGGATTCGCAGCTCGCGGGGGAGCCCGCGCTGGTCTGATCGGCCCTCGGCGGCCGACTCTGTTCGACAGGCGAACACGTGTTCCAGTCGCCCGCACCCCGCCGGCCGGGGTGCGGGCGTTCACGTTGCTCCGTTCGGGTCAGGTGAATCGTTCCTACGTCTGGACGATTCGCATGCGCAGAAACGTGTCGGCGTTGTGGGGCCCGGCTGACGGATTCAAACCCTCCGCTCGGAGAGATTCACCCTATCGGGGGGCACTCCACCGCCATACGGGGTCGGTCGGGCCTTGGTGATCTAGGGTTCCCGGTGGATCGACCGAGTGGCGCTCCACTTCGTGAACGCCATCAACACCCTTGCCGATACGTGTATCTGATGAACCGTCGAGACCGTTCACCCGGCCACCGCCGACCGGGCGGCCCCGTCGGCGGGACCTGCGCAGACGACGTGACCTGACCAGATGAAGGAGAGCCCTGCCGATGCCCGTGGAGACCAGCCCGGAGACACAGCAGGTGGTGCAGTCGAGCCTCACTACGGCCGCTGCCCGCAATCTCGCCACCACCACCAAGTCCGCGCCGCAGATGCAGGAGATCACCTCCCGCTGGCTGCTCAAGGTGCTGCCCTGGGTGCAGGCCGCCGGTGGCGCCTACCGAGTGAACCGCCGCCTCACCTACACCGTCGGCGACGGCCGGGTCGAGTTCATCAAGACCGGTTCCGAGGTCCGGGTCATCCCGCAGGAGCTGGGCGAACTCGCCCTGCTGCGCGGCTTCGAGGACGACGGGGTGCTCACCGCGCTGGCCGACCGCTGCGAGCAGCGCGACTTCGGCCCGGGTGAGGTGCTCGCCGAGCGCGGAGCGCCCGCCGACCGGATCTACCTGATCGCGCACGGCAAGATCAACCAGATCGGCACCGGCAAGTACGGTGACGAGACGGTGGTCAGCGTGCTCGCCGACGGTGACCGCTTCGGCGAGCACGCCGTCCTCGACGCCGACGCCGTCTGGGAGTTCACCGCCAGGACGGTGACCTCCGGTACCGTCCTCTCGCTGCCCCGCCGGGACTTCGAGGCGATCCGGGACGGCTCGCCCGCGCTGCAGGAGCACCTCGGGGCCTTCCTCGCCCTCCCGCTCCAGCGCCAGAACGAGCGCGGCGAGGCCGAGATCGCCATGTCGGCCGGCCACCACGGCGAGTACGAGCTGCCCGGCGCCTTCGTGGACTACGAACTCAAGCCGCGCGAGTACGAGCTGAGCGTCGCCCAGACGATCCTCAAGGTGCACACCCGGGTCGCCGACCTCTACAACCAGCCGATGAACCAGATCGAGCACCAGCTCCGGCTGACCATCGAGGCGCTGCGCGAGCGCCAGGAGCACGAGCTGGTCAACAACCCGGAGTTCGGTCTGCTCAACAACGCGGACTTCGCCCAGCGGATCCAGACCCACTCCGGCCCGCCCACCCCGGACGACCTGGACGAGCTGCTCAGCCGCCGCCGCGACCCGGACTACCTGCTCGCCCACCCGCGGGCCATCGCGGCGATCGGCCGTGAGTTGAACTCGCGCGGGATCTACCCGCACCACGTCGACCTCGGCGGGCAGCAGGTGCCGGCGTGGCGCGGGGTGCCGATCCTGCCGTGCAACAAGATCCCGATCACCAAGGAGAACACCAGCTCCATCCTGGTGATCCGGACCGGCGAGGACAACCAGGGCGTCATCGGCCTGCACCAGACCGGCCTCCCGGACGAGTACCAGCCCGGCCTCTCGGTCCGGTTCATGGGCATCGACGAGAAGGCGATCATCTCGTACCTGGTCAGCGCCTACTACTCGGCCGCGATCCTGGTGCCGGACGCGGTCGGCGTGCTGGAGAACGTCGAGGTCGCGCACGGCCGCCGCTGATCCGTGGCGCCGGGCGCCCGGCCCGCCTCGACGCGGCGGCCCCGTCGTGACGACCGTGCCGTGACGAACCCGTCGTGACGACCGGTCCGGCCCGTGACCCGGGCCCCGGGCTCGCGACCGGAACCGGTCCGGCCGTGACGGGCCGCCCGCATGATCGTTTCACCTGGTACCGGACGGCCCGCCCCCCGAGGCGGGCCGTCCGGTGTCGGCCCCCTTCCGGCGCGTCCGACCTTCCTGACGACACGAGAGGTGCATGGAGCCCATGCCCCAGTCCCAGCCGCCCCGACGGATACCGGTGGACGGGCAGTCGTGACCGCGGACCCCACCGCCGCGAGCGACGGCACTCCGAGAGACGGCACTCCGAGAGACGGCGCTGCGAGAGACGGTGCTGCGAGCGGCGGTACCCGGCGCGACGGCGTCACCCGCGGCCGTGACCCGATCGGCGCCGGCACCTCCCGCGCCCGGCGGATCCGGCTGGCCGGAGCGGCGGCCGGGGTGGCCGCGCTCTGCGCGCTGTTGAGCGGTTCGGCCGCCGCCAGGACCTCGGGACAGTACGGCGGAGGGCGCCCGCACGGGCCGGTCGTCAGCACCTGCGTCTCCACCGGGACGGACGTCTCGGTGGGGGTCGGCCACGGGGGAGTGGACGTCCAGGTCGGCGTCGACGTGGAGGTGGACGTCACCGTCGACCTCTCCGGGACGTCGCACCACCCGGGCTCGCCGACCCCGAGGCCGTGGCCGCCGAAACCCTGGCCCACCAAGCCGTGGCCACCGAAGCCGACGCACAGCCATCCGTGCCCGACGCCCACGCCCAAGCCGACACCCACCCCGACCCCGACTCCCACACCCACACCCACCCCGAAGCCCACTCCGACCCCGACACCCACCCCGGTGCCGACACCGCCGCCGACCCCCGCGCCGGTGCCGCCCCCGGCTCCGCCCTCCCCGACGCCGCGGCCCACCACGCCGCCCGCGTCCCCGCGGCCGGTGCCCACCCCGGTACCGACGCCGAGGCCGACGACCCCGCGGCCCACCGCACAGCCGGTGGTGCCGCCCCCGCCGGCGCCCCGCCCGCCCGCGCCGACGCCACCACCGCCCCCGGCACCCCAGACCCAGGCACCCCAGACCCAGGCACCGCAGAGCCCGGCCCCCGAGCCGGTGCGCCCTGCCCCGACGGTGAAGCCCGTCCGGATCCCGCAGGCCCCACCGGTGCAGGCCCCGGAGCGGCACCACGGCGCCGCGCCGACCCGGACCATGCTGGTGATCACGGTGCCCGCCGTGCTCGCGGCGGTCGCCCTGCGTCCGCGCGGAGGCTCCGGCCGAGGCGGCTCGGGGGGTCGCGGAGGCGCCGGCGGTTCCACCGGGTCCGCCGGTTCGAGCGGCTCCGGCGGCTCAGGCGGTACCGGCAGCTCCTGACACCGCGTCGGTCCGACGTGAGCACCACCGGGCCGCCCGCAGCGGCTCGCAGTTCCGCCCCCGGTGCACCCGGCCCGTGCCTCCCACCCCGGCACGGGCCGGGTCCGATCCGATTCAGCCCGATCCGATCCGACGAATGACCCGACCCAGAGAGGAGTTCCCATGTCCGAGTGGTTGGCGCTGGCCATCGCCATGCTGGCGGCCTGTGCCGTCGTGGTGGCGGTGGTGCTGCTGAGGCACCGCCGCGCCGGTGAGGACGAGGACACCGACGAGACACCGGACGTCATCGAGTACATGACGATGATGATCGGCGTGGTCTACGCCATCGTGCTCGGCCTGGCACTCGCCGGTGTCTGGGAGGCACGCGGCGTGGCGCAGGACGACGTGTTCCGCGAGGCGCAGGCGCTGCACGAGGTGAGCGAGCGGGCGCAGGTCTACCCGGTCGAGTTCCGTGACAAGGTCCGTGCCGACGTCGACGCCTACGTCTCCTACGTGGTCGACGTCGAGTGGACGTACATGCGCGAGAACGGCGAGATCTCCGACCGGGGCACCGAGCTCCTCGCGAAGCTGCGCAGCGACGTCGCGACCCGTCCGCCGGCCAGCGACCTGGAGGCCCAGGCGTACCAGCCGATCATGGACCGGATCGGCATCGCCGACGACGCCCGCAACGCGCGGGGCCAGAACGCCGGACCGACCATGCCGGGTGTGGTCTGGTTCGGCCTGATCGTGGGCGCCGTGGTGACGGTCGGGATGGTGTTCGCGCTCCAGATCAGGCGCTCGGCACGGGAGTTGCTGCTCGCCGGGGTGTTCAGTGCGCTGATCGCCTTCCTGCTCTTCCTGATCTGGGACTTCGACGACCCGTTCGGACGGAGCGTCTCGGTCACCACCGAGACGTTCACCGACCTGTTCCCGGCACTGGGCGGCGGGAAGGAGTGACCGGCCGGTCGAGCAAGTCACCCGGACCCGTCTCCCGGCGGCCCCGGCCTTCGATACTCTGATCGGGCCGTCGGGGGCCGGCCCCGGCGTGCATGCCGAGAGGATCCGCGCGCGTGGCCTACCGACAGCCCCACCAGGGCGACCCGTACCCGACGACCCAGCGCCCCGGGCGCGCCTGGTGGTGGCTGCCCGCCGAGGAGCGCCGGAGGCGGCGCCGCCAGCGCAAGGAGTGGAAGGCCTACCTTCGCAAGCACGGGGAGAAGAAGAAGGACAACGACTGCCTGGACAACCTCGACTGCAGCGGCGGTTGCGACGGTCCCTGCCTGCTCCTGTTCTTCCCGGTGATGACGGTCGCGGGTATCCGGTTCGCCCTCGCCGGAGGCCGCGGCCGACGGCACGGCGGCGCGGCGGGCCGGGTCGACCCGGCCGCGCCGGTGCCCGGCGGTTTCGCGGCCGGGGTGCTGTACGGGGCCGTGCGCTACTACCGCACCGAGATCAGCCCCGAGCGGCCGGCCTGCTGCCCGTACACGCCGACCTGCTCGACGTACGCCGTCCAGGCGCTGCACCGGCACGGTGCGGTGCGCGGTGCGCGGCTGACCGTCGGCCGGCTGTTGAGCTGCCGCCCGGGTGCCGCCCGCCGGGGTGGCGGCGTCGACCCGGTGCCGGAGCGCTGACCGGGCCGGGCGGCCCGGCAGACGGAGGGGCCGCGCGGATCACGGTCGAGAGGTGATCCGCGCGGCCTCCGGCATCAGCCGGCGAAGCGTCAGTGCAGGCTGCTGTTCATGGCGTTGAGCAGCGAGCCCGAGGCGTCGTCGTTCTCCAGGGCGAAGGCGAACAGGCCCGCCAGACCCTTGCTCCTGGCGTACGCGCCACGGGCCTGGATGGCCTGCGGGGTGTCACCGGTCCAGAAGTTGGTGCCGTCGTACACCCAGGACGACTCGGTCACCGGGTCCCAGTGGGTGTTGGCGGCGGTGGCGTTGAGCTCCTTCCAGGAGGCCAGACCGGCCTCCGCGCTGAGCG
Source organism: Streptomyces sp. BE20 (assembly GCF_036322525.1). Taxonomy (NCBI): domain Bacteria; kingdom Bacillati; phylum Actinomycetota; class Actinomycetes; order Kitasatosporales; family Streptomycetaceae; genus Streptomyces; species Streptomyces sp. BE20. Next base: position 309,873 of record NZ_JAQYWW010000939.1, on the reverse strand, counting down.
GCTTGGCCGGCGTCGGGCCGGTCGCGCTCTGGTACAGGCCGAAGTTCGAGCCGGCCGGCACGCCGGTCCAGCCGCGCCAGTAGAACGGGAGGCCCAGCACCAGCTTGTTCGCCGGGAAGCCGCCCGCGATGCCGTACTCCGGCAGGCCGGTGGTGTAGGCGGCCAGCGTGGTGTCGATGTTGTACTTGCGGGTGCCCGGCGTGATCGGCGTGGTCGGGTCGGCCGGGCTGTCGTGCAGCGGGTCCTGGTGGTTGGTCGGGCCCTTGGCGTCCCAGGCACCGTGCATGTCGTAGGTCATGACGTCGGCGTAGTCCAGGTACGCGCCGATCTTGTCGGTCTCCAGCTGTGCGATCTTGTCCTGGCCGCTGGGCAGGGCAGCCGTCAGCAGGAACCGCTTGCCCTGCGCGCTGCCGAGGGCGTCCAGCTGGGTGCGGAACTCCTTCAGCAGCAGGGTGAAGTTCTGCTTGTCGGCGGGGGAGGTGTGGTTGCCGGTGTGCCCGCCGGCCGAGCCCGGGTACTCCCAGTCGAGGTCGATGCCGTCGAACAGGCCGGCCGCCGAGGCCGCGCCGCCCGCCGGGTCACCGGCGATGTTGGTCGGCAGGTTCCCCTTGAGGAACATGTCGAGGCAGGAGGAGACGAACTTCTTGCGCGAGGCGTCGCTCGCGGCGGCGTCGGAGAAGTACTTGGAGTACGTCCAGCCGCCGATCGAGATGCTGAGCCGCAGGTTCGGGTACTTGGCCTTCAGCTGGCGCAGCTGGTTGAAGTTGCCCTTGAGCGGCTGCTCCCAGACGTCGGCGCTGCCGTCCACGCTGGTGGCGCCGTTGTAGTCGGCCTGGTAGTCGGCGTAGGCGTCACCCGCGCCGTCGCCGGCGTTCGGGTTGTTCTCGTTGGCCGAGTCCGAGGCCTTCACCGCCTGGAAGCAGGTGAGGTTGGTCGGGTGGATGTTGGCGAACGCGTAGTTGATGACGTCCAGCTTGCCGGCCGCACCGCTGGTGTCCACGTTCTTCGCGTGGTACGCGTTCTCGTACACGCCCCACTGGTCGAAGTAGGCCGAGCGGAAGGGGCTGTTGGCGGGGGCGGCGGCGGTGGTGGTGTTCACCGGGGCGGACTGGGCGGACGCGTGACTGCCGGAGTAGCCCTGCACGGTGAAGGTGTACCCGCGGGTCGGCAGCAGCGAGCTGACGGCGACCGAGGTGCCCATGGAGGTGGCCACCAGCTGGTTGCCCGCGTACACCTTGTAGGAAACGGGGCCGTCGCCGCTGGTGAGGGTGGACGGCTGCCAGCTGAGCACGACGGCGTTGTGGGTGACCTTGGTGACCGTGACGCCGTTCGGGGTGGTGACCTTGCCGTCCCCGGCCGGGCCGGTGCCGGTCGAGGTGGCCGTCGGGGTGGGGCTGGTGGTGGCCGTCGGGCTGTTCGACGCGGTGGGGCTGTTCGACGCCGTCGGGCTGTTGGAGGCCGTGGGGCTGGTCGTGACGGTCGGGCTGCTGGTGGCCGTCGGGCTGGAGCTGCTGGTCGGTCCGGCCGGGCCGGTCAGGCTGAGGTCGTCGGCCCGGTAGGCGCCGGTGCCGTACCAGCCGTGCGTGAAGACCGTCACCGAGGTGGTGGCCGCGCCCGTGGTGAAGGTGGTGCTCAGCTGCGTCCAGCCGGTCGCGTTGGGCGCCCAGCTCTGGGAGTTGACGCCGGTCCCGGTCGCGCCGAGATAGACGTAGCTGCCCTGCACCCAGCCGGAGAACGTGTAGGTGGTGCTGGGCCGGACGGCGACCGTCTGCTGGCACTGGGCGGTGTCGGCGGCCGAGGCGGCGCCGCTGAGCGCGTAACTGCCGCCGTGCACCGGGGTGGTGACGACGGAGCCGTTGGCGCAGGTCCAGCCGGCCAGGCCGCCGGTCTCGAAGTCGGCGTTGGTCAGCAGGTTGACGGCCGCGGCCGAGGCGGTGTCGAGCGTGAGGGCGAGGGCGGCGCTGCCGGTGGTGAGCGTGGCCGCCAGGGCGAGCGCGGTGGCCCGTCGGCGTGGTGCGGCGGCCCGGCGTTGGGCAGGGCGCGCGGGCATGACCCGGTCGTGCATGGGTGATCCTCCGGAGGAGTGGGGTTCCGGCGGTGCGGTCGGCCCGGGATGGGCCTGGGAGCCGAACCGGGCGCTGTGGGGGCGCGCGGGCGGGTGTGGAGCGCGTTTTCGGGTATGCGTGTGGTGCTCGTGACGCGGACCGGACAGGATCCCGCATCACGACATCACAGATTGGACTGGACCAATATTCGCCGTCAAGGGTGCCCCGCGGAACGGTCGTCGGCGACGGCCGGACCGGTACGGTGGCCTCCCGAGGAGCCCCGCGTCGAACGGAGAACGGGTCATGGACAGCCGCGCCTGGGACGACCGCTATGCCGCGAGCGAGCTGGTCTGGGGCACCGAACCCAATCGCTGGGTGGTCCGCGAACTCGCCGGGCTCGCCCCCGGGCGCGCCCTGGACCTCGCCGCGGGGGAGGGCCGCAACAGCATCTGGCTCGCCGGCCGGGGCTGGGAGGTCACCGGTCTGGACTTCTCGACGGTGGCCCTCGGCCGTGCCGAACGGCTCACCGCCGCCCTGCCGGACGAGGTGGCCGACCGCCTGACCTGGCGGCACGGGGACGCCCGCACCTTCGAGGCGCCGACCGGCGGCTACGACCTCGTCGTGGTCGCCTACCTCCAACTGCCCGCGGAGGAGCGCCGGACGGCGCTGCGTCGCGCCGCCGCCGCGGTGGCGCCCGGCGGCACCCTGCTGGTGGTCGGCCACGACTCGACCAACCTGACCGAGGGCGTCGGCGGCCCCCGGGATCCGGAGGTGCTCTTCACCCCGGGTGACGTGCTGACCGACCTGGTCGGTGCCGGTCTGCACACCGTTCGGGCCGAACGGGTGCGCCGTGCGGTGGCCGTCGAGGGTGGCCACCGGCTCGCGACCGACGACGGCGCCGGCGGTGGTGCGGGCGGCCGTCCGATGGAGGCGATCGACGCCCTCGTCCGCGCGGAGCGGGTCGGCTGACCCCGGGCCGGTCCCCGGGCCGGTCCCCGGGCCGGTCCCCGGGCCGGTCCCCGGGCCGGTCCCCGGGCCGGTCCCCGGGCCGGTCCCCCCGGTCCCCGGTTGCCGGTTGCCGGTCGCCGGCCGCTCGTGCCGGTGGATCCGGAGCGAAGTGACGAGGTGGCGTCAGTGGCGAACGGTTTGCTGTTTCGTGTACGGGGCGGACGGGTGCATTCGTCATTTCGCAAAACCGTTGAAGGTGAATTCCCCGGCGGTTAGGGTTCGGTCCGGCAGGCATGTGCTTCGTCTGCCGTCGATGGGAATTCCGACTGATCGAGGGGGATGGCACATGCAGGGTTTCATCCACAGGTCGGCCCGTTTCGTCGGGGCCTCCGTCGCGGTGGCCGCGCTGGCGGTCTCGGTTCTCGCCGGTTCCGGCGGCGTCGCGGCGGCCGGCTCGGCGCCGGTGGGGCCCGCCGCGGCCGGGGCCGCCGGAGTGGTGGTGCCGGTCGCCGACCTCGCACTCGCCGATCCGGGGCAGGGCTCGAAGCTGCGGAACACGAACAGCGGGATGTGTCTGGTGGTCCAGGGCTATGCGAACAACACCCAGGCGTTCCAGTACGGCTGCCTCGGTTTCGACGACCAGTTCTGGATCTTCGACCCGGTCTACAACAAGGCCAATGCGTTCCGGATCCGGAATTTCCACAGCGGAAAGTGCCTGGTGGCCCGGGGGACCGCCAATAACGGTCCGGTGGTCCAGACGGACTGCGCGGACTTCGACGACCAGCTGTGGTGGGCGGTCTCGCTTCAGGCGGGCGGCTACTGGTTGAAGAACTACAACAGCAAGCTGTGCGTGATCGTCCGGGGCGGGGACTCCGGCAGCGGGGCGGTCGTGGGCGGCTGCGACAACCGTTGGGCCGACCAGATCTGGACCTGGTAGGCGGCCGGGGCCCTGGGTGCCCGTACTGCGTCCCGGCGCGGTGCGGGCACGGGCGGCTTCCCGGGCGCGCCCGTGGGGTATGGAGGTGTCCCGGGGTGAATCCGGGGCGCCGGGAAGATCTACACTGTTGTAGATTCATGGGGCGCAGGTGAGGAACGAGGAGGGCGCGATGAGCGTTTCGCTGGCGAAGGGGCAGAAGCTGAGCCTGGAGAAGCCCGGTGGCGGGCGGCTGGGCGTGGTGCGGATGGGTCTCGGCTGGCGGGCCGCGCAGCGCAAGGGCTTCCTCGCCAAACTGTTCGCCGGGCAGGAGATCGACCTGGATGCCTCGGCGGTGCTCTTCGCGGCCGGCAAGCCGGTGGACGTGGTCTTCTTCCAGCACCTCACCAGCGACGACGGCTCGGTGCGGCACAGCGGGGACAACCTGACGGGCGGGGCCGGGGACGCGACCGACGACGAGACCATCACCGTCGACCTCACCGCCGTGCCGGCCGAGGTGGACCAGATCCTGTTCACCGTCAACTCGTTCACCGGCCAGACCTTCCAGGAGGTCGAGAACGCCTTCTGTCGGCTGGTCGACACCCAGACCGGCACCGAGCTGGCCCGTTACACACTGACCGGCGGTGGCCCGTACACCGCGCAGATCATGGCGAAGATGCAGCGGACCGGGACCGGTTGGCAGCTCGTGGCGATCGGCCAACCCGCCGCCGGGCGGACGTTCCAGGACCTGATGCCCGAGCTCGTGAAGCACCTCTGAGCCTCGGCGACGACGAAGCGGAGGGCGACCGGCAGTCGGTCGCACGCGGACACCTCGGCCCGCCACCCGGATCAACGGGTGGCGGGCCGAGGTCGTGCGTGCGGACGCCGCAGGTGCCGCCCGGTCAGCGCGCCGACGGGGCGCCGGAGGGCGTGAGCGGCGTGCTAGGAGCGGCGGCGCTCGGGGCGGCCGAGCCGGTCGGGGCGCCGCTCTGGGTGGCGGTCGCGGTCGGGGTGGGCGTCGGGCAGCCCGGGGCGGTGGCCGTCGGACTCGCGGTGGCCGAGGGCGTCGCCGACGCCGGGGCGCTCGGGACGGTGCCGGCCGTCGGCGTGCCCGAGGGGGCGTCCGTCGGCGTGGCGCAGGCGGTGGGCGTGCCGGTCGGGGTCGTCGTCGGCGTGGCCGTCGGCGTCGCGGTGGGCGTGCCGGTCGGCTCGGCGGTCGCCGTCGGGCTCGCGCTGCCGGACGGGCCCGTGGTCGCGGAGGGCGTCCCCGACGGCGTGGTGGTCGGTCCGGTCGAGGGGGACGCGGAGGGCGACGCCGAATCCGACGGGGTCGCACCGGTCGACGGCGACGTGGACGGCGTCCCCGAGGGTGAGGTCGACGGTGAGGTGGACGGTGCGCCGGAGGGCGTCGTCGAGGTGGACGGAACGGCGGGAGTGCCGGGCGTGGTGGACGGCTGCGGCACGCCCGACGGCTGCGTACCGGTCGGGATGCCGGGGATGACGGGAGCCGGCGGGGTCGGCAGGGTGAGCGGAGCGAACGGGCCGTTCGGGGCGGTGCGGCCCGGGGTGGTGACCGGGCTCCCGGTGCTGAAGTGGGCCATCCAGTTCCGGACCGTGCGCAGGTACTCGGCCGAGTGGTTGTAGCCGAGGACGGCCCGGTCCAGCTGGGCCGGGTCGGACAGGTCGCGGCCGCCCGCGCACAGGTAGCGGCCGGCGGCCTCGGCGGCGTCGAAGATGTTGTTCGGATCGGCCTTGCCGTCGGCGTTGGCGTCGGCGCCCCAGGAAGCCCAGGTGGAGGGGATGAACTGCATCGGACCGACGGCGCGGTCCCACACGCCGTCACCGTCGAAGCGGCCGCCGTCGGTGTCGGATATCGCCGCGAAGCCGGCACCGTTCAGCGCCGGGCCGAGGATCGGCCGGTACGTCGTCCCGGCGGCGTCCACCGCACCCCGGCCGGCCTGGCCGGACTCGACCTCGCCGATCGCGGCCAGCAGCTGCCACGGCAGGTGGCAGGCGGGCGAGCGCAGCGCCAGGGCGGCCTCCGCCTTGCGGTAGGCGGCGAAGACCGTCTCCGGCAGGGCGGGCCCGTTGCGCAGCGGGTCGGCGAAGGGCGAGCCGACCGGAGCGGTGGGCGGCTGGGTCAGCGGGACGGTACCGCCGCCGTCGACCGGGGCGGCCCCGGCGAGAGCGGGCCCGCCGGACACGCCGGGGCCGAACGGCGAGGTGGTGCCGGGGTCCACGGCCGCGGAGCCGGTCCCGGTGGCCGTCGGGCCGAGGGTCCGGTCGGCGGGGGCCGGAAGCGCGTCGGCGGATGCCACGGGGGCGAGGCCGAGGCCGGTGAACTGAGCGCCGGTCAGGGCGGCGAGGGCCGTGAAGACCGCTGCCGTTCCGGCCATCCGGCTGCCGAGCCGCAGCCGGCGGACGCCCCGGGGGCCCGCGGCCCGGCGGCTCGCGGTCTCCCTGACCACGATCTCCCTGACCACGGCCTGCCGTGGCCCCTCGGATGTCCCGTCGCCGTTCCTGCTCGCCATGCTGTGCCCCTCCCGTCACCGTCCGGCCCCTGGGGAACGGACGGGGTGTCACCATCGTGCCTGCCGGTGCCTGACCGAGCTCGTTTCCCGAACGATTAGTATCACGACGATCCGACAGGCCCCGGATGGCCGGGAGCGGTCCCGGGCGCCACCGTTCGATGAACGGGCCGTGGACGAACTCGACCGGACACGGTCAGGACGGCCGGCGCGGCGCCGACCCCGGGCGGGCCCCGGGCCACGGGCAGGACGTCAGAGCTCGACGAGCGTCCCGTCCTCGGCGACGCCCGCACCCGCCGCGGCCAGCACGGGGGCCAGTGCGACCGCCGCGGGCGAGCCCCGGTGGGCGAGCGGGTTGGTGTTGTTGAGGTGGGTGTAGAGGTAGCGCGGACCCGGGTGACGGGCCAGGTGGGGGAGCGAGTCTTCGACGGCGAGGTGGCCCATCCCGCGCGAGGTGCGCGCGCCGCCGGTCCGTTCGGCGAGCTCGCCGTCGGTGGCGAAGGTGCCGTCCAGGATCACCAGGTCGGCGCCGGACACCGCCCGGTCCAGGGCGGGCGTCCAGGCGGCGACCCCGGGTGCGTAGACCGCGCGGGCGCGGCCGGCGGTGTCGCTGAAGCGGTAGCCGATCACCCAGTCCGTCCGGTCCGCTTCCGCCACCGTGCCCGCCCCGCCCGGGGCCGTCCCGCTCCCGTGGGCGGTACGTCGCTCGCCGGGCGGGCCGGCGGCGGCGTACCGGGGGCGTTTGCCGCCGAGGGCCAGCGGCTCGGCGAGCAGGCCGCCGGCCAGTTCGACGGTGGTGCCCGGTGTGACGGTGTGCCAGTGCGTCTTGGCGTAGGGGGCGATCAGCGGGCCGACCGGGAACGCCTCGTGCAGGGCGGCGCGGACCGGCTCCGTGGCGTGCACCGACAGCTCCGCGGCCTCGCGCAGGGTCACCAGGCCGAGGGTGTGGTCGAGCTCGCCGCTGGTGAGCAGCACACCGCGCAGCGGGGTGGCGCGGGTGCCGGGCGCGGGTGCCAGTTCGGGCGCGGCGAGCAGTTGGGAGCGGAGGTCGGGGGAGGCGTTGACCAGGTACCAGGCGGCGCCGTCGGCGCTGACGGCCAGGCAGTCCTGGCTGCGGACCGCGCCGGTGCGGCGGGCGGTGGCGCAGCCGTCGCAGCCGCAGTTCCACTGGGGCAGGCCGCCGCCGGCGGCGGTGCCGAGGATCCGGATCTTCAGCGGGTGCTCCCTCAGGACGGGCCCGGCCCGGCGGTGACGCTCGTGGCGGTGCCGGGCGTGCCGGGCGTGCCGGGCGTGCCGGGTGTGCCGGGCGTGCCGGGTGTGCCGGGTGTGCCGGGCGTGCCGGGCGTGACGGGTGTGGCGGTGAACCGGCGCGGCACCGGCGTCGGGCCGTCGGCCGGCGCGGGTGAGTGGACGAGCTGGTGGTGCGGGGAGAGCCGGCACGCCGGATCGGTGACGCCCGCGTCGCCGGTGAACTGGAAGGCCTGGCAGCGGCAGCCGCCGTGGTCGACCTCGCGCAGCGCGCAGCTCCGGCAGGGTTCGGGCATCCAGGCGGTGCCCCGGAAGCGGTTGAAGGCGGGGGAGTCGTGCCAGATCGCCGCCAGGCCGTCGCCGACGGCGTTGGGGATCCGGAGACCGGGCAGCTGGGCGGCGGCCAGGCAGGGCAGCACGTCGCCGCCGGGCGCGACCACCAGCTGTTCGTTCCCCCAGCCGTTCATGCACGGCTTGGCGGTGCCGCTGTGGTGGTCGGCGACGACGTGGGTGATCTCGATCCGGTCGCCGTGCCGGGCGCGGGCCGCGGCCACGTCCAGCTCGGCCTGTCGGACCTGTTCGTCACCGGGCGCCAGATGGGCCCGGTTGACCCAGGCCCAGCCGTAGAACTGGGTGTGCGCCAGCTCCACCCGGTCGGCGCCCAACTCGACGGCCAGGTCGGCGATCGCGCCGAGCCGGGCCAGATTCCCGCGGTGCAGCACGGCGTTGACCGTCAGCGGCAGTCCGGCGGCGGTGAAGAGCGCGGCGGCGGCCAGCTTCCGTTCGTGCCCGGTCCGGCCGTTGAGCCGGGTCAGCCCGGCGACGGTGTCGGCGCGGTCCGGATCGGCGTCCTGGACGGAGAGCTGGACGTGGTCCAGGCCCGCTTCGGCGAGTTCGGCGGCGCGCGGGCCGTCCAGGGGCAGGCCGCTGGTGATCAGGTTGGTGTAGAGGCCCAGCCGGTGGGCGTGTGCGACGACGGCGGCCAGGTCGCGGCGGAGCAGCGGTTCGCCGCCGGTGAGGTGGACCTGGAGGATGCCGAGGCCGCGTGCCTGGTCGAGGATGCGCAGCCACTGCTCGGTTTCCAACTCGTCGCGCTGTCTGGTGAGTTCGACCGGATTGGCGCAGTAGGTGCACTGGAGGGGGCAGCGGTGGGTGAGCTCGGCGATCAGGCCGAGCGGCGCGGGCGCCCGCCGTCCGGCGCGGGTCTCCGCCGCGTGGGTCCCCGTCGGGTGGGTCCCCGCGGCGTGGGCCCCTGCGGTCCCGGGCGGGTCCGCGGCCCGGGTGGGGACGGCCGGTGCGCCGGTGCCGTCGAGGGTGAGCAGCCGGCGCTCGGCGAGGTCGAGCAGCAGACCGAGGACCTGCCCGGGCTCCACCCCGTCGTACTCGGCGGCGAGCCGGGCGGTGATCCGCCCGGCGTCGCGCCGACCGTCGCAGTGCCGGAGCACGGCGGCGGCGGTCTCGTTGAGCAGCAGGACGCCCTCCGGGTAGAGCAGGGCGTCCTGCCGGCGGACCGGATCGTGCACCAGCCGCACACCGCGCCGCAGCCCGGGGGCCGCGGCGTCGGGTGCGGGGCTCACCGGCCGGTCCCGGTCCGGCCCGCAGGGGTACCGGCCGGACCGTAGTCGACGGCGTCCAGCATGGCCCGCAGGACCTCGCACTTGAAGGCGAGCGCGTCCACGGCCGCCTGCTGCTGGGCCTCCGTGACGCAGTGGTCCAGTACCAGTTCGAGCGTCCGGGCGCTGTCCCGGCGGGCGTCGGGGATGCGGTGCTCGAAGTAGGCGTAGCCGGACGGGTCGATCCAGTCGTAGTGCTTCTGCCAGGCGACGACCCGTTCGGCCATGTGGTCGGGCGAGAACATCTCGGTCAGCGCGGCGGCCACGCCCTCGGTCCACGGGCGGGTCTGGCAGAAGTGCAGGTAGCCGTCGACGGCGAAGCGCACCCCGCGCGCGACGTGCCGCTCGTCCAGGATCTCGGCCCGGTCCAGGCCGACCGCCTCGGCGAGCACCAGCCAGTCGGCCAGGCCGCCCTGGTCGGCGTTCGGGCCGTCCTGGTAGCCGAGCCGCTGCGACCACTCCCGACGGACGTCCGCGAGCGGGCAGTTGGCGATGATCGCCGCGTTCTTCCGGGTGAGGCAGAGCTGGTAGTACCAGCGGTTGGCGACCCAGCGCCGAAGTTCCTCCGGAGTGCAGTCGCCGGAGTGCAGGCGCAGGTGGAACGGGTGGGTGTCCCAGTACCGGTCCCGCAGGCCGTGCAGCCGGGCCGCGAAGGACTCGCGGCCCGGCTGCAGGTCGGCCGGCACCCGGGCCGGCGCGAGAGGGGGAGCCTGGGTCACCGAGTGGTCCGCGCGGCGTACGCGGTGACCTCGGCGCCGGTGCGGTGGCACTCCACCGCCGGGGCGGACCAGGCGGGCTTGGCCGCGGCCGGCGGGGCCGGTACGGCGGCGGTGGTGACGGGCTGGGGAGCGAGCGTGGACTTCATGGGAGTTGCCCTCCTCGGTGAAGTGGGTGAGAGGCCGGGGCCCGAGGGCCCCTGGATCAGGACGCTACGAGCCGCCGGGCCCGCCCGCCGGTCGAAACCACGCGATCCGCGGACAATCGCGCTCGAACGGGTGACACGACGGGCTCCGCACCGGGCCGGGCCCGGGCGGGAAACCGGTGTCGAGTGTGCCGGTTCGGCCATGCCGTGTCGAGTGGGCCGGACCGGGCGGGCCGTACCGGGTGGGCCGGGTGGGCCGGCCCACCCGGTACGACCGGTCCGGTCCTCAGGCCGAACGGCCGAAGGCGACCAGATGGCCGTCCTTGGTGCCGACGAACACCCGCCCGCCGTCCGTCGCCGGGACGGAGAACCTGGTCACGGTGCCGAGCGCGAAGCTGCGCCGCAGCTTGAGCGCGCCGTTGACCGGAACCGCGTCGTAGACCCGGAGTTCGCCGTTCTGCCCGCCCGGGCCGGTGCCCGAGTAGACCGTCCAGACCAGCGCCGAACCGGCGACCGTCCCGTTCGAGGTGACGACCGGTGAGCCGGACGCGTAGCCGAATCCCTCGGGGCTCGTCCCGGCGCTGGTCAACTGGGGGTTCCCCGCGCCGTTCACGGAGTACTTGAGCGCCCGCAGCGAGCCGTAGTTCTCGACCAGGTAGACGTAGCCGCCCTCGCCGCCCCAGACGCCGGGGTGGCCCCAGACGCCCTTGAACGGGCCGGTGGTGCCCACCACGTTGTCGGTGCCGCCGGAGCCCTGGCCCATGCCGCCGAGACGGTCGCGGTCCAGCAGGAAGATCCGGCCGTCCTTGCCGACCTGCACCATCAGGTGCGGGTGGGCGGAGGTGCCGAAGCCGGAGGGCAGGGCCGCCGGGCCGCCGGAGCCGAAGTCCACGTCACCGTGGTCCATCTCCCGGTTGTTGGTGGGGCTGAAGAAGTCCCGCGGGGCGAGGCTGCCGTCCGCGTTCACCCCCAGCCGGACCACCGACTCGGCGAAGTGGCCGCCCGGTTTGTCGCCCGGCCCCTTGAGCGGGGACGAGCCCTCGCCGGCGCCGTTGCCGGTGGCGATGAAGATCCGGCCGGCGCCGTCGGAGACCAGACCGCCGCCGCTCATCCAGACGCCGGCGTTCTGCGAGGCGGATCCGGACTCGGTGGACCAGAGGGTGAGCTTGCGGGTGGAGGTGTTGACGCCCGCGACCGTGCCGACGTACGTCCCGATGCCGCAGTCCGAGGCGAAGCCGAAGTAGACGGCGCCGTCGATCAGCAGCAGTCCCGCACGCTGGGCGGAGGTCGACGGGTTGAACGGGACGCCGGGGCTGTTGACCGGCGAGCCCTGGACGGTGACCGGCCAGCCGCTCCGCTCCGCGCCCGAGGCGACGTCCAGCGCGTGCACCGAGAAGTGCGTGCCGCCGTCGCCGGACTTGGTCACGAGGTAGACGGTGCCGCTCGCCCGGTCGTAGACCGGTGTCGAGACGATGCCGGTGCCGGGCGCGAGACAGGCGCTGGACGAGGACACCGGGGTGCCCAGTGCGCGCTGCCAGACGATCCGTCCGTCGGCCGCGTTGACGCCGTAGACGTGGTTGGTCGCGGTGGCGACCACCACGGTGGATCCGGCGACCAGCGGCTGTGCGTACACCGCGCCGTCCACGGCGGTCGACCAGCGCCGACCGAAGCCGGCGGCGGACACCTGGGCGGGGCTCAGGTTCGGTTCGGCGGCGTCCCAGCCGGTGCGCAGATTGTTGACCGAGACGGTCGGGTTGTCGGCCCGGGCCGGTGCCGCGCCGGTGAGCGCACCGGCCGCGAGGGCCGGGACGAGCAGCGCCAGTCCGGAGAGCAGGGCCGCTCCGGAACGGCCGGCCCGGGCCCGGGGCGGGGGTCCGGACCGGGGCGGACCGGCCGGGGGTGCTCCGTCCGCGGGCGGTCCGCCGGGGGACGGGGGTGGGAGGGGTCGGCTCATACGATCCGCCTTGGCTGTCGGGGAGTACGGGGTACGGCGCCGTGGCGTCATTCTGTGAGCGCCCGCACCGTGCCCGCATCCGGCCGCAGCCCCCGGCCCGGGACCGTTCACGCCCCTGGGGGAACGGGCTGCGCCGGGCGGCGGTCCCGGCGTTCGGCCGAGCGGCCGCCCCGAGGGCCTGGGTGCCGGGGCGGATCAGCCCGCGACCGACGGTGCGAGCACCAGGGCCGGCGCGCTCGCGGCGGCCGCCTCGGCCGGGCCGTTCACCTCGTCGCCCGGGCCGCGGTCCTTGACCACGGCGACGGAGCAGGTGCGGCCGTCGGCGACGAAGAACACCTCGGGCCGGGTGCCGTCCTTCCGCCGGACCAGCACCGCCTCCCGACCGACGCCGGGCAGCGGGGCGGTCTGGAGGCCCGGGTCGGTCCTCGCCGCGGTGATGCTGCCCGCGTCCACCTCGCGGATGTGGGCGGAGGACTGGCGGGAGCCCAGGTGCGGCCCCACACCGGCGTGCCGTCCTTCGGGCCGGTCCGGGTGCCCGTGAACGGCCCCGCCGTGCCGCCGTCGGCGACGACCTGGGGCGAGGAGAGCGGGGCGCAGGCGTCGACCTGCGCTCCGTGGGAACCCCCTCCGACGGTGTCCGTCGACCGTGGCGGACTGTGACGATTCATGTCCCGTTCCTGCTGCGGGAGTTGGAGAGCTCGGCGGCGGAGTCGGGCCGGTTGCCGGGCGGGTTCGCGCCAGGCTCCGGCCGGGGTCGCGACCGGGCCGCGGATCCCGGCCGGGACCGGGCGCGTCCGGGGGGTGAACAGGCGGTCCGGGGCACAGGGGTGGTACGCGCACGTGCGGCCGGGCTCCCGGCGGCGCCCGCCACCGGCCGAGCTGACCTGGCCGGATGCTCCGTCACCCCTTTACCAGGGCGGCCGGGCCGGTGTCGAGTGCGGAACGCCGACTTCCCCGGACGGGTGACGTTCTGGTGAAAGTGGTCATGCCAGGAATGGCGGCCCGTCATTCTGACCCCATGATCAGGCGGATCCCGTGACGGGGCGGGTCGCGCAACCAGACGGACACCAGAGGGATGGAGGCCCTGACAGTGAGTTCGAACCTGCCGGAGACCGTGGCCGAGGCCCCGGCCGTCCTGCCCGCGCCGCCCCGCGTGGTCGACGACCTCGCTCGTGACCTGACCCACGCCGCCGCCGCGGTCCGGGCCGTCTCCCGGGACGGTCGGTGCGGCGGCGACGTCGCGGTGGCGGCGTACACCGCCGTGGTCTGCACCGGACGGTCGGCGGCCCGCGCACTGGAGGAGGCCGCCGGGTGGTGCCGGCAGGCGCCGGAGGCGGAGGTCCATTCGCTGGCCTGGGCCCGCGTGCCCGGCCACCGTGACGACGTCTTCGAGTACCGGGTCACCCTGGCCGTCAGCTTCCCCGACCACGAGACCGGTGAGCACGCGGGGGACACCCACCACGCCCGGCGCTGACCGGGCCGGGCGGGGGGCGTACCCGGAGGGCGCCGAGGGTCGTTACCGGGGGTCGAAACCGAACTGACCCGCGATGAGACCCGGACCATGGATGTCGGGTGATCGGACGGAGCGGCCGCCGAGGACCCGCAAGCCCCCCGCCGTGGCGGTCGTGGCGGCCGTCGGGCCGGCGGCGGCCTGCGGGGCCGTGGTGCTGTTGGTGATGTTGGTGATGTTCCACTGGCTGGGCCGGACGGTGCCGGGGGCCGGGTGGCCGGCCGCCAAGGGCGCGGTGAAGCTCGGCACGGGCGGTGTGGTGGGCCTGGTGGCCGCCCTCGCCCGGCCGCGCACCCGCAGGGGCGCCCGGAACGCCGGGGCCGGCGGGTCCCACCGGTGGGGCCGTCGTGTGGCCCGACGAGGGAGCCGACCGGGCCTCCGTCGGTGGCCGAAGCTAGGGCAGCAGGACGAGCCGTCCGCGCAGGCCGCCCCCGGCCAGCCTGCGGTGGACGTCCGCGGCCCGCTCCAGCGGGTGCGTCCCGGCGACCCGGAGCGTGAGGGCCTTCCGCTCGGCCAGCACGGAGAGTTCGGCGAGCGCCGCCCCGTCGGCGGCCACCCAGACCTGTTCCACCCGGACACCGCGCAGGCCGAGCGGTGCGGCGCCCGCCGACACCGCGACGAACGCGCCCCGGTTGCGGACCGCGCCGAGCACCGTCACGCCGAGCAGCGCCGCGTCCAGCACGCCGTCGACCCCGCCGGGCACCAGCGCGCGGACGGCGGCGGCCGGATCGGCGGCGTCGCGCGGCACGAACCACTCGGCACCCAGCGCGCGGACCGCCGCCGCGTCGCCCGCACCGGCCAGGGCCACCACCCGCAGGTCGCGCAGGACCGCCAGTTCCACGGCGAAGCCGCCCACCGCACCCGCGGCGCCGGTGACCAGCAGGGTCGCCCCGGCGGGCAGGCCGAGCAGGTCCAGCGCCTGGACGGCGGTCAGCCCGTTGAGCGGCAGGGTGGCCGCCTCGGCGGCCGGCACGCCCGCCGGGGCCGGGGCCACGGCGGCGGCGTCCAGCACCAGGTAGTCGGCGTAGGCGCCGAGCGGGACGTCCAGCCGGTCGCGCAGGCCGATGACCCGGTCGCCCGCGGCGAAGCCGGCCACCCCGGGGCCGACCAGGTCGACCGTGCCGGCCGCGTCCCAGCCCACGCCGACCGTGTCGCGCGGCGCCATCAGGCCCGCCCCCGCGAGCACCCCGGACCGGGTCACCGCGTCCACCGGGTTCACGGTGGCGGCCTCCACCCGGATCCTGACCTGGCCGGGGCCGGGCCCCGGGACGGGCACCTCGACCAGCTCCAGGACCTCCGGGCCACCGAACCGACGGACCACCACGGCGCGCATCGCGCACTCCTCTCACCCGGGGCCCGGCTCCACCGGGGAGCCGTCCCCACCCAGGGACTTGCGAACACCGCCCACGCTAGGAAAACCTGCTCTCCGGCAGGAAGTACGTACCCGGAAGTGCGTACCGCACGGGGAGGAGAGCACCATGGCGACCATGACCGCCGCCCAGCGCCGCTCGGCCGAGCGGGCCGGATTCGACGCGTACGTCGCCGAGTGCCCGGCCCGGCAACTGCTGGACAGGATCGGCGACAAGTGGGTCAGCCTGGTCGTCAACGCGCTGGCCGACGGGCCGCAGCGGTACAGCGACCTGCGCCGGCGTCTCGCCGGGGTCAGCGAGAAGATGCTCACCCAGACCCTGCGAGCCCTGGAGCGGGACGGCCTCCTCACCCGGACGGTCACCCCGTCCGTCCCGGCCCGGGTCGACTACGCGCTCACCCCGCTGGGCACGGGGCTGCTGCCGCTGCTGAAGGCGATCAAGAGCTGGGCCGAGGAGAACATGCCGGAGGTGCTCGCCCACCGCGAGTCGTACGACGGCGTCCGGAACGACTGACGAGGTGCCGGATCCGCTGCCGAGGAGCGGCGGTGAGGGCGTCGGACGACCGAGGCCCGGCGCCCGGCGGGTCGGGGGTGCCCGGGGATCGTCCGTTTCCCGTCCTGCTGCCGGTTCCGCCGGACCTCCGGAGCGGACAGTGGGCTGCGGTCCGGCCGTCCGGCCGCCCGTCAACCGAACCCCACTGGAGGGGGAATCATGCGCATCCGTACCGCGGCGGCGACGATCGCCGCCACCGCAGCCCTGGCCGTCCCGGTCCTCGCGACCGTCCCGGCCTCCGCGGCGCCCGCCCGCGTGGCCGCCTGCTCGACCTACAGCAACTACGTCAGCTACGGCGTCTCGTGCGACGGCACCCGCAGCTACTACGCGTGGGCCGTCTGTGCCAACAACAAGGTGGTCTACGGGCCGACCAGGTCGCCCGGCGTCTGGTCCTACGCGTACTGCAGCAACGTCGGCTCGACGTTCCGTAGCGGCGGCTACACGCTGGTCTGAGCCGGGGCGAGCACGTGGTCGAGGCGGTCGGCGAGCGTGGACCACGGCCGGCAGTCGACCACCGGGAGGGCGTGCAGGCGGGCCTGGGAACCGAGCCGGCGCGAGTAGCGCGCGCTGACCTCGGCGCGGCGCGCCTGGACGCCGCCCCCCCCGGTTCCCGGGCCGCGTAGTTGGCGGCGATCCGGTCGGCGGCCACGCTCTTGCCGACGCCGGACGCGCCACCGAGCAGGACGAGGTCCCAGGTCCGTTTCGTCATGGTGCGACGCCATCGCGGAGGATGCGCGGGGATCCTCCGGGTCAGGTGGCCGCCGGGCTGTCGCCGCCCGGCCCGCCGCCGTCGGGTGCGGCGCCGTCCGGCTCGCGGGTTTCGGGATCCCGGGCGTCCGGGCCCGGGTGGTCGAGGCGGCGCTGCCAGGCCGTCAGCAGCACCTCCAGGGCGGACGCCTCCTCGGGGGAGAGGTGGCCCAGCAGCCGGTGTTCGTTGCGCATGTGGGCGGTGAACGCCTCGTCGATCAGCCGCCGGCCGGCCTCGGTGAGGGCGACGACCCGGCCCCGCCCGTCGGCCTCGCTGCGGCGGCGGGTGACGAGCCCGGCCCGCTCCAGCCGGTCGACCCGCTTGGTCATCGCGCCGGTGGTGACCATGGTGTGGGCGGCCAGTTCGCCGGGGGCCCGCTCGAACGGTGCCCCGGCCCGGCGCAGCGTGGCCAGGACGTCGAACTCGCCCTCGCCCAGCCCGTACCGTCCGTAGACCAGGCAGAGCTCCTCGGTGAGCCGGACGGCCAGCCGGTGCAACCGGCCGATGACCGCCTGGGGGGCGACGTCGAGGTCGGGCCGCTCCCGGTGCCACGCGGCCTGGATCAGGGAGACGTGGTCCTGTGCCGGTTCCTGCGCCGGGTCCGGCTCGTGGCCGTGCTCGTTCGCCATGGGGTCATCCTAGCCGAATAGCTTCCATGGAAGATATATTGTCTTCCATGGAAGCCAGTTTCCGGTGGGTGCTGCTGACCGCCGTCGCGCCGGTGGCGTGGGGGGCGAACTACTTCGTCACCCGGGAGTACCTCCCGGCCGACCGCCCGCTCTGGGGCGCGGCCCTGCGCGCCTTGCCCGCCGGGCTGCTCCTGCTGGCGCTCCGCCCCCGGCGCCCGCGCGGCGCGTGGTGGTGGCGCTCGGCGCTGCTGGGGCTGCTCAACACGGCGAGCTTCTTCGTCCTGCTCTACGTCGCCTCCCAGCTGCTCGCCACCAGCGTCGCCTCCACCGTGATGGCGGCCTCCCCGTTGACGATGCTGCTGCTCGCCTGGGCGCTGACCGCCGCGCGCCCGGCCCGCGCCCACCTGGTCGGGGCGGTCGTCGGTCTGGGCGGGGTCTGTCTGATGCTGCTCACCCGGGCCGGGGCGGTGAGCCTGCCCGGCCTGGCCGCCTCGGCGGCGGCGATGCTGGTCTCCTCGCTCGGCTACGTGCTCGCCGGGCGGTGGCGGGACGGCGCCGACGTGCTCGCCACGACCGCGTGGCAGCTGGTGGCCGGCGGCCTGGTGCTCCTTCCGGTGGCGGCGGTGGCGGAGGGCGCGCCCGTCGTGCCGTCCGGCCGGGAACTGCTCGCCTTCGGCTACGTCGCGGTGGTGGCGACCGCGCTGGCGTTCGCGGTCTGGTTCGCCGGGCTGCGTCACCTGCCGGCCGGCACGGTCGGCCTGCTGGGCCTGCTCAACCCGCTGACCGGCGTGCTGCTCGGTACGGCGGTGGCGGGCGAGACGCTGGGGCCGCTGCAACTGGCGGGACTGGTGCTGGTCCTGGCCGGTGTCGTGCTCGGACGGCCGCGCCGGGCGCCGACCGGAGCGGCGCCGACCGGAGCGGTGCCTGCCGTGGAGGAGGGCGGCGAGCCGGCAGGCGGTCGGCCGGGGGGTGTCGGCCGGTCGGCGCCGGGGCGGGAGGTCTGCCGGCAGGAACGCTGACGGGGCGGGGACGACGCGGCCCCGGCCCGGGCCGCGTCCTCCGGGGGTGGGAGGAGCGGCGCCGGGCCGGGGCCGTCGGTGTCGGACCGGGTGGGATCAGGCGCCGGGCGGCGTCACGTAGCCGGAGATCTTCCAGTTCTTCGTGCCGCCCGTGGCGGTGCGCGGGTTGATGTGGCGGTGGGTCACCTTGTTGCTCACGTTGCCCTCGACGGTGTCGAGGGTGCCGTCGCGGTTCACCGAGACCACCACGCCGACGTGGCCGCCGCGCGCGTAGGCCGGCGGGCCGTAGACGACGAGGTCGCCGGGCTTGGGCGAGCCGGTGTGGAAGAGGTGGTGCTCCTGCCCCCACTTGCCGACCCCGCGCCCGAGCAGGGTGGTCGGGCCGTTCTTCACCCCGGCCTGCCGCCAGGTCCACTCGGCGAACGCCGCGCACCAGGAGGTGTTGCGGCAGGTCTGGCCCTTTCCGGTGAGGTACTTCTGGCAGGCCGAGCTGCTCTCGGTGACCCCGATCTGGCCGCGCGCGGCGGCCACGATCCGGTCCCGCAGGGTAGCCGCCGCCGGCGCGGCCGCACCCTCCCGCAGCTCGGCGGAGCCGGCCCCGGTGGCGAGGTCCGCGACGTCGGTGGTGACGGCGGCGGCCGGCGCGGTCGGGAGGGTGAGCGCGTCCGCCGCGCCGGTCCCGGTGAGCGCCGCCGCCGCCAGGGCGGCGACGGCGACGGTGCGGCCCGCACGCTGCTTGAAGGCGGCGAGCGTGAGGTGACGGTTGGTGTGCATCCGTGACTCCTTCGAGTGCATTCCCGCTCCCCGGACGGCATGCGGCAGCCCGGGTACGGGAGGGGGTGGGTGTTCGCCGGGGTTCCTCACCGGCTGGTCATCAGCGTTGCACGGCCGGGCCGCAGACTTCTACGCTGCGCGATCAGCTGGTTACTCATTCGTATGCGGTCCGGATATGCATCGCGCTGATCTGCGGATATGCACCGGGCCGAGGCAGAGGGGAGCGGACGGATGCCGGACACGGGAGTCATCGGGGCGGGTGCGGAGGGCGACGGAGCGGTCCCGTCGGCCCGGGTGGAGCTGGCGCGGACCCTGCGCGGCTGGCGCACCCGGGCCGGCGAGCTGCCGCAGAAGACGGTGGCCCGGCGGCTCGGCGTCGCCCAGACGACGGTGTCGCGCTACGAGAGTTCCGACGGGCGGTACCCGGCGCCGGAGCCGGCGATCCGCGCGCTCTGGTCGTGTTACCGGCTCGCCGCGGAGGACCTCGACGCGGCGCTCGCCCTGCGCGCCCGGGTGGACGAGGAGCTCCGCTCCGGGACACCGGGCGGTGTCCCGGAGGAACGTGTCGGGCCGGTCCGGGGGCCGAAGGTGCCGCTGCCGGGCGGTTCGGCCGGTTCCGGCGGTCCCGACGGCGCGGTCGGTGTCCCCGCACCGGTCGGCGCCGCACCGGCCCGCGACGCCCGGGCCGGTGCCGTTCCCGGTGGCACCGCACCGTCCGACGCCCCGCCGGCGGACCGGCCCCGGCACTGGGTGGCCTGGTCGGCGGGGGCGGCGGCCGCACTGGCGGGCGTGGTCGCGGGGGGTCTGCTCGTCCACCATCTGCTCGGTCCGGCGCCGTCCGGTCCGGCCGACGGGGCCAGCGCGCTCCCGCCGGCCGCCGCCTCGGCGTCCCCCGGACAGGCCGCCCCCGGGCGGGCCGCCTCCGGACCGGTGACCCCGCCCGCGCAGGCCGGGGCGGTCGTGGGTGCCACCGCGACCGCCACCTGCCGTGCCGACAGCTGCGTGCACACCGAGCCGAACAGCACCGTCTGCATGAACGACGCCGTCACCACCGCGCAGGGCCGGGACTTCGGCGTCCACGTGGAGCTCCGCTACAGCCCCGGATGCCGGGCTGCCTGGGCCAGGATCTCGGGCAGCTCGCCGGGCGACCGCGTCCAGGTGTTCGGCCGGGAGGGGACGCCGCCCGACCAGGAGGAGTACCGGCAGCAGACCGGCCGCACCGCGCACACCCAGATGGTGCGGTCGGCCGGCCCCACCGACGCCCGGGCCTGCGCGATCATCGACGCGCGCGGCACGGTCTGCGCCGGCGAGCCCCCCACCCCGGCGCCGTCGTGACGGCGGGCCGGTGCTCCGCCGGGCGGCCCGGGAGGTGGGGCCGGTTCACCGCGTCCCCGCCTCCGCTCCCCCGCGCGGCCCCGGTGGCGGCCGGTCGGTCGGGGCCGCGGGCAGCGAGCGCAGGCGGACCACCGGGGAGAGGACCAGCCCGACCACCACCACCGCCGAGCCGGCCGCCGCCATGCGCAGCGCGCTCTCGGCGCCCACCCGCCCGGCCAGCAGCCCGGCGGAGAGCCCGCCGAGCGCGCCGCCGCCGAAGAGCAGGGTGCGGAACGCCGCGGTCATCCGGCCCATCATCGACTGCGGGGTCAGCGACTGGCGCAGGCTGACGATGACCACCCCGGCGACCCCCAGACCCAGGTAGCTGGTGAAGAAGGAGAGCGCGCAGAGCGCGATCACCGACGGCCGCGGCCCGGCGGCGACGGCGGCCAGGACCGGGCCGAGCAGCAGCGCCGACTGGGCCACCGGATAGACCCGGCCGAGCGGGAACCGCGCGATGACCCGCCGCGAGAGCAGCGCGCCGGTCAGCCCGCCCACCGAGGCGGTGGTGAGGACCCCGCCGAGGGCGGCCGGGCCGAGCCGCAGGTCGTGGGTGCCGTGGAGCAGGAACAGCGTCCAGACCGAGACCATGGAGAAGTTGCAGCAGAACCCGATCAGTGCGAGCGACCGCAGCACGCCGTTGCGGAACACCTGGCCCAGGCCGTCCCGCAGCTCGGTGAGCAGGTGCCGTTCGGCGGCCGGGGCCGGTCGCGGCTCCCGGGTGCGGATCAGCAGCAGCGAGACGAGCGACACCGCGTACGAGCAGGCATCGACCACCAGCGCGACCGGCGCGGTGAGCGCCGAGACCAGGGCGCCGGCCAGCCCCGGGCCGGCGACCTCGGCCGCCGAGCTGCTGACACCCATCCGGGCGCTCGCCTCCACGTAGCGCTCGGGGCTCCGGACCAGCACCGGCACGTACGACATCCAGCTCACGTCGAACGCCACCGAGGCGATGCCGACCGCGGAGGCGATCACCAGGAGCACCGGCAGGTTCAGGACGTGCCACCACGAGAGCAGCGGGACGAGGGCGAGCAGGACCAGCCGGACCAGGTTGGCACCCAGCATGACCGGCCGCCGCCGTACGCGGTCGGTCCAGACCCCGATCAGCAGCGCCAGCCCGAGGTAGGGGGCGAGCTGGAGGAAGCGGAGCAGCCCGACCTGTTCGTCGCTTGCGCCGAAGGCGTGGATGGCGGTCAGCGGCAGGGCCAGGTTGGTGACCTGGGTGCCGAGCAGCGAGACCGTTTCGCCGAGCCGGAAGCGGTGGAAGTCGCGGTCGAGCCGGAGGTTCTCGGCCGGAACGTCCGCGGACGGCGCCGTTGATGCCGTGGATGTCGTTGATGTCGCGGCGGTCGCGGCGGTCGTGGCCGTTGCCGAGCTCGTCGGAACGCCCGTCATCGTCCGGTCACCGCGCCCGTTCCGGACGCCGCTGCCGCGGCGGGCCCGCCGCGGAGCAGCCTGCCGACGGTCTCGGCCACCTCGTCGACCTCCTCCTCGGTGTTGTAGTAGTGCGGCGACAGGCGCAGGCACCACTCCACGTCCTTGTCGGCGAAGTCGAACTGCGCGAACTCGCGGAAACTGAGGGCGGAGTTGACGGCCCGGGCGTCCAGCGCCGCCTTGAACGCCCCGGCCTCCCAGCCCGGCACGGCGAAGGTCACCAGCGCGGCGGGCGCCCGCCCGCCGTCGAGCAGGCGGACACCGGGGAGTTCCGCGAGCCGTTCGCGGAGCGCGGCGGCGAGCGCCGGGGTCCGCCGGGCGACCGCCGCCGGGCCGACCCGCAGCGCGTAGCGGACGGCGGCGGCGCTGCCGAGCACGGTCGCGTAGGGGAACTCCCACTCCTCGAACCGGGCCGCCGTGTCCACCGGCCGGTACTCGCCGGGCGCCGTCCAGCGGGCGCCGTGCATGTCGATGAACAGCGGCTCGTACCCGGCCCGGAGGACTCGCTCGGAGGCGTACAGGAAGCCCGAACCGCGGGGCCCGCGCAGGAACTTGCGACAGGTCGCGGTGAGCAGGTCGCAGCCGATCTCCTCGACGTCGATCTCGTACTGGCCGACGGACTGGCAGGCGTCGACCAGGTAGAGCAGATCGAGTCCCCGGCAGTGCCGGCCGATCTCGGCGACCGGCTGGACGAGTCCGGAGTTGGTGGGGACGTGGGTGGCGGCGACCAGTCGGGGCCGCCGGCCGCGCATCAGGGCGGCCATCGCCGCGACGTCGACCCCGTTGCCGTCCGGGTGGTCCGGGGCGTGCACGATCTCGACGCCGAAGCGGCGGCGCAGCGCGAGGAAGGCGATCTGGTTCGAGACGAAGTCGTTGCGGGTGGTGAGGACGATGTCGCCGGGCCGGAAGTCGACGGCGGAGAGCGCCTTGGCGTAGGCGTGGGTGGCGCTGCCGGCGAAGGCGATCGTGTCGGGGCCGGCGTTGATCAGCTCGGCGACCGAGGCGTGGAAGTCGGCGACCTCGGCGGCACGGGCGGCGGAGGCCTCGTACCCGCCGACGGTGGCCTCCAACCGGAGGTGGTCGACCATCGCCCGGAGCACCGGACGGGGCATCAGGCCGCAGCCGGCGTTGTTGAAGTGGATCACGGACTCGCAGCCGGGCGTGTCGGCCCGCAGTTCGGCGAGGTCGAACGGCGCGGCGAGGTCGAGCGGCTGCCCGGCGGGTCCGGACGGCCCGGTCGGGGGCTTCCCACCGGAGAGCGGTTCCGGGGAGGAGAGGAAAGCGCTATTGTTGTTCTTCATGTCCGACGGTAGCAGTACTGACGCACTCGTGGGGATCCTTCGCCGGGAGGTCGCCGGTCTCCCTGCGGGCGCCCGGCTGCCCAGCAGCCGCGACCTGATCGCCCGCCACGGCGTCGGGCCGGTCACCGTCTCCCGCGCGATCGCCCAACTGGCCGCCGAGGGACTGGTGGTGACCCGCCCCGGGAGCGGGACCTTCGTCGCCGTCCGTCGGTCCCGCCCCGGCAGCCAGGCGCCCGACACCTCGTGGCAGGCCGTCGCCCTGGCCGGCCGTCCGCAGGCGCCGGGCGGCGATTTCGGAGCCGAGCCCGGAGGCACCGACGACACGTCGGCCACGGCGCCGGCCGGAACGATCAGCCTCGCCGGCGGATACCTGCACGAGAACCTCCAGCCCGTCCGGGCACTCGGCGCCGCCCTGGCGCGCGCCGCCCGCCGACCCGACGCGTGGCGCCGGGCGCCCGCCGTCGGCCTCGCGCCGCTGCGCGCGATCCTCGCCCGCCAGGCCGGACCGGGGGTCCGCCCCGAGGACGTGCTGGTCACCGGCGGCGGCCAGGGCGCGCTCTCCATGCTCTTCCGGGCGATCGCCGCGCCCGACAGCCCCGTCCTCGTCGAGTCGCCCACCTACCCCGGCGCGCTCGCCGCCGCCCGCGCCGCCGGGTTGCGCCCCGTCCCCGTCCCGATCGACGAGGACGGCCTGCGCCCCGACCTGCTGGCCGACGCCTTCGCCATGACCGGCGCCCGGCTCCTCTACTGCCAGCCGACCTTCCACAACCCCACCGGCACCGTGCTCCCCCCGGACCGCCGCCGCCAGATCGTCGACGTCGCCCGCGCCGCCGGAGCCTTCCTGATCGAGGACGACTTCGCCCGCCACCTCGGCCACGGCCGCCCCGTGCCTCCGCCGCTGGTCGCCGACGACCGCGACGGCACGGTCGTCCACCTCACCTCGCTCACCAAGCCCGCCTCGCCCAGCCTGCGGATCGGTGCGCTTGTCGCCCGGGGCCCGGTCATGGGCCGGCTGCGCGGCATGCGGCTGGTCGACGACTTCTTCGTCGCCCGCCCGCTCCAGGAAGCCGCCGTCGAACTGCTCTCCACCCCCGCCTGGGACCGCCACCTGCGCACGCTCGGCACGGCGCTGGGCGAACGCTGCGCCGTCCTGTCCGGCGCGCTCGCCCAGGACCTGCCCGACTGGGTGCCCGTCCGGATTCCGGCCGGTGGGCTCCACCTCTGGCTGAGGCTGCCGGAGCCGCTCGCCGACGGTGCGGTCGCCGACGCCGCCCGGGTGGCCGGCGTCGCGGTCAACGCGGGCCGGCGCTACTTCCCGGCCGAGCCGCCCGCCGCCCACCTGCGGCTCGGCTTCGCGGCGGCCGCGGACCAGGCCGATCTCGTCGAGGCCGTGCGCCGGCTGGCCGCCGCCGTCGTACGGTGACCGGGGCGCGGTGATCACGAGCACGCTGCGGAGCACGCTGCCCGGCGCCGGTGCAGCGACGCCGACCGGTGAACAGCGGTGCGCGGGAGGTCAGTTCCCCCGGGGGCGGGGGCGTTCCCGGGGCGGGGGGTCCGGCCGGAGAGCGGCCGACCCTCACCGCCGGTCAGGCACGGCAGCGCAGCATCTCCAGCGGCGGGTGCGCGAGGAGGTCCGCCCAGAACTCCTCGCCGAACGCGCGGGCACCGGCCTCGGACACCCGCAGCGGAACCCACCCGAGCTCACAGAACCCGGCCGCCCGCAGGCACTCCTCGTAGACCTCCCGGCGCGGCGCCGTGCTCACGATGCTGATCGGCCGCGGGTCCAGGAGGGCCGTGATCCGCACCCGTGGACCCGTCCCGCTCTCCTCGCCGGTCGGTTCGCAGCAGAACCCGTAGGTGTCCAGGGACGGACGGTCGAACCGGTAGTCGGGCTTCTGGGCGAGCACGAAGAACTCCCCGCCCGGCACCACGCTCCGGTGGACGGCGCGGCACATCCGCTCCATTGCCGCGACGTCCTCGGCGTAGTTGAGGCAGTCCTGTTCGTCCTGTGCGTCCTGTCGCGCGGCCACGGCGGCCCTCCGGGACCCGGAGGGCCGCCGTGGCCGCGGCCGTGGCGCAGAGTCCTCTCCACCGCGGCCGGCCGTCGTACCGGCAGATGACACGAAGGATGCCCGCCGGGTGACGCGGGGTCAGCCGCGGATCGACCGACACCGCCGCGCCCGACCCGGGGGCGGGCCGCCTCCGGAAAACCCGGTGACCGGCGGGTGGTCGACTCCCTACACTCGGGCACGCAACAGCGCGCCGCCCCGCTCCGGGTGGTGGTGCGCACCGTGACGAGTCGAGGGAGGCCGGTCGTGCGTTACCGCACCGCTGTCGTCGTCCCCTCGTCCCGGTACGAGGTGATCCTGGTGTCCTCGTGCGCCCGGTGCCCGCTGCGCGGTCGGCACCGGACTCCCGCGACGCACGCCTGACACCGGGCCGTCCACCGGACGCCCGGGCCCCGCTCCCGGGGCCGCCGCCCCGAGCCGTCTCCCGGCCGGGCCGCCGTCCGTGCCGTCGCCGCAATCGCGCCGCCCCTTTCCAGGAACACCCCGAAAGGCACCGGGCCATGCGCACCGACGTCCGCCACCTCACCGGCACCACCGGCACCACCGGCCTTCCTGCCGTCCGCACCCTCCGCAACCTGGGCATCCTCGCCCACGTGGACGCCGGCAAGACCACCGTCACCGAGCGGATCCTCTTCCTGACCGGCACCATCCACAAGCGCGGCGAGGTCCACGAGGGCACCGCCTTCACCGACTGCCACCCGCAGGAACGCGAACGGGGCATCACCATCTCCGCCGCGGCGGTCAGTTGCACCTGGGACGGCCACCGGATCAACCTGATCGACACCCCCGGGCACGTCGACTTCGCCGACGAGGTCGAGCGTTCGCTCCGGGTCCTGGACGGGGCGGTCGCGGTCTTCGACGCCGTCGCGGGGGTGGAGCCGCAGAGCGAGTCCGTCTGGCGCCAGGCCGACCGGCACGGCGTGCCGCGCATCGCCTTCGTCAACAAGCTCGACCGCGCGGGCGCCGACCTCGACGCGGCGGTCGCCTCCATCCGGGAGCGGCTGCACCCCGCGCCGCTCGCCGTCCAGCTGCCGATCGGGTGCGAGGACGGTTTCGTCGGCGTGGTCGACCTGCTGACGATGCGCGCCCTGACCTGGGACGACGGCCCCGAGGGAGACGGCTACCGGGAGGGTCCGGTACCGGAGGGACTGCTGGCCGAGGCCGGGCGCCGCCGCCGCCGGCTGGACGAGACGGTGGCCGGGCTCCATCCGGGCGCGTTGGAGGAGTACTGCGAGCACGCGGCGCTCTCCGCCGCGACGCTGGCCGGTGCGCTGCGCGACCTCACCCGCAGTGGTGAGGCCGTGGTGGTGCTGTGCGGTTCGGCCTACCGCAACCGGGGGATCGAGCCGCTGCTGTCGGCCGTCGTCGCCTACCTGCCGTCGCCGCTGGACGTACCGGCGGTGCGCGGCAACCCGGTGGGGACGTCCACCGGCACCCGGGACGCCGCCACCGCGGGCTCCGGCGAGGAGGAGCGGCCTGCGGACCCGGACGGTCCGCTCACCGCGCTGGTGTTCAAGGTGACCGTCAGCTCCACCGGCCGGCTCACCTACCTGCGCGTCTACGCGGGCACGTTGCGCAAGGGGGACACCGTGCTGGACGCGGGCAGTGGCCGCACCGAGCGGATCGCCCGGATCCTGCGGGTCCAGGCCGACCGCCGGACCGAGGTCGGCACGGCCGTCGCGGGCGACATCGTCGCGGTGGTCGGCGTCAAGGCGGCGCGCGCCGGAGCGACCCTCTGCGCACCCACGGCGCCCCTGGTCCTGGAACCGACGGTCGCGGCGGAACCGGTGGTCACGGTGGCCGTCGAGGCCAGGCGGTCCGTCGACTCCGACCGGCTCGCCACCGCCCTCGCCCGGCTGGCCGAGGAGGACCCGTCCCTGGTCGTCCGTACCGACCCGGAGACCGGGCAGCGCGTGCTGTCCGGCCTGGGCGAACTGCACCTGGAGGTGGCGGTGGAGAGGATCCGCCGGGAGCAGGGGCTGGAGGTGAGCGTCGGGCGCCCGCAGGTCTCCCACCGGGAGACCGTCGGGCGCGGCGTCTCCGGCCTGGTCTACCGGCACGTCAAACAGGAGGGCGGCGCAGGCCAGTTCGCGCACGTCGTGCTCGACGTGGCGCCGCTCGACGTGGATCCGGCCGGGGCGGCCGGGCCGGACGGCGGGGCGGTGGAGGGCTTCGTGTTCGCGTCCGCCGTCACGGGCGGCCGGGTACCGAGGGAGTACGTCCAGGCGGTCGAGGCAGGCTGCCGCGACGCGCTCGCCGACGGACCGCTCGGCGGCCATCCGGTCACGGGGCTGCGGGTCACCCTGACCGACGGGGCCACCCACCCGAAGGACTCCTCGGACCTGGCGTTCCGCACCGCCGGCCGGCTCGCCCTGCGCGAGGCCCTGCGCGCCTCCCGCATGGTGCTGCTGGAACCGGTCGCCGAGGTGACGGTGACGGTGCCGCAGGAGGCCGTCGGCGCCGTGCTCGGTGACCTCGCCGCCCGTCGCGGCCGGGTCCAGGGCTCCGCTCCGCGTGGCGGCACGGCGGTCGTGACGGCGGTCGTGCCGCTGGCCGAGCTCTTCGGCTACGCGACCGGTCTGCGCAGCCGGACCCAGGGCCGGGGCACGTTCACCACCCGGCCCGCCGGGTACGCCCCGGCGCCGGCGGCCCGGTAGGCCGGGTTCGGTCGGGTCCGCCCCGCAGGGCGGGCCCGGCCGGGGGCCACGGAGGGCGCCGGCGGTTCAGGGCAGGCGGCGGGCCAGCCCGGGGTGGTCGAGGACCAGGCCGTGCCCGTCCAACAGCAGGTCACCGGTATGGTCCCCGCACCGGTACCGGACGGTCACGGCCTCCCCGGCGCCGGCCCCCGTGCCCTCCCCGGCCGGGAGCAGGTGGGTGTAGGTCTGGGGGGAGGGGTGCACCGTCAGTCCGGGCACCCGGACCAGGGCCATCAGGAAGTCCTGCTCACCCGGTCTCCGGTGCAGCCGGTGACGGAGCACCGGCATGGTGGCGGTGAGCGGGGAGAGGCCGAGGTCGCAGTCGAGCGCCCCGTTCAGCTCCGGACGGTGCACGCCGTTCACCGTCCACCGTCCGCCCTCCTGCCGCAGGTCCAACTCCCGCTCACCGTCTGCCGATTCGGCACGCACCCGGAGCCGCCGGGTGATCCAGGCGGGGCCGGTCTCCAGCTCGTAGCTCAGCCAGTACGGCGCCGGTACCGTGCCGACGACACGGCCGCGGGCGTGCAGCTCGCCGTCGCCGAGCCCGACCCACGCGGTCTCCACGCCGCGACTCCCGGCCACCCGCCAGGTGGGGACGAGGTGAGTGATCATGCCCGCCACCGTACTCCCCGGACGACCTCCGGCCCGTGGACGGCGGTCCGTCGCGTGCGGCGGAACCGCAGGGCCGAGCGTGATCGTCCAGGAGGCGGGTGCTGCGGACGGGGCCGTCGCGGGAGGGCACGTGCGGGCATCGGGAGACCGACCGCCCGGGGAGCGGGGATCGCAGGGACCGGGCGGCGCACGGCTCGCCGGAGGCGCTCGAAGGCACGCGGTGGCCCGACCCGCCGGCCGGCGCGACCCGGCTGACGGAGGAGCCCGGCGAGGCCCGGGCCCGGGGGGCCGCCCCGTAGGGCCGGAAACCGGCCCTGACCTGCGCGTCCTTCCGTGGTGGGGCCGGGGTGAACGGCTAGCGTGGCCGGGCGGCCGGGCCCGGCCGCCAGGCGCCGAAGGCGCCGCACCCACCACGAGGGACGGGCAGGCATGCAGTTCGACGACCAGGGGGACCTCGACACTTCGCAGGTGAGCGACCGCCGCGGCATCCCCGGCGGGAAGGTCGCCGTCGGGGGCGGCGCGGCCGGTCTGATCGCCGTCCTGATCGCCGTGCTGTTCGGTGTCGACCCGAGCGTCCTCGGTCTCTCGGACGGCACGGAGGGGAGCGGCGGGGCCGCGCGGGCCACGACGGCCGGCGAGGTGCAGCAGGTCTGCCGGACCGGTGCCGACGCCAACCGCCGGCAGGACTGCCGGATCGTCGCCGTGACCAACAGCCTCCAGGAGTACTGGGGCGGCGAACTGCCCCGCCTCGGGTCCGCCTACCGTCCGGCCGAGACGGTCCTGTTCACCGACCGGGTCTCCACCGCCTGCGGCGCGGCGAGTTCCGCCGTCGGCCCGTTCTACTGCCCCGCGGACCTCCGCGCCTACTTCGACCTCGGGTTCTTCTCCGACCTCTCCACCCGTTTCGGCGCCCGCGGCGGCCCGTTCGCCGAGGCGTACGTGGTGGCCCACGAGTACGGCCACCACATCCAGAACCTCACCGGGACGATGCAGAAGGTCGGCCGGGACCGGCAGGGGCAGAACAGCGGCTCCGTCAAGCTCGAACTCCAGGCCGACTGCTACGCCGGCGTCTGGGCCCACCACGCCACCACCACACCGCAGGCGTCCACCGGACGGCCGCTGATCAGCACGCTGACCGACCAGGACATCGCACAGGGGCTGGACGCGGCGGCGGCCGTCGGTGACGACCGGATCCAGCAGCAGGCGACCGGCCGGATCGACCCGGACACCTGGACCCACGGCTCCGCCGACCAGCGCAGGGCCTGGTTCACCACCGGCTACCGCACCGGCGACCCGGCCCGCTGCGACACCTTCGCCGCGCAGCGCTGACCCGTGCCGCCTGCGGGGCCTCCGCCGGGGCCACCCTGTCATCCGTCAGGGACCGCTGCCGCCGGGCCCTTCCTACGCTGCTGAGCACTGGCCGGGCACCGGCCGGACAGGCCGTACCGGCCGCACCAGAGGGAGATCCACCATGCGCAAGATCCTGCACGCCGTCGCCGCGCTCGCTCTCGCGGCGGCCGCCGCCACGGCCATGGGCAGCTCCGGCGCCCAGGCCGCCGACGGTTCGTGGGACGGCTGTCCGTACGGGGCCGTCTGCATCTACGGGGAGGGTGCCAGCACGAGCACCCCGCCGACCGACGTCTTCTACAGCTACGGCGCCCACAACCTCCGCAACCAGACCGGATGGCACTGGGTGCTCAACAACCAGTCCGGCGGCGCGCACTCCCACCTGTGCACGGGCTACAACGGTGCCGGGTGCGGCTACGACATCGCCGCGCAGGCCGGCGTCTACGCCGACCTCACCCCGATCAACTCCATCACCCTCGACCGTCCCTGACCCCCTGCCCGGCCGCGGGTCCCCGCCCGACCCGCCCGACCCGTCCCAGCCTGCCCGACCGCGGTGGCCGCCGGAATTCCTCCGGCGGCCACCGCCGCGCGTACCGGGGTGACAGCATGGACGGATGTCGGCCGGACGGGTCACGAGGGCCGGTGGGCCCGGGGGAGGGGTCGGGTGCGCGAGTTCGTCTACCTGTCGGAGACCAAGCTGTCGCAGTTCCGGTCGGACCGATCCCCGGTTCCGGTGCCCGGCGCGGTCGGCCTGACCACGCCGTTCGGCGGCGTCGAGGTCACCTCGCGGGGGCCGGACACCGAGCGGCTCCGGCGGCGGAAGCTCAGGCAGGTGGAGAAGTACCTGGCCGCGCAGGCCGACTGGTTCACCGCTCCGGGGCTGCGGCCGGGCCGGTGGGTCCGCTACGAGGCGCCGCTGCGGGTGGTCACCCTCCGGGGTTCGCACCAGGACCTGGTCCTGTTCGTCGATCCGGCGCCCGGCGAGGACCCGGAGTACGACCGCGAGTCGGCCGGCCGGCTGCTGCTGCACGGCTCCGCGCACCACCTGGTCGGCGGCCCGCCGCCGGCCGTCGACGGACCTTCGCTCGGCTACCACCCCGGGGCCGAGACCTCGGGCGGCTCCTTCGTCCGGACCGTGGTCGGCGAGGTGGTCCGGGCCCTGGAGCTGGAACTGGCCCTGGAGAACGGTGCGTCCGCCGGGGCCGGCGGGTCGGCCGCGCTGCCGGGTCCCGGTGTGCGGGACCTGCTGCGCTCGCTGGACCTGACCGGGCCCGAGGTCTCCACCGCCGCCCGGGTGGCCGGCTACGCCCGCGTCACCGCGGTGCTCCCCGCGACCGATGCCGTGCCGCGGTGCCTCGTCGCCAGCCCGCTCGGGGTGGAGTACCACTCCGGCCCGCGCTGAGCCCTCCCCGTCCCGGGCCGCGTCCTTCCCGGCCGCGTGCCCCGGCCCGCGCCGAGCGGACGGCTCGGGAGGGTCGGGGCGGGGCCGCCGACGCGGCGGTGACGGAGGCCGGGGCGGCGTTCAGTACGCCACGGTGAACCTGCTGCGGAGGTGGGCGGGGTGCTCGGCCTCGTCGAGCAGGGCGACGGCGAGGTCCTCCATCGAGATGGCCGAGGTACCGGCGGCGTCGACCACGAGCTCGTCCCGGCCCAGTCGGTAGCGGCCGGTGCGCTCGCCGGGTTCGAGGAGGGCGGCGGGGCTGAGGTACGTCCAGTCGACCCCGGCGTCGGCGCGGTACAGGGCGAGCTGTTCGCGGCAGGCGTCGGCGATGGGACGCCAGGCGGCGGGGAAGCCGGGGTCGTCGACGACGGTCCTGCCGTCGCCGCCGGGCAGGGCGAGGCTGCCGGCGCCGCCGACGACCAGCAGCCGCACGCCGGTTCCGGTCAGACCGGCGAGCAGGCCCTCGGTGGCGACGGCCAGTTCGTCCTCGTGGCCGGGCGCCGGACGGGTGGCCGTGATCAGCACGTCCTGGTCGGCGGCGAGCCGGCGGACGTCCTCGGGGTCGCGGGCGTCGCCACCGGCGATGACGGCCGACGGTGGGAGCCGGTGCGGGCGGGCGGGGTCGCGCAGGACGGCGGTGACCCGGTGCCCGCGGGCGAGGGCCTCGGTCACGACCCGGCTGCCGACGTTGCCGTTCGCGCCGAACACGGTGATGCGCATGGGAGTTCTCCTGGAAGGTCCGGGAAGGGGAGGGAAGGGTACGAGGCGGTGACGGAGCCGGGGCGGTCCGGCGCTCAGGCGGTCCGGTGCCGGGTCCGGGCGGGCGCGCGGTCCACGGCCTCGGGCGGCGCCCCGGCGGCCCCGGCGGGCGGTGCCTCCGCCGCGGCCTTCGGCGCGGTGCCCGACCGCTGGGTCTGGGCGGCGACCAGCGAGCCGAGCACGATCAGCGCGCCGAGGGCCTGGACGGGCGAGAGGTCCTGGCCGAGGACGAGCCAGCCGAGCGCGGTGGCGACGACCGGGCTGAGCAGGCCGAGGAAGGTGACGGAGGTCGGCGGCAGGGCGCGGATGCCGCGGAACCAGAGCGCGTACGCGACGGCCGCGCCGATCAGGCTCAGGTAGCCGTAGCCGAGCAGGTTGGCGCCGGTGAGGTGGGACGGCGGCGGGCCCTCGACGAACAGGGTGACCGGGAGCAGCAGGAGTCCGCCTGCGGTGAGCTGCCAGCCGGTGACGGCGAGCAGCGGGGCCGGTGAGGTCCAGCGCTTGGAGAGGACGACGCCGGTGGCCATGACCACCGCGCCGCCGAGCGCGGCGGCGATGCCCAGGGCGTCCAGTCGGGCGTTGGCCCGCAGCACGAGCAGGCTGACGCCCGCCACGCCGGCGATGCCGGAGAGCAGGGTGCGCAGCGAGATGCGGTCGCCGAGCAGGACGGCCGACAGGCCGGCGGCGATCAGCGGCTGGACGGCGCCGACGGTGGCCGCGACTCCGCCGGGCAGCCGGTAGGCGGCGACGAAGAGCAGGGCGAAGAAGGCGCCGATGTTGAGTGCGCCCAGGACGAGGGAGCGCCACCACCAGCTGCCCTTCGGGAGCTTCCGGGTGAGGGCCAGGAGGAGCAGTCCGGCGGGCAGGGCCCGGAGCACTCCGGCGAGGAGCGGGCGGTCGGGCGGCAGGAGTTCGGTCGTGACGAGGTAGGTGGAGCCCCAGATGGCAGGGGCCAGGGCGGTGATCAGCACGATGGCGAGGCGATTCCTTAGCACTAAGCAAACATATCTCAGCGCTAAGGCATCTGGAGCGGGATGGAGGCGCTCGATGGCTGTGAGCTATCTCACCACTAAGGAATCGCCTAGGCTGGGGATCGTGGCAGAGCACGCAGAACACCCAGAACACGCGCAGCGCACCGCTCACGCGGACCGTGCGGCGCAGTCCGACCACGTGGACCGGGTCGTGGGGCAGTGGGGCGCGGAGCGGCCCGACCTCGACGTCTCGCCGATGGCGGTGATCGGCCGCCTCAACCGCCTCTCCCGGCTGATCGACGCCGAGCTGAAGCGCACCTTCGCCCTGCACGGCCTGGACTTCGCCTCCTTCGACGTCCTCGCGACGCTCCGGCGCAGCGGCCCGCCCTACCGCCTCACCCCGACCGGCCTGATGCAGTGCGCGATGGTCACGTCGGGCGCGATCAGCCAGCGCCTCGACCGCCTGGAGGCCCGGGGGCTCGTCACCCGGACCCCGAGCGGTTCGGACGGGCGCAGCCGCGAGGTGGCGCTCACCGAGGAGGGGCACGCCCTGATCGACCGCGCCCTCCCCGACCACCTCGCCACCGAGCGCCGGATCCTCGCCGGGCTGGACGCGACGCAGACCACCGCGCTGATCGACGCCCTGCGCACCCTGCTCGCCGCCCTCGGTGACCACCCGGAGTGAGACCGGTCGGGGTGGGACCGCCGGAGTGAGGCCGCCCCGGGTGAGACCACCCGGAGCGGGGCCGTCCGGCGCGGCCGGCCTGTGGGCGGCCCACCCCGGGCCGGCCGCGCAGGCTAAGGGTTGACCGCCACCGCCTTGAAGAACGTGTAGTGGAACGTCCCGCCCGGCTCGGCCGTGCGGCGGAGGTCGGCGGCGCCCCGGTCGAACGCCTCGCCCGTGGTCAGACCGGCCGCGACCGCCTCGTCGCGCACCGACTCGACCATGGCGACGAAGGTGCGCCGGGTGAACCCCTCCATCAGCTCCGGGCGGCCGCCGTCCGCGTAGACGGTGCGCGGGGCGACCGTGACGTCCCGGAAACCGGCGCCGGTCAGCAGGGGATGGAGCTGCCGGCCGAGCAGGCCGTCGCCGCCCGCGTCCGCCTGGAGCCTGACCAGGTGGCCGACGACCGCGTCGGCCGCCGC
This sequence comes from Streptomyces sp. BE20, assembly GCF_036322525.1. Taxonomy (NCBI): domain Bacteria; kingdom Bacillati; phylum Actinomycetota; class Actinomycetes; order Kitasatosporales; family Streptomycetaceae; genus Streptomyces; species Streptomyces sp. BE20. Next base: position 276,010 of record NZ_JAQYWW010000939.1, on the reverse strand, counting down.
GCTGCGTGGGTGGAAGAAGGCGGAGCCGTGGTCCCCCTCGATCACCGTGACCGTGCCGCCGGGACGCAGGACGCGGCGCAGCGCCGCCAGGGCCGCCGCCGGGTCCGCGAGGTGCTCCAGCACGAAGCAGACGAAGAGGTGGTCGAAGCTGCCGTCCGCGAACGGCAGGTGGTGCAGGTCCCCGTGGTGCCACGTGACGTGCGCGCCGGGCGCCGCCGCCGCCACGCGGGCGCGTGCCTCGGCGAGCGAGTCCGCCGACAGGTCGGTGGCCGTCAGCAGCGCGTCCGGGCTGGTGGCCAGCAGGTGCACCGTCTGCGCCCCGACGCCGCACCCGGCCTCCAGCACCCGGCTGCCCGGCGGGTAGGCGGTGCCGGTGTGGAGCAGTTCGGCGAGGGAGTCGGCCTGGTCGCCGAGCCGCCGGGCCTCGGCGGGGGAATAGCCGTGCACGTAGGCCGGGTCGACGGCGCCGGTGCCGTCGGCGTGCCGGCCGATCGAGTCCGGCCGGGCGGTGGTCGGGCCGATCGGCTCGGTCCGGTCGGTCGGGGTGGTCGCGGTCGCCGGTGTGCTGCTCGTCGTCGTCATGCCCCCACCCTCACGGCACAATGGCCCCGTGAACAGGTCCAATGATCAGCCCATGGACAGGTCCAAAGAAGCCGGTGCGGACTTCCTCCAGCTCGACCCGCGGGAGGCCCCGGCCGGTGGACTCGCCGACTGGCTGGCCCACCGGCTCCGCCGGGCCGTCACCGACGGCCGGCTTCCGGTCGGCAGCCGGCTGCCCGCCACCCGCGTGCTCGCGGCCGACCTGCGGGTCTCGCGGGGCGTCGTGACGGACGCCTACCGGCGCCTCGCGGAGGAGGGCCGGGTCGCGGGGCGGGGGAGGGGCGGCACGGTCGTGGTCGATCCGCTGGCCCCGCCCGCGCGTGCGAGCGCGGGGGCGTCGACCCGCCCACGGACCGGCACCGCCGCCCCGGTCGCCTCCGCCGCCCCGGCCGGGCCGGTACCGGTACCGGTACCGCCGTCGGCGCCGGAGCGCGAACCCGAGCGCCCGACCCTGTTCGACGGCGCGCCCGTCCCCGCCAGCTTCGACGGCCTGCGCGCCGCACCCTCCCGGATCGACCTCACACCGGGCGTCCCCGACCTCGCGGCGTTCCCCCGTACCGCCTGGCTCCGGGCCGAGCGGGCGGTCCTCGCCGGCCTCGCCGCCGACGAGTTCGGCTACGGCGACCCGCGCGGCACCCCCGCGCTCCGCCACGCCGTCGCCCGCTGGCTGGGCCGCAACCGGGGCATCCACGCCGACCCCGACGACGTCATCGTCGTCGCCGGCGCGGCCCAGGCGCTCGCGCTGGTGGGCGAGGTGCTCCGTGCGGACGGTCTCGACGTCGTCGCCGTGGAGGACCCGGGCTCGCTCGGCACCCGCCAGCACCTCCGCCACCGGATCACCGCCACCCCGCCCGTCCCGGTCGACGCCGACGGCATCCGGGTCGACGCGCTGCGGGCCACCGGGGCGCCCGCCGTGCTGCTCACACCCGCCCACCAGTTCCCGACGGGTGTGGTGCTCGGCGGTGCCCGGCGGCGGGAGCTGCTCCAGTGGGCCGCGGACGGCGGGCTCGTGATCGAGGACGACTACGACGCCGAGCACCGCTACGACCGCCCGCCGGTGCCGGCGCTCCACGGCGTCCTCCCCGACCGGGTCCTCTACCTGGGCAGTGTCTCCAAGCTCCTCGCCCCCGCCCTGCGTACCGGCTGGATGCTCGCGCCCGCCCGCTACCGGGACCGGCTGATCGACGCCAAGCGCCTCGCCGACCTCGGGAACGCCGCGCTGCCGCAGCTCGTCCTCGCCCGGCTGATGGAATCGGGTGAGCTGGAGCGCCACCTGCGGCTGCTGCGCCCCCGCCACCGGCGCCGCCGCGACGCGATGGTCGCCGCCATCGGCACCCACCTCCCCGGCGCGGTCGTGCACGGCGCCGCCGCCGGACTGCACCTGCTGCTCACCTTCCCGGGCGGCCTCGCCTGCACCGACACCGAACTGGCCACGGCGGCGCTCGCCCACGGCGTCAAGCTGCAGCCGCTCTCCTGGCACGCCCGGCTGCCGCACCCGCCGGGGCTCGTCCTCGGCTACGCGGCCGGCACGCCCGGCGAGATCGAGGAGGGGGTGGCCGTCCTCGGACGGCTGCTCCGGGAGGCGGAGTGACCGCTCCCGGGGGGAGGCTGCTGGTGTCGCACCGGGTCGGCCGCGCAGCCGAGGACGAGCGTCCGGGCGCGGCCGGCCCGGCCCGGCGACCTGCCGTGTGCGGCCGTCACGATCCGCCGTACGCGGTCGTCACGCCGTGCCCGGCAACCGCACCGACCCCGCCGAGCGCATCGAGATCGCCGAACCCCTGACCTAGGGAGGCCGGATGCCGACGCCCCGCAGCACGGTCCGCGTCACGGTCCTGGCTCTGCTGCTGACCGCCCTGTCCACGGTCGTGCCGGCCGTCCGGCCCGGTCCGGTCCGTAGCGTCCCGCCGCCGAGCCCCGCCGCCGAGCGGGCGGCACCCATGGCGGATGCCGCCGTGGAGCCGGTTTCCACGGAGAGGACCACACCAGTGCGCACCACCGATTCCCGCACACTCGCCGGACGGCGGGTCGTCTACTCCTATCCCGGGCCGATCCCGCCGCCCGCCCTGCTCCAGACCGTCCGGGAGGGCCGGGCGGCCGGCGTCATCCTGTTCAAGGAGAACGCCGCCTCCCCGGCCCAGCTCCAGGCCGCCGTCCGGCAGTTGAGCCAGGCGGCGGCCGAGGCCCCGGGCGGGTCCCCGCTCCTGCTGATGACCGACCAGGAGGGCGGCAAGATCCGCCGGCTCCCCGGTGCGCCCGAGCTCTCGGCCCGCCGGACCGGACTGGCCGCCGATCCGCCGGCCGAAGCCGCCCGGTCGGGCACCGGAGCGGCGCAGACCCTCGCGGCCGCCGGCCTGAACGTCAACCTCGCACCCGTCCTCGACGTCTACGACGCCCCCGACAACTTCATCGACCACCACGAGCGCTCCTACAGCCAGGACCCCGCCGTGGTCGGGGAGTTGGGGGCGGCCTACCTCGCCGCGCAGCAGGCCCTCGGGGTGGCGGCCACCGCCAAGCACTTCCCCGGTCTGGGCGCCGCGGCCCGTGAGGAGAACACCGACGAGCGCCCCGTCACCCTGCCCGTTTCGCTCGTCGACCTCCGAGAGCGCGGCCTGGCGCCGTATCGGGCGGCGATCGCCGCCGGCGTCCGTCTGGTGATGACCTCCTGGGCCGTCTACCCCGCCCTCGACCCCGGCCGCCCGGCCGGTCTCTCGTCCGTCGTCGTCCAGGGGGAACTGCGCGCCCGGCTCGGCTTCGAGGGCGTCACCGTCACCGATGCCCTGGAGGCCGGGGCGCTCGCCGCCTTCGGCGACACCGCCGCCCGGACCCTCGCCGCCGCCGAGGCGGGGATGGACCTCCTGCTCTGCTCGGCGCGCGACGTGCACCAGGGCGACGTGGCGGCCCAGGCCCTCGCCGCCGCCCTCGACGACGGCCGCCTCGACCGCGCCGCCTTCACGGAGGCCGTCGGCCGGGTGGACGCCCTGCGGACCTCGCTCGCTGCTCCCTGACCACCGGTCACCGCGCCGGCGCACCGCCGCGCCCGGGCGGCCCGGTGGCGGGCTCACCCGTCGCCGAGCAGCTCGCGCAGGTCCAGGATGCGGTACCCGTGGCTGCGGACCGCGTCGATGATCAGGGGGAGGGCCTCGGCGTCCAGGCAGCGGCGGTCGGCGGCGGGCGCGTCCTCCGCACTGCCGACGTGGAGCTGGAGGAGAGCGCCCGGCGTGAGAGCCGCCATGGCGCGCTCGACCACCCGGCTGATCGTCATGCCACCCGACACGCCGAGGTAGCCGTTGGTGTCGGTGGTGAATTCGAGGTCGGCGAAGCCGAGGGCGTTGACCCCGGCGATCGCCTCCGGGGTGGTCTCGCTGTAGGGGAAGCGGAAGAACGGCAGCGGTTCGGCCCCCGCCGCGGCGCGGATCGCGGCGTCGGCGCGCAGCACCTCCGCGCGGGCCCGGTCGGGCCGGAGGCCGGTGAAGTGCGGGTGGCTGTAGGAGTGGTTGCCGAGGCCGTGGCCCGACGCTGCGACGGCGCGCACGGCGCCCGGGTGCTGCTCGGCGTACTGGCCGGTGGGGAAGAAGGTCGCGGGTGCGGACCGGTCGCGCAGGGTGGCCAGGACGGCGGCGAGGCCGGTCTCGTCCCAGGCCGCGTTGAAGGTGAGCGCCACGACCCGCTCCTCGACGGGGAGCCGGCGGACCTCCTGGCCGATGAGGGTCGGCGGTGCCGGAGCCGCCACCGCCGACCCCAGGGTGGCGAGGGTGGCGAGGGTGGCGAGAAGGCTGGCGCGAAAGGTGGTGAGGGTGGCGCGAAGACGGTGCACGTCCGATCAACACGCGCCGACCCAAAGCGGAAACGAACGGACACGGAGGGTCATCCGGATGGCAGGCTTGCGGCCGTGACTGTGCACCCACTCGTACACGAGATCGCTGACGCCTATCTGTCCCTGGTCGACGCAGCCGCACCCGGGCTGGTCGAGGGCCTCTATCTGACCGGCTCGACCGCTCTGGACGACTTCCACCCCGAGCGGAGCGACATCGACTTCGTGGCGGTGTCCGCAGATCCGGTCGGCGTGGACCAGCTCGCCGGGTTGGAGCGGGCCCACGCCCTGCTCGCGGCCAAGTACCCGCGACCGTTCTTCGACGGGCCCTACCTGACCTGGGACGAGCTGGCGGGTGCGCCCTCGCAGGCCGCGCCGGGTCCGCACGCGTTCGAGGGGAAGGTCCGTCACCGGGTGCGGTCCGACCGCAATCCGGTGCTCTGGCACACGCTCGCGCACCACGGCGTGACGCTCTGCGGACCGCGCGCCCAGGAGCTGATGATCGACACCGACCCGGGGGAGCTGGCCGTCTGGACGGCGGGGAACCTGGGCGAGTACTGGCGCCCGTGGTGGCGGCGGGCCTCCCGGCTGACCACGAGACCGGGGCTGGCCTGCCTCGGCGGGCAGGGGCCGGCCTGGGGCGTGCTGGGGGTGAGCCGGCTGCACTACACGCTGGCGACCGGGCGGATCACGTCGAAGCGCGGAGCGGGTGAGTACGCCCGGGGGGCCTTCGACGGCCGGTGGCACCGGATCGTGGACGAGTGCCTGCGGGTCCGCGAGGGCCGTCGGCACCGCTCGCTCTACCCGAACCCGTTCGTCCGGCGGGCGCACGCCCTCGCGTACATGGACATGGCGATCGAGAGCGCGCAGGGGCTGGGCGCCGGGCGGCTGCCCCTGAGGTAGCGGCCCCGGCGGCGGGGGCCGGCCGGCAGTGCCCGGTGCCGAAGCGGCGGCACCGCGCCCTGCCGGCCGGCCCGGGTGTGACGCCCGAGGTTTGCGGGGTGGGGTGTGACGTGCGAGATCGAGCCGTGATCGCGCCATCGAAGGCCAGTTTCCGGTCTGAAAGGTGATCTTCGGGTCTGAAGGGCTGCGGCGCATTCGAATCCTGTGTCAGGGTTGCCGCACGCCACATGTGAAATGTCACATGTGGCACATGAAGTGCTCTGCGGTGCAGAGACTGACGAATTGAGGAGGAGCGGAACCATGCGGATGAACCGACTCACCCGGATAGCGGCCGGTGCCGCCGGCGCTGCGGCCCTGCTGGCGGTCCCGACCCAGGCGGGCGCGGCGCAGAGCAGCGCCACGACCACCACCACCACGGTCACCACCTGCGGCTACGGCGGCCTGCAGGCCGGTGTGTGGACCGCCGTCTGCGCCGACGTGACCGGCACCGACGTGCAGCTGTACGGCCGGATCTCCCTGGCCGGCCCGCCGAGCCCGGGCGGCCCGCCGCTGGAGACCCGTGACCTGATCACCGGCCTCTCCGGCCAGATCGTGGGCGGCGCCTCGCTCGGCTCGGTCAGCGGCTACACCCGCTTCACCGCCAGCACGGTGAAGGTCACCGGGGTCGGCGGCACCGTGCCGTGCGGGTCCACGGTGCACGGCAGCTTCAGTGTGGCCGGTTACCCGTGGGGCCCGTCCCCGGTGACCCTCGACGTCGTGGTGCCCTGTTGATCGGGCGGTAGCGACAGGTGCGGGCCCGGGGTCGGCGGACCCCGGGCCCGTCCCGTTCCCTCCCGTTCCGGCGGCTCCGGTCGCTCTGCCGGGCCGCCCGGTCGCCCGGTCGCCCGTTCCCGGTGGGGCATCATGACGGCTTGAAGAATTCTTCATCTACGAGGATGATGCTTCGGGCCGCCCCGGCCCGCGCCCGCCCCGGCCCCGGGCCGCCGGCGGGCGAACCACCCACCGACCCGCGGGGAGAGCGGACGATGCCGGTCCCGCTGTACCAGGCCAAGGCCGAGTTCTTCCGGACCCTCGGGCACCCGGTCCGGATCCGCGTCCTGGAGCTGCTCCAGGACGGCCCGCGCCCGGTGCGCGAGCTGCTGACCGAGATCGAGGTCGAGCCGTCGAACCTCTCCCAGCAGCTCGCGGTGCTGCGCCGGACCCAGCTGGTCACGGCCACCCGCGAGGGCAACACCGTGGTCTACGCGCTGAGCACCCCGGACGTCGCCGAGCTGCTGCGGGCCGCCCGGCGCATCCTCACCGAACTGATCACCGACCAGGGTGCGCTGCTCACCGAGCTGCGGGCGCCCGAGTCCCGCGCCACACCGGGGAGGAACGGATGAGCGGCGGGTCCGCGCGGCCCGACCGGCCCGACCGACCGAAGGAGAACCCGGCCATGAGTGAGCGCACCGGAGACGGCACCGCCGAGGAGAGGGCGCGGCGCAGGGCCATGCTGATCCGCGCGGGCATCTACATCTTCGCCACCCACCTCTTCGCGGGCTTCGTGCTCCTGCTGTTCGCGCTCGGCGACCGGAAGTGACCCCGGGACCCTCGCGCGCGGCGGCCGCGGCAGCGGGCCGGCGGGTGGGAGCACCGGTCGGCGGCGGCCGGTGCCGGCCCCGCGGCGGGTGCTGAACCTGCGGGGTCGCCGGCCGGCCGCCGCCGGGTGTCACCGGCTGCCGCCCTCCCCGCCGTAGCGGCGGCTGGTGCTGGTCCAGGCGTAGACGCCCTCGACCAGCTCCCGGGTGCCGTCCAGGTACCAGTGACCGGCCGGATGGCGGCGCAGCAGCCTGCGGCGCAGGGTCTCGCTCTCGGTGGTCAGCCGGTCGATCCGGGCGCGGACCGCGGCGGCGGCCCGGCTGCGGGTGCAGCCGCGGACCCGTTGCAGGGTGAGCACGGTGTTGAACGCGGCGGAGTTCTGGCGCTCCTCGCGGTCCGCCGAGTACAGGTCGTTGATCAGCGTCGCGATGTCGGCGGTGTTCGCGCGCAGGCGGTGGAGTTCGGGCTCGGCGAGCAGCCCGGCGGGCGCCTCGGCGCCGTGGACACGCTCCAGTATGCCCATGAACGGGTAGAGGCAGCTGGCGTGGCGGCGCAGGCGCACGGTCTCGGCGAGATCGGGGACGGTGCGGGCGGCCCGGTGGGCGGTCTCGGCGAGGAAGGTCTCCAGGCAGGCCCGCCACTCGGCGGCGGCGCGGTCGCGCCAGGCCTGCGACATGGGGGCGGCCTGACGCTGCCACAGCTCCCGCCAGGCGCCGAGCAGCGGGGGCTGCGGGAGGCCGGTGGGCGCGGGGCCGCCCTCCAGGACGCCGAGCAGCGGGCCGACGATGGCACGGGCCTCGGCGGGACGGCGCCCCGGCGGGCCGTCGAAGCGGTCGTCCAGGATGGTGAACCAGCCGAGGACGTCGACCAGCAGGTCCAGTTCGGCGCCCCTGGCCCGGGGATAGGAGTGGCCGATCAGCTCCGGGAGCGCGTAGGTCTGGTAGCGGCGGAGGTCGGGCGGGGTCAGCAGGCCGTGGGCGAGGGTCCAGCCGGTGTGGCGGGCGGCGGCGGCGCGCAGTTCGCCGGGGGTGCGGGGGGCGGGGGGCGTCGCCGCGGCGGTGGGCGATGGCCCGGGGCGCACCGGCGGGGCGGGCCGGGGGACGGCGGTGGCCGGGGTGGCGACGGTCAGGACGGACGCGGTAGCGGTGGGCGTGGAGCGGGTGGGCGTGGAGCGGGCGGGCGTGGAGCGGACGGGTGCGGTGCGGGCGGGTGCGGTGCGGCGGGTGCCCGCGACCGGGTCGGCGGCGGGAGCGGGCCGGTCCGCGCCGGATCCTCCCGGCCGCCGTCCCGTCCCTGTGCCCGCTCCTGCCCCGGCGCCTGCCCGCGGGCCCTTGCCCTTGCCGGGGAGGTGACACCGGCCGGGCGTCTTCTCGCGGGCCGGGGGCGTGCGGTGGGTGCCCGGGGTGTGCGGGGCGGCGCCGCCGCGCGGGGCGAGCCGGACGCGGAGCCCCTGGGCCTGGACGGTGGTCCAGACCACCTCGCGGGCTCGGGACCCCGTGACGGCCGTGGGCCGCCAGCGGCGGAGGATCGCGGCGGCGGCCACGGTCAGCTCCGCCCAGGCGAAGGCCTCGCCGATGCACTTGTGCTTGCCCGCGCCGAACGGCACGAACGCCTGGCGTGCGGCCGTCCCGCCCGGGCCGGTGCCGCCGTCCTCGTGACGTCCGGGGCGGAAGGCGAGGGGTTCCGGGTAGAGCGCCGGGTCGCGGTGGAGTGCGGTGAGGCTGTACAGGAGCTCGGTGCCGGCCGGGATCCGGTAGGGGCCCAGCTCGACGGGCACCCGCGCGGTGCGCATCAGGAACGCGTTGGGCGCGTGCAGCCGCACCACCTCCTGGGTGACCGCGCGGGTGTAGCGGAGCCGGGCGAGCGCCTCCGGGGTGGGGGCGGTGCCGGCCGGCAGGTGCTCGTCCAGCTCGGCGAGGACGCGGGCCTCGACCCGGGGGTGCCGCACCAGCTCGTCGATCAGCCAGGTGAGCGTGGTGGAGACGGTCTCCGTGCCGGCGCCGAACATGGTGATCGCCTCGGACCGCACATCCGCCTCGGTGAGCGGTCGCCCGGTGGCCGGGTCGGCGGCGGCGCGCAGCAGCGCGGGCAGGGTCTGGCGCCCTCCGGCGGTAAGGCCGACCGGACAGCCCGCGCGGCCGGCCGCCGTGTCGGGAGCCTGGCCGATCGCCTGGTCGACCACCTGGTTGAGGACCCGGACGGCGGCCTCGAAACGCCGGTTGACCGGCAGCGGAAGCCGCGCCAGCGCCGGGTGCGGGTAGAGCGACTGCACGATCTGACCCTTCACCATGTCGGGCAGGGCCCGGTGGAAGGCCAGCGTGGCGTCCTCGCTGAGCCGGGCGTCGAACAGCGCGCGGGTGACGATCTCCAGCGCGAGGTGGTTCATCTCCTTGGCCACGTCGAGGACCTGCCCGGGCCGCCAGCGCCCCGCCCGCTCCTCGGTGACCTGGTGCATCACCGCGAGGTACTCGCCCATCCGGTCCGGGCCGAAGGCGGGCTGGATCATCCGGCGGCGGTCGCGGTGGGCGCGCCCCTCGGACATCAGCAGGCCGTCGCCGAACGCCGTCTTGAGGGTGTCCTGGACGGCGCCGCGCGGGCAGTCGTGGGCGAGCGCCACCAGGAGGGTGTGGACCAGCCCGGCGTCGGTGACGACGCAGACGGTGCGCGGGCCGAGGCGGATCCGGACGACGTCGCCGTACCGGGCGAGCGAGCCGAGGAAGCCGAGCGGGTCGCGCAGCAGCGCGGGTGCGTGGCCCAGGCCGGGCAGCGCGCCGGGTGCGAGCGGCGGAACGACGCGCCGGGTTCCCGGTGGGGACGTTCTGGGCGGGGCGGGCGGTCTGTGGGTTTCGTTCATCAGGATCATGACATCACCTCTCACCAGTTGGACCGGCGGGACGGACCGGCGCGACCGACCGAGGTGCCGGCCCGGAGTGCCGGCCCGGCGCTGCGGTACCACCGGAGCCGCCACCGCGACAGCCGTGATCCGGGGGCCATCGGCGCGGGCCCCCGCGCGCGCCACTGCGAGAGGGCGCACGCCATAGGAAACGCGCCGGTCCCGCGAGCGTTGCGCCGTATTCGCCCGGATCACTCCATCGGTGGAGTGCCGGCGTGGCGGCGGAAGGTCGGCGGGCGCCCGCCCGGACCGGTCCGGCGCCCGCTTCCGGCCCGGTCCGACGGGCCTGCCGGGCCCGGGCCGCCCTGCCCCGCGGGCAGGGCCTTTCGGCCCTCGGCGGGAGAGGGTGCGCAGGTCCAGCATGGTGCGGAGCCAAGGAGGATCCCTGATGAACCGTCTGCGCCACCGGCCGGCCCTCGACGTCCGCGTGGAGATCCGCGGCGAACTGCCGCGCGAGGACGTCGAGTACGCGCGGGCGCGGTCGCTGGCGCTGCTCGCGGACCTCGGACCGGACGCGCACCGCGCGCGTCTCCGGCTCGCCCGGCCGGGCGGCCGTTCGGTGACCAGGCCCGCCGTCGCCCAGGCCTCGGTGGAGCTGGCCGATGTGGGCCGGGTCCGGGTGGAGCTCGCCGCCGTGACGGTGCGGGAGGCGGTCGACCTGGCGCTCGGCACGCTCGCCGGCCGGGCCGTGCGGCTGCGCGAACAGGGGCGGATCGGGCTCGCCGCGGAGCACGAGAGCAGTTACCGCCCCCAGTACGCGTCGCGCCCGCCGGCCGAACGGCGGATCGTCCGGCGGAAGTCGGTTCCGCTCGCCGGCCGCACGCCCGAGCAGGCGGTCCGCGAGATGCTCGCCCTGGACTATCGCTTCCACCTCTTCTCCGACGTGCTCACGGGGCAGGACAGCATGGTCCACCGCCGCCCCGTCGACGGCGGATTCCGGCTCGTCCGGGCCCACTCGACCGTGCGGCTCGGCGGCTCCGGGCTGCCGCTGACGGAGAGCCCGCACCCGGCGCCACGGCTCGACCTGCCCGAGGCCACCCGTCAACTCTGGTTCACGTGCTGGCCTTTCGTCTTCCACACCGATCCCGGGGACGGTCGCGGCCGGGTACTGTACCGCCGCTACGACGGCCACTATGGCTTGATCACGCCGGTAGCGGAGGCTCGTTGACGGGCAGGTAGTGATCGACAACGGCTGACCGGGACACGACCGAAGAGCACCCACGAGCTCAAGACGGGAACTGGGACCATGGACTGCGAAGAAGTCATGCTGACCGTCCGGATCACGGCGGCCGAGCGGGCCCTGCTGCGTGCCCTGGCGCGAGGTCACGGCACCGACGTGTCGGACGTCGTGGTGGACGGACTGCTCGACGTCATCCCGAGCCTGCACGCCCGTTCCGTCCCGTGCTCCCTGCCGGGCCTCCCGGTGGCTCCCGTGCGGCCCGGCCTCCCCGTTCCGCCTGTTTCGCCCGGCCTGCCCGGGGCGAACGCGCGGGCGGGCGCGACGGCTTCCAGATCCTCGACCGCTCTGCCCGTCCCTCCCGGCCTGCCCGGGGAGGCGGTTCCGGGCCTGCTACGGCTGCTCTCCCGGCCCGCTCCCTGTGCGGTCACGCTCTGGCTGCCGGGCCCCGTCGCCGATCTGCTCCCGCTGGTCGGCGAGCGGGTCACCCTGGTCAGCGGGCTGCGGGTGGGCCCGGCCAGTGGGGCGCTGGGCGCCGCGCTCCGGCTCTGGCTGGCCGGCGATCCGGTGCGGCTCGCCGCGAGCCTGGCCACCCTGCACTGCCAGGGCGTCCCCGGGTACGCGGCGCAGCGGCTCGGCGTGGCCGCCTGAGTCCACGTCGGTCCGGGGCGGTCCACGTCGGTCCACGGCGGCGTGGGCCGGTGCCCGGTGGCCCGCGGTGCGCTCCGCCGGGTGCGGCCGGACGGGTGACCGGGTGCGCCGGGGAGCCGCGTGCGGAGCCGGGCGCGTGGTCGGGCGGGCGGCCGGGTGTGCGGCCGGGTGCGGCGTCGGCGCCGGACATCCGACCGGCCGACCGGTCGGATCCGGCCGATTGTGGCCGACCGGGGAACCGTCGGTGACGGTCGCGCCCCGTTCGCGCGGGGTTCGCCGGGCGGTCGCCCGGCGGCGGGCCGGCAAGGCGGCGTGCCGGGGTGGTGCGAGCTGATCAAGTGGCATGTCCTGGGCGGGAAATTTGCTGGTCAGGGCTCTGGCCACGGACCCCGGGCAGGTCTAGCATTCCGGTCACGGCAGCCGGAGTCCGAGGCCCGCGGACGACCGGCAGGGGTGGCCGCCACCTCCCCGCGCCGGGGAGCGCATACCCCCCGAGTGCGCTCCCCGGCATCGCCGTGCGCCGTGTTCACCTCCCGCGCCCCCCGAGAGCCCCCCTCGATCGGCGGCCGCTCGGCCTTCCGCCCTGTCCTTCGCCCTGTCCTTGGGCTCCGCCTCCCGCCCCGCCGGCGACGCTGCCCCGGCGGACGCACCGTCGGACGGTCGGCGGTGCGGGGCGACTCCGGCAGGGCTGCGACACCGCACCGTCGACCGGTCGCACCGCCGGGCGGAGGATCGGACGGCCCGTCGATCCGGCAGGCCGCCCGCGCCGACCGCGGCGCCGGACCCGCTCCCCACCCGCGTCCTCCTCCGGTTCCTCACGGGTCGCGCACGGGAGGGCCGGTGTCGACCGCCCGCGCGAATTTCGAAAGGAGGTTTCTGTTATCGCCTCCGCCCGTTCCGGTCTCCGGAGTGTCGGAAGGCCCGGGCCGCCGCCCCACGCGGTCGGCCGGGTCGACGCACGAGGAGAGGAGACACGCGATGGGGCACCGGAGTACGGAGCTCCGCCGTCGACGGCGGACGCGGGCGGGGAAGCGGACGGTACTGGTGGCCGTGGCGGTCACGGCCGGCCTGGTCGCGGGTGTGCTGGGCATCCGGACGGCGATGGAGCCGGAGGTCGTCCGTGACACCGCCGTGGCGGTGGCCGGTTCGGCCGACCGGGCGGAGGCGGCCGCGGTCGGAGCCGTCGCCGGGGACGGGGATCCGGGCGAGACCGGCACCGCCGAGGGGGCCACCCGGGCGCCCGGCCCGAAGCGCGAGCAGAAGGCCGCGCCGTTGAAGGAGATACCCAAGGACCAGCCGGAGCGAGGCCTGGTCTACGCGGGCCTGGCCCTGCCCGGCGGCGACCGCTGCGCCGGCTCGCTGGAGGTGTCCGGCGGCGACCTCTGCAGCCACGGCCCGGACGCGCCGCCGAAGGACGTGGACATCCGCAAGGACGTTCCGCCGGTGGCCGCCGCCGTTGCCCAGGCGCCGGTGCTGACTCCCGCCCCCGATGCGCAACCGCCTGCGGCGGCCGACCTCCTGAAGGGCGCGACGCCGGTCCTCGACGCCGCGCAGAAGGCGCTGCTGGGCGATCCGGCCGCGGCCGGCGGCTCGGGTGCGGCCGGCACGCCCGCGGCCGGCGCCGCCTCCGCCGTGGTGTGCGAGGGCGACGGCAGCGCCGGGAACCGCGTGCAGGTGGTGTACGTCCACACGCCGGGCAGCGACCGCTTCGCGCAGTACCTGGCCTCCTTCAAGAAGTGGGCCGCCGACGTCGACGTCATCTACAACGCGAGCGCCCAGGAGACCGGCGGTGTCCGGCACGTCCGGTTCGTCACCGAACCCGACTGCTCCGCCTCGGTGTTGAACGTGCAGATCTCCGACGCCGAGATGGCGGACTTCAACACCAGCAACCGCGCGCTCACCGCCCAGGGCCTCAACCGCAAGGACCGCAAGTACATGATCTTCGCCGACGCGAAGGTCTACTGCGGGATCGGCACCTTCGCGGGCGACGAGCGGCCGGGCCAGGACAACCTGAGCAACTTCGGCCCCTCGTACGGCCGGACCGACGCCGGCTGCTGGGGCGGTCACACCGCGGCGCACGAACTCGGCCACAACCTGGGCGCGGTGAGCAACAGCGCGCCCAACTCCAGCAAGGGCGGCCACTGCGTCGACGAGTGGGACCTGATGTGCTACTCGGACACCCCGTACTACCCGGCGATGCGCACGGTCTGCCCGGACAACGCCAGTGACATGCGGCTGGACTGCCGGCACGACGACTACTACCACACCAGCCCGGCGGCAGGCAGCTACCTCGCCACGCACTGGAACGTCGCCAGCAACCGCTTCCTGATCGCCGGCGGTTCCACCGGTCCGAACCCGGACCCCGGACCGACGCCGACCCGCACGCCGACCCCGACCGCCTCGCCCACCTCGACGGCCTCGCCCACCCGCAGCCCGTCCCCGACCGGCACGCCCACCGGCACGCCGACGGGCTCGCCGACCGGCACCCCGACGGGTTCGCCGAGCCCCACCGGCTCACCGACCGCGAGCCCGACCGGCGGCCCGACGCCGACCCCGACGGCCACCACCACCGGGAGCCCCTCGCCGACCGCGACCGGCAGCCCGTCCCCGACCGGTACGGCGACCCCGACCGCGACCGCGTCACCCACCGCCGGTACCGCAGGCCCTGATGTGACGATCAGTCAGATCACCCAGTCCTCCGTCATGGTGAGCTGGTCCGCGGTGGCCTCCGCGAGCGGCTACGACGTGCTGCTCGACGGCCGGACACTCGGCACCGTCCGCTCCACCGCGGTCGGCCTGGTCCGGCTCGCGCCCGGTACCTCGTACACCGTCGCGGTGGCCGTGCGGGACGCCGGCGGCACGGTCTCCAAGCCCGGCCGCCCGGCCACCTTCCGCACCCCGGCCGACGCCGGCCGGCCGCAGCCGGGCACCCGCTACACGATGGTGAACGGGCTCACCGGCCAGGCCGCCGACCTGTGGGGCAGCTCGCTCAACGACGGCACCGTGGCCATCGCCTACCAGCGCACGGGCTACGCCAACCAGAAGTGGACCTTCGAGGACGCGGGCTCCGGCGCGCTGCGGATCAAGTCCGCCCGCTCCGACAAGTGCCTGCAACTCGGCGGGGACCCGGTGGCCGGGCAGTACCTCGCGCAGCGGGCCTGCTCGGACACGGCGGGCCAGAAGTGGCGGTTCACCCCGTCGGGCGGCGGGTTCACCCTGAGCGCCGAGGGCTCCACGCTGGTCCTCGGTGTCAGCAACCGCTGGTACTACGGCGGTTGGCTGCTGGAACTGCAGAAGCCGAACGGCCAGGCCTACCAGTCCTGGGCGCTGCAGAAGGCCTCCTGACGGAGCCGGCCTCTTCGACGGGGCGGGCCTCCCGACCGGCGGGCCTTCCGGGGCGCGCCGGCCCCCACCGGGACGGCCGCCCCGACGGAGGCGCTGCTCCCCGGGAGCCGTCCCCGGCGGCCGGTCCCGCCGGTTCCGCCCCGCCCCACCCGCCCCGGGTCCGGTCGCCACCAGTACGGCGGCGGCCGGACCCGGGCCGTCCCCCACGAGGAACCTGCCATGCGTACCCGTCCGTTCGCCGCCGCCGCCCTCGCCGCGGCGGCCGTGCTCGCTCCCGCCGCCGTCCCCGCCGCCGCCCACGGCGACACCGTTCACCTGGAGGTCGCCGGGCAGGAGGGCGGGCACGTCACCGCCGTGGCGACCTGGGAGAACGACCACGACCCGGTCACCGAGGAGTTCGCCGGAACGCTCTCCGCGACCTCCGCCGACGGACGGACCGCCGGACCGTGGCGGCTGGTCGCCGTCCCCGGCCGCCCCGGTGCCTACACCACACGGGAGTTGCTGCCGGCCGGGCACTGGCGGATCACCGTGGACTGCGCCTTCCCCTCGCTGGGGCACGGCGAGCGCGAACTCGACGTCGAGGCGGCGGTGATCTCCGACCCGACCCTGCCGGTCCCCACCGGTTCACCCGCGGCCGCGCCCACCACCGCACCCACGGCCGCCACCGTCCCCGCGCCGCCCGCGAGCGCCACGCCGGTCACGCCCGCGAGCGCCACGCCGGTCACGTCCGCCGTCCTGCCCGAGCGCCACGACGCGGCGAACCCCGCGGACGCCGCCGGAGCCTCCGACGCCGCGACCTGGGCCGCCGTCGGCACCGCCGCCGCGGCCGTCGTCCTGGTCGCGACCGGCTTCCGGCTCCGCCGCCGCGCCCGGCGTTCCTGAGCCGGCCGTCGCGTCCGGTGGCCGACGGGCCGGACCCGCACCGCGGCAGGGACCGCGAGGGCGAGGGAACCACCGGGCGCGAACGGGCCGTCCCCACTTCCATCGGGCGCCGACGGGGTGTCCGAACGGAAGCCAGGGAGCGTTCGACCATGCGGAAGGTCCTGATCACCGGCGGTGCGGGCTACATCGGCAGCACCGTCGCGTCCGCCCTGCTCGACCGGGGAATCACGCCGGTCGTACTCGACGACCTCTCCAAGGGGAGGGCGGAGTTCGTCGAGGGCCGGGTGTTCTACCGGGGCGACATCGCCGATCCGGAGCTGGTCGACCGGATCTTCGCCGACCATCCCGAGATCGACGCCGTCGTGCACTGCGCCGCCCGCATCGTCGTCCCCGAGTCGGTCGCCAGGCCGCTCTTCTACTACCGCGAGAACGTGGGCAAGACCGTGGAGCTGCTGGAGTCGCTCCAGCGCAACGGCTGTACCCGGGTGGTGTTCAGCAGCTCCGCCTCGATCTACGCGCCGACCCCGGACGGCCGGGTCGACGAGGGCTGTCCGGTCGACGCGAGCAGCCCCTACGCGCGGACCAAGCAGATGATGGAGCAGGTCCTCCAGGACTGGACGCGCGGCGCGGGCGCCGAGGAGCTGCGGGTCATCGCGCTGCGCTACTTCAACCCGGTCGGCGCGGACCCGCAGCTGCGCACCGGCCTCCAGGACCTCCATCCGAGCCACGCGCTCGGCAAGCTGATCGAGGCCCACACCGCCGGCATCCCGTTCACGATCACCGGTGTGGAGTGGGACACCCGGGACGGTTCCGGTATCCGCGACTACATCCACGTCCAGGACGTCGCCGAGGCTCACGTCGCGGCGCTCACCCGTTTCGACGAGGTGATCAAGCCCGCCGCCACCGACCGGTACCGCGTCATCAACGTCGGGACCGGCGACGGCACCACCGTCCGGGAGCTGGTCACCGCCTTCGAGCAGGCCGTGGGCGCCGAACTGGACGTCCGCGAGGCCGATCCGCGCCCCGGTGACGTGCTCGGCTGCTACAGCGACGTGACGGCGGCGCGCGAACTCCTCGGCTGGGAGCCGCGCCGGACCATCGCCGAAGGCGTCGCGGACGCGCTCGCCTGGCGTGCCGTGTGGATCGCCAGGACGGCCTCCGCCTGACGCGGTCCGGGCCGGGACCTCGCGGCAGGGGTCCCGGCCCGGTGGCCGTCACGCACGGCCCGTGCGTGACGGCCCGTGCGCGACGGCCCTACTCCGCGGGCTTCTTGGACTCGTCGAGACCGCGGATGAAGTCCTTGGCCTTGCCGGTGGCGGTGTCGATCTTGTCGCTGTACTTCCCGTCGGTCTTCCCGTCGATGACGTCGGCGACCTTGTCCAGGCCCTGGCCGATGGCACCGCTGTGCTCGCGGGCGAGGTCGGTGGCCTTGTCGGCGATGTTCTTCAGGTTCTCGAACATGATGGCGTTTCTGCTCCTTCAGCGCGGTTCGCGGTCATCCTAGCCGCCGCTGACCTGGCGGTTCGTCGGTTTCGGTGACCGGGTAGGAGGTGTGCGGATGACTTTGCGGGGGTGGGTTTGTATGCTCCAGGTCAGTTCTACAGGATTGTAGAAGTTGGCTCGCGGGCGCGGCGGAAGGGTGTGGGTCATGGCCGGACAGGTGGCGGGGACCTCGTACCGGGAGGTGGGGACGCGCTCCGGCAGCACCGCCGGGACGGCCCGACGCCCGGATGCGGCGGGCGTGGAGGACACCGCGGGCGCGCAGGACGGCCGGGCCGATCGGACCGGCGGTGGTCACCGGGCGGTCGCGCGGCGGGAGGCGCGGCGGGCGGCGTCGCGCCGGCCGCGCGGTCGGGGCGGCGCAGCCGTCTCGGCGGCGGTCGGGCTGCCGCTGCTCGGCGCGACGGCCGCCGAGGCCGCCGGTCGGGGCGGCGGTCCGCTGTTCGCGGCCGGAGCCGTGCTGGGCGCCGCTGCGGCGGCCGCACTCTGCGGCGGGGCCGGGGGCTGGTGGGTGGTCACGGCCGCGCCGCCGGTGGCGCTGGCGTCCCGGGCGGCCACCGCCTACCTGGCCGACCGGGACGCGTACCAGGGGAAGGCGCTCGCCTCGGCGGCCGTGCGCTGGGTGGTCGGCGCGTTCCCCGTGATGGGGGCGGCCGCCGTGGCCGCGCTCCTGGTCCTCGCCGTGCGGGCGGTCCGCGCCCGGCGCACCGGCCCGGCCCCGGACGGCCGGGTCGCCCGCGACCGGCGCCGCAGACGCGGATCCCGCCCCGATCCCCGCCCTGATCTCCGCCCCGGCGGCGCCCGGCGCTCCGGCTCGGGTGCCCGCGAAGCCGGGGCCCGGGGCACCCGAACTCCCGACCGGAGGAACCGTCGTGGCTGATCCCCGCACCGGGCCGCTGACCGTCGTGGGCCGCGCGCTCGCCGCCACCGTCTCGGCGGCCGTGCTCGGCGCGAGCGGCCTCGTCTGGTACGAGTACCGTCAACTGGACGGCGGCATGGTCAAGTCGGGGGCGCTGGCGGAGGCGCGGAGGAACGCGCCGCCGCGCCTCGACAGGTCCGTCAACCTGCTGCTCATCGGCCTCGACAGCCGCAAGGACATGGACGGCAACGACCTTCCCAAGGAGTTCGTCGAGGAGGAACTGCACGCCGGGTCCAGCGAGATCGGCGGGTACAACACCAATGCCCTGATCGTCCTGCACATACCGGCCGACGGCGGCAAGGTGACGGCGCTCTCCGTCCCGCGCGACGACTACGTGCAGACCGTCGGCGCGGACGGCCGGATGCACAAGATCAAGGAGGCGTACGGCATCGCCAAGGGGGCCGCCGAGCAGCGGCTCGGGGGCAGGGGGCTCTCCAGGTCCGAGCTGGAGCGGCAGAGCCGGGAGGCGGGCCGGTCGGCCACCGTCCAGACCGTGCAGGCGTTCCTCGGCGTCCCGATCGACCACTTCGCCGAGGTCAACCTGATCGGCTTCTACGACATCGCCAAGGCGGTCGAGCCGATCCAGGTCTGCCTCAACAACCCGGTCGACGATCCGATCGTGGCCCGGACCGCCAACCACGAGGGCGGCGGTACCGGGCTCAGGCTGCCCGCCGGCATCAGCTCGCTCGACGCTCGGCAGGCGCTCTCCTTCGTCCGTCAGCGCCACCACCTGACCAACGGCGACCTCGACCGGACCCACCGCCAGCAGGCCTTCCTCTCCTCGGTCGTGTACAAGCTCAAGCAGCAGGGCGTCATCGGTGACCTCGGGCAGCTCCAGCGGCTGTTCGACGTGGTGAAGAAGGACGTGGTCATCGACGACCGGTGGAACCTGCTGGACTTCGCGCAGCAGGCGCCCGACCTGACCGGTGGCAACGTCGAGTTCAACACCCTGCCGATCACCGGGTTCAAGAACATCGGCGGCCAGGAGGTCAACACCGTCGACCCGGAGCAGATCAGGCGGATCGTCAAGCAGCTGTTCGGCCACGAGCCGCCGCCCCCGGCCCCGGCCGCGGCACCGGCACCCGCCGCGGGGCCGGCCGGCACGTCGACCGCGCCGGAGACCCCTGCGCCGCCGGCGAAGGAACGGGCCACCGTCGATGTCTACGGGGTGAGTGCCGCCGCCGCGTCGGCGGAGTCCGAGGCCCTCGCCGAACTCGGCCATCCGGTGGGGAAGACGGCCGTGAGCCCGGCGGCCGGGCGGGCGAAGGCCACCACGGTCGGCTACGGCACCGGCGCGAAGGCCGAGGCCGAGCGGGTCGCGGCCCGCTACGGCGTCACCCCCACGGCCTCCGCCGCCGCTCCGGCCGGTCACGTGGTCGTCACGCTCGCCCGTACCTCCGGCGCGACGCCCGGCCCCACCTCCGGTGCCGCGCCCGGTGGTTCCTCCGCCGGACCGGCACCCGCGGGCACCCCGGCCGCCGGATCCGCCCCCGAACCGCCCATGCAGGGCCCCGCCGTGCGGGCCGGTGGCATCCCCTGCGTCGACTGAGGACCCCGGTGCCGGGGCGCTGCGCGTCCGGGCGCCCCGGGAACCGCCGGGAATCCGGGGGCGTCTTCCGACGGAGTCGAGGGGCGGGAGTGACGCATGGGACGGACGGTGCCGGGCCCGGGCCGGTGGGGCCGCGTACGACGGGTGCTGAGGGGACTCTGCGCCGCCGCACTCGCGGTGCCGGCGGGCCTGGTCGTGGTCCGGCTGGCCGGGTGGGACGACGGTACGGCGCTGTCGCTCGTGGTGGTCGGCCTGCCGCACGCTGCGCTCGGCACGCTCGTGGTGCTGGGGGCGCTGCTGGCGCTGCGCTCGTGGTGGGCGGTGGCGGTCGCCGGGCTGCTCGTCGCCGTGCAACTCTGCTGGCTGGTCCCGAGGTTCGTACCGGACGGCGGTTCGGTCCCGGCCGACGCGCCACGGTTGCGAGTGGCGACCAGCAACGCCTACATGGGGCAGGTGGACACCGCCGAGCTGGTCCGGCTGGTCCGTGAGCAGCGGGTCGACGTGCTCGCGGTCGAGGAGCTGGGCCCGCGTGCCGCCGCCGGGCTGGACCGGGCGGGCATCGCCGAGGTGCTGCCGTACCGGGAGGTGCGGCCCGGCCGGGACACCGCCGTCTACTCGCGGCTCCCGCTGACCCCGCTGGACGGTGCGGCCTCGGCGGCGGCCCGTGACCAGGTGGCCGTCGACGTGGCGGTCGGCGGTCGGACGGTCCGGCTGACGGCGGTGCACACGTACTACCCGCTGGGTGACGCGGGCCGCTGGGCGGAGGACTTCGACGAGCTGCGGGCGGCGGCCGACGGCGCCACCCGCAACGCCGTCCTGCTGGGCGACTTCAACGCGAGCCTCGACCACGCGCCGATGCGTGACCTGCTCGGCACGGGTCTCACCGACACCCATGCCGAGCTGGGTCGCGGTGGCTCGCCCACCTGGCCGGAGTCCAACGCGGACTTCCCCTACCTGTGGCCGGTGATCCAGATCGACCACGTCCTGCACGGGGACGGGTTGCGTGCGGTGTCCGTGGCGGAGCACACCGTCCGCGGCGCCGACCACCGGGCGGTGGTGGCGGAGCTGGCCGTCACGGGCTGACGCGGCCACCGGTGTCCGCCGGCTGCCGCCGGGTGGTGAGCCGCCAGTGGACGAGTGCGAGCAGGCTGATCAGGCTGCCCAGACCGCACACCGCCGTCCAGCCGCCGTGCTCGTACACCAGGGTGGAGGCGATCGCGCCGAGGCCGCAGCCGGCCGAGTAGAACAGCATGTAGCCGGCGGTCAGCCGGCTCTGCGCCTCGGGCCGGACCCGGTAGAGCAGGTGCTGGTTGACCACGTGCACGGACTGCAGGCCGTAGTCGACGACCACCAGGGCGAGCACCAGCCACCACACCGAGTGCGGCAGCAGCACGGCCGGCAGCCAGGAGACCAGCATCGCGGTGAGCCCGATGGCCAGGGTCCGTTCGGCGTGGCCCCGGTCGGCCCGGCGCCCGGCGCGGCCCGCCCCGAGTGCGCCGGCCGCGCCGGCCAGGCCGAGGAGCCCGATCTCGGTGTGGCTGAGGTCGAACGGCGGGGCGGCGAGGGGCAGCACCATCGGCGTGAGCAGGACGGTGACGGCCGTGAAGGTCAGCAGCGCGAGCCCGGCGCGGGCCCGGAGCACGGGCTCCTGGGCGAACAGGGTGAAGACCGAGCCGACCAGCCGCAGGTAGCCGATCCGTTCGGGGCGGCGCCGCCCGGCCGGGACGACGGCCGCCAGGACGGCGGCCATGACGCCGGTGGCGACGGCGGACACCACGTACACGGCGCGCCAGCCGGCCAGGTCGCCGATGGCGCCGGCGACGGTCCGGGCGAGCAGGATGCCGATTACGATGCCGCTGGTCACCGTCCCGACGATGCGGCCCCGGTCGGCGGGGTCGGCGAGCGAGGCGGCGAGGGCGACCACCACCTGGGCGACCACGGCGAGAACGCCGACCGCCATGGACGCGAGGAGCATCAGCGGCGCGGAGGGGGCGAGGGCGACGGCGCCCAGCGCCACGACCGAGAGCCCGAGCTGGCCGACGATCAGGGGCCGGGGCGCGAGGCGGTCCCCGAGGGGCACGAGCAGCAGCAGCCCGACCGCGTAGCCGACCTGGGTGAGGGTGCCGACCAGGCCGATCGTGGAGCGGCCGATGCCGAGGTCGTCGGCGATCAGGTCGAGCAGCGGTTGGGAGTAGTAGACGTTGGCGACGGCGAGGCCGCCGGCGACGGAGAACAGCAGGGCGATGGCGGGGGAGAGCCGACGGGCGGGTGCGGAGGGGGCCGCAGCAGCGGCCGGAGCGGAGGTCCCGCGGGCGGTGCGGGCGGTGCGGGTGGTGTCGGGAGGGACCACGTGGACGGCTCCTGGGGGCGGGCGGGGGCCCGGACGTGGCCGGGCCCCATGCGGTTTCAATGTGCTACCACGCCACCCTGGCACAGTCTGGTTTCAATAAGCAACCGCATGGGGATCCGCTGGTCGCGCGCTAGGGTTGCACGGTGAAACCCCGCCCCCGGGCGGAGGGAACCGCAGGTGAGAGGAGGCGCGCGTGCCCAGGCGCACCACGCACGAGGAGTCGTCCTGCCCGGTCGCCCGGCCGCTGGACGTCGTCGGCGACGGCTGGACGCTGCTGATCGTCCGCGACGCCTTCGACGGGCTGAGCCGGTTCGGTCAGTTCCAGAAGAACCTCGGACTGGCGAAGAACATCCTGTCCGCCCGCCTCGCCGGCCTGGTCGCCGGCGGGGTCTTCGAGACGGCCCCGGCCTCCGACGGCAGCCCCTACCAGGAGTACGTGCTCACCGAGAAGGGGCGCGCGCTGTTCCCCGTCGTCACGGCGCTGCGCCAGTGGGGCGAGCAGTACTTCTTCGAGAGCGACGAGCCCCGCGCCCGGCTGGTGGACCGCGTCGACGGCGCGCCGATCGCCCCGATCGAGGTCCGGGCGGCCGACGGCCGGATGCTCGGTCCGGACGACGCCGAGGTGCTGTTGCCGTAGCCCGGAACGAGGCCCGCCGTCGCCCGCCCGGTCGAGGGGCGGGTGACGGCGGGCCTCCGGCGGCCGGTCGGCTCAGCCGGCTTCCGGGGTCGGACAGGGCGGGAGCGTGGACGGCTGCGTGGTGGAACAGGTCGGAGTGACCGCCGCGGTCTGCTGCGCGGAGGCGGCCGTCGTGGTCGTGCCGGTGGCCGACCGGACGGCGGTGCTCGCCGTCGTGGTCGCCGTGGTCGCCGTGGCGGCGGAGGTCACCGTCGACGGTGTCCCGCCGGCGGTCGTCGGCGCCGCGCTGGTCGGCGGCGCGGACGTGGTCGCCCCGGTGGAGGCGCTCGACGGAGTGGCCCCGGACGAGGTCGCCCCGGCGGTCGAGGCCGTCGCCGAACCCGAGGACGGCGTCGCGGTGGAGGCGGTCGCCGACCCGCTGGACGGCCCGGTGGACCCGGAGGTCGAACCCGACGGCGTCCCCGACGTCGCACCCGAGCCGGTCGCAGAACCGGAACCCGAGGTCGACCCCGAGGAGGACGGCGAGGTCGACGTGGAGCCCGAGCCCGACGGTCCGGTCGGCGTCATCGGGGCCGGCGGCGGGACACCCGGCGCCAGCGGGCCGCGCGGCGGCTGGGCGGGCCGGTCGACGATCTCGATCTGCCCGGTCACCCGGACGAACCAGCCGCCGGTCACGACGTTCACCAGCAGGATCTCGGCCACCGGCTTGGGCGCCGGCACCACGACGACGGTGGCGGACGGCTGGAAGCCCGCCCAGGCCTTGCCGGTGTACTTCGCGTCGGACACCAGCGTCGGCGGCTTCAGCGGGTTTCCGCAGCCGCAGCGCACCCGGGGCACGCCCTGCGCGTCCACCAGGACCGACGTACCGGCCTGGAGCACGGCCTGGTAGCCGACCGCCGCGCCGCCCTTGTACGCGTGGTTGGTCACCCGGGTGTCCACCCGCAGGAACGCCGGGGTCAGGGACCGCAGGTAGGCCGGGTTCTCGGACTGGTCGATGCCCTGGGCGGACGCCCAGGCCCGGCCGCTGTCGCCGGTCGACGTCATCGAGACCAGCTTCTCCATGTCACAGTTCGGCTTGGACATCGTGCCCCCGTAGAGGCCGGACGACGTTCCCTCGACGCTCTGGATGCCGGCCGGCGTCGTCGCGGCGGCGGTGCTTCCGGTGGTCGCCGCTCCACCCGTTCGGGTGGTGGCCGGCTGCGCGGGGGTGGAGGCCGGCGCCGGGGCCTGGACGCCCTCGGTCTCCACCGACGGGGTGAACGGCGCCGGTCCCGGGTCCTGCGGGGACTGCAGCGCGACCTCGTTGGCGGTCGGCACGGCGTCGTCCTGCTTGCCGCCGCCGCTGTTGTTGACGATCAGCACCGTCGCCACCACGGCCACCACGGCCGTGCCGGCGACCAGCGCGGCCTTGCGGCCCGAGCGCCACCACGGCGTAGGACGTCCCCCGGAGGGCCCGCCGGAGGCACCGGAGGGCGGTCCGGACGGGGGTCCGGGCGGTCCGGAGCGGCCGCCCGACGGCGGCCCGGAGAGCGGCCCGGACGGGGGTCCGGAGGGAGGTCCCGAGGGCGGGCCGGACGGAGGTGGTTGGGAACTCATCGAGGGCTCCGTTTCGCAGGCGGCCGGCGAGTCCGGTCGGCGCAGGAGGCTCCTGCCACTGGGATCCATTTCTCCCCCCGCTCCCGATCCGTCGCAACAGCAAGCCGTGGTCGCCCCGCCGCGTCACCCGCCGCGCCACCCGCGACCCGGTCGTCCGCGACCCGGTCACCCGCCGTCGCGGCGTCCGGAGCAACGGCCCGAGGCGCGGCCGGGCGGGCCGGCCGGTCCTGGGTCACCCTGGAGCGAGGCGCGCGGGGGTCCGGAGTCGTGGCGCGGGGGATCGGAGCCATCAGGAGGCCCGCATGCAGCAGCAGGCCCGTCCGCACCCGGGGCGGCCCACCGGGGCCGCCGGGCCGCCCGGCGCCCTGCGCGGGTGGCTGGACGCGCTCGCGGTGGTCGCCGCGGGGTTCGCCGCGATGGCGGCGGTCGCCGCGCTCGGTCTCTGGGCGGCCGGTGCCGACGCCCTGCCCGGCGGCGGCTTCCCGTACGTGGTGGCCGCCGCGCTCGTGCTCGCGGTCGGCGGATCGGTCGAACTGGAGGGCGGCGCCGGGTTCTTCGCCTCGGTGGACGCCGGGATCACCGCCATGCCGCTCTCGGTCGGCCTGGTCGGCGCGCTGGCCGTGGCCGAGGTGTTCCTGCGTCAGCTCCGCTTCCGGGCCGTGGCGGGCGGCGGCGAACTGGTCGGCCGGGCCGCCCGGACGGCGGTGGTCTGGCTGGTGGCGCTGGTCCTGCTCACCCTGGGGGCCCGGCACACCTTCGCCGTCCCGCTCGGCAACGACCTCGTCGCGGAGCTCGGCGGCGCCCTCGGACTGTCGCCCGAGGTCGGCTTCCACGCCGACCCCGGTTCCACGCTCGGCCTCGGGCTGCTCTGGCTCCTCGTCGTGCTCGCGATCACCTTCGCGGTGTCCCGCCGCGCCCCGCTGCCGCGCGCCCTCGTCCCGTTCCAACAGGCCGTCCGGCCGGCCGCGTTCGCGATGCTGGCGGTGCTGTTCGGCTACGTGGCGCTCGGCCTGGTGGCCGCGGTCGGGACGGCGGTCGTGAACGGCAGCCCCCGGGAGATCGCCGCCGTCGTGCTGCTCGCCCTGCCCAACCTGGTCTGGATCGCCTTCGGCGTCGGCCTCGGAGCCGAGTGGAGCGGCCACCTGAGCGGAGCGCTCGGCCTGCCGGTGCCCAAGCCGCTGGCCGCCGTGCTGCGCACCCCCGAGGGGCAGGACGGCACGGTGAGCCTCGGCACGCTCGCCGAGCAGGACGCACGGGCGTGGTGGCTGCTTCCGCTCGCGGGGGTCCTGATGTTCGCGGCCGGTCTGCTGGCCGCCTACCGCTCGCCGCGCGGGGTCCGGCTCTGGCAGCACGCCGTCCGGCTGGCCGCGGCGGCGGCCGTCACCGTACTGCTGGTCGGCGTCTGGACGCGCGTCTCGGCCGACTACGGGCTCTCCGTGCTGGGCGTCGGCCTCGGGGAGGGCGGCCTCGGTGACCTGCTGAGTTCCGTCCTGGGCCCGGAGGTCGGTGATCCGGTCGGCCCGGCGGCCGCCCTGACCGGGGGGACGGTCGTGCTCAGCCCCGTCCTGTGGACGGCAGTGCCGCTGGCCGCCGGGTGGGGGCTGGTCGCCGGCTGGCTCGGCGGCCTCGTGGCGGCCCGGCTGAAGCGCCGGGGGCAGGCGCCCGGCGAGCAGCGGTAACGGCTGAAGCGCAGCGCCGGGGGCGGGACGCGTCACCCCGGCGTGCGGATCAGCGCGGCGGACGGACCACCGGGTCGGCCCAGGCGGGCGGCTCCGGGACGCCGGGAGCGGCACCCGCGTGCGGGCCGCCGTACGCGGTGCCCCCGTACGCGTCCGTGTGGTGGGTCGGGACCACCTGGGTCGGCGGTCCGGCCGCCGCCCACTGGCTCGCGGGCGGCCCCGCCCCCGGCAGGACGGTGGCTGCGGCGCGCAGCTCGGCCACGAACTGCAAGCAGCCGGCGTACCGGTCTCCCGGGGACTTGGCGAGCGACCGGGACACCACCTCGTCCACCGCGGCCGGCAGGTCGGGACGGTGGTCGCGCAGGGTCGGCGGCGGGTCGTTGAGGTGGGCCCAGAGGAGGGCGAGGTCGCTCTCGCGCCGGAACGGCGGCACCCCGGCGAGCATCTCGAAGACCACGCAGCCGAGGCCGTACTGGTCGCAGCGGCCGTCGAGCGGCCGGCCGGAGATCTGTTCGGGCGCGGCGTAGTCCAGGGTGCCGACGATCTGGCCGACGCCGGTCAGCCCGCTCAGCGAGAGCGACTTCTTGGTGAGGCCGAAGTCGGCCAGGTAGAGGTGCTCGGGGTGCTCGCTGTCCGTGCCGGCGGCGACCAGCACGTTGCCCGGCTTGACGTCGCGGTGGACCAGGTCGTGGTCGTGCGCGGCGTCCAGCGCGGAGGCGATCTGCAGGGCCAGCCCGGCCGCCCGGTCGACGGGGAACGGCCCGCCCCGCTTGATCAGACCGCGCAGGTCGCCGCCCTCGACGTAGCGCATCGCGATGAACAGGATGCCGTCGGCCTCGCCCGCCTCGAACACCGGGATGATGTGCGGGTGGTCGATCGCGGCGGCGACCCGGGACTCGTGGATGAACCGCTGCCGGAACACCTCGTTGCGGGCCAGCTCGGGGGCGAGCAGCTTGACCGCGACGGTGCGGCCGAGCCGCAGGTCCTTCGCGCGGTACACGACGGCCATGCCGCCGTGGCCGATCTCCGACTCCAGCCGGTAGCCGGCGACCCGGCGCCCGACCATGCCGGCCGGCAGGCTGGGCGGGCCGAAGTCGTCCCCGAAGTCGTCGTCGAGGTCGTCGAGGAGGTCGGGCCGCTCGGCGCGGACGCGTCGGGGGGCAGGGCTGCCGGTGCTGCCGGGGCCGCCACCGGGGCCGGGGTCGTCACCGACGGCGGTCGGGGGCGGGGGCGGGGGCGGGGGCGGTGCCGGGTCCGGTGCGGGAGGTGCGTCCGGTGCGGCGGGCTCGACCGTCGGTGCGGGCCTGGCCGTGGGTGTCGCGGACGGTACGGGTGCGGGGGGAGACGCGGGGGGCGGGTCGTCGGGCGGTGGCACGTTCGGCGTGGTGAGGGGCCCGCGGTCGGGTTCACGCTCGGGCGCGGGCCGGGCCTCGGGCCCGGGCTCGTCCGGTGCCGGCTCGTCCGGCGTGGGCCCGGGCCGGCCGGTCGGCGGGATCACAGCTCCACCGCCCGGGTGGGTTCGTACGTCCCGTCGTCCGGGGAGACCGGAGCGACCGGCGGGATCGGCGGGACCGGGGTCGAGGGCGTCGCCGGGGCCGCCGGATGCGGACGGTCGGTGGCGGTGTACGTCTGGAGCTGGAGGCCGTCGCAGTAGCACCAGCGGTCGTGCGCCGGGTCGTACACCCAGAGCGCCTCGCCGTCGATGACCAGGCCGATCCGCAGGCCGCGGGCCCGGTCCTGGAAGGTCCCCAGGTCGGCGCTGCCCGCCGCGAGGTCCTCCAGCATCGAGCGGTAGCGGGCCAGCCGGCCCTCCACCTCGGCGAGCGCGGGGCGCGGGTCGGCGGTGCGGGCGGGCGGGCCGGTCGCGCCGGGGGGCACACCGGGGAGGGAGACCAGTAGCCGGCCGTCCACCCACGTGGTCCAGCCGTTGGAGCAGAGGACCTGGGCCCAGTCGCCCTCGCGGGCGATCAGCCGGACCGGCAGCAGCGGATCGAGCCGGGCGGTCGGCTGCGCCGGGTCGGGGGTGACCCAGCTGGCCAGGCCGTCCGGCGGGGCGACATGGGTGGGGCGGAACGCGAACTCGTCCATGGGCTCTCGTCCGTCTCTCGTCCGTCTCCCGGCTGTTTCCGCCGCTTTCCCTTGCTTCCCGGTTCCGCCGCCCGTCGCCTCCGTCCGCTACTTCCGCATGATCGTCGGCTCCTGCCTGCGCAGCAGGGCGAGCACGGCGACGGACAGCGCCGCCGCCAGCGCCACCAGCATGACCAGTGCGAACAGCCATCCGGTCCGGTCGTGCCGGAACAGCGGGTCGGCCGTGATCGTGGTCGGGAAGACGGCGTGCAGGTCGACGGTCCGGGCCATCGCGGACAGACCCCAGCGGGAGGGCACCAGCCAGGCGAACTGCTCCAGACCGGGTACCGCGTACAGCTTCAGCATGGCGCCGCTGAAGACGATCTGCACCACGGAGAGCAGCACCAGCAACGGCATGGTGGCCTCCTCCTTGCGGACCGTCGCCGAGACCAGCAGGCCGAGCATCATGGCGGAGAAGGAGAGCAGGGCGACCGCGATGATCAGCTCGACCAGCGGTGGCAGCAGGACCCCGGTCTCGACCTGGACGCCGTTGGGCAGGGTCGGGGTGAGGTCGACCCCGGCCAGGCCGACCACGGTGAGGACGGCGGCCTGCCCCACCGTGATCGTGCCCAGCACCACCACCTTGGAGACCAGGTAGGCGGAGCGGGACAGCCCGACCACCCGCTCCCGCTGGTAGATGGGCCGTTCCTTGACGATCTCGCGCACCGCGTTGGCGGAGCCCGTGAGCAGACCGCCGATGCAGAGCGTGAGCAGGCAGTTGAGCGCGTTGTCCGGGGAGAGCCGGGTGCCGGCCATCGCCCGGCACATCACGCCGATCAGGAACGGCAGGGCGATCATGACGGTCAGGAACAGCCGGTCGGCGGCGAGCACCGACGTGTAGCGGCGGATCAGCGTCCCCAGCTGGGAGAACCAGCCCTGCGGGGGCTCCGGTCCGGGCTGTCCGCCCGACGGCTCCTGCGGTACGGGCCGGGCGGGGGGCAGCGCCTCCGCGGAGACGTAGCGCCGGTAGAGCGGGGACTCGCGGAACCGGCGCTGCCAGGCCGCGTGGTCCTCGTTCTCGAACGCCTCGAAGGCCTCCGGCCACTCGGTGAACCCGAAGAAGTCGAGCGCCTCGTCGGGCGGGCCGTAGTAGGCGGTCCGCCCCCCGGGGGCGAGCACCAGCAGCCGGTCGCAGACGGCCAGGCTGAGCACGCTGTGGGTGACCACGACGACCGTGCGTCCGTCGTCGGCGAGGCCGCGCAGCATCTGCATCACGGAGCGTTCCATGCCCGGGTCCAGGCCGGAGGTGGGCTCGTCGAGGAAGAGCAGCGAGGGTTTGGTGAGCAGTTCGAGGGCGACGCTGACGCGCTTGCGCTGGCCGCCGGAGAGACTGGAGATGACCAGGTCGGCCCGGCTGTCCAGGCCGAGCTCGTGGATCACCTCGGAGACCCGGGCCTCCCGTTCCTCCTTCGCGGTGTCGCCGGGGAAGCGCAGTTCGGCGGCGTAGGAGAGGGCGCGGCGGACGGTCAGCTGGGTGTGCAGGATGTCGTCCTGCGGCACCAGGCCGATCCGGCGGCGCAGTTCCGCGTAGTCGCGGTAGAGGTCGCGGCCGTCGTACAGGACGGTGCCCTCGTCGGCGGGGCGCAGCCCGGTGAGGGCGTTGAGCAGGGTGGACTTGCCGGCGCCGCTGGGGCCGGCCACCGCGAGCAGGGCCTTCTCGGCGAGCGGGAAGGAGACGTCGTCCAGCAGGACCCGCCGGTCGGCGCCGACCCGGACCACGAGGTTCTGCACGTTGAGCGAGATCTCGCCGGTGTCGGTGTACTCGACCAGCTCGTCGCCGGCGAGGCAGAGCGCGGAGTGGCCGATGCCGACGATGTCGGTCGGGCCGACCGGTGCCCGCTGGACGGGCTGGCCGTTGAGGTAGGTGCCGTTGTGGCTGCCGAGGTCGACGATCTCGTGGCCGCCGCCGGGCAGGGTGCGCAGCTCGGCGTGGTGCCGGGAGACCACGAGGTCGTCGAGCACGAGGTCGTTGTCGGTGGCCCGGCCGATCCGCACGCTGCGGTCGGGCAGCCGCAGGACGGCGCTGGGCCGGCGGAAGGTGCCGGAGGCCTGCGGGGCGACGAGCGAGGGGCGCTCGCCGGCCGCGGGTTCGGGCAGGCCCGCGAAGGTGGCGGACGGGCCGTCGGCGGCGTTGCCGAACCGCAGGCGGGTGCCGGGGCCGACGTCCTCGGACCGGATCCGGTGGTGGTCGGTGTAGGTGCCGTTGGTGCTGCCGACGTCCTCCAGCCGCCAGTGGCCGGCGGCGACGCTCAGCACGGCGTGGTGCCACGAGACCCGGGGGTCGTCGAGGACGATCTCGCTCGTCGGGTCGCGGCCGACGTGATACGCCCGGCGCGGGTCGAGCAGTCGCGAGTCCGTGCCGGTGACGAGTACCAGGGGCGGCGCCGAGGGCGCGCCTGGGCGCTCTCCCATGGTTCGGAGTCTAGTCCCGGGCGCCGTCCTCGGCCTGGTCACGGCCCGGCCGAGGACCTGCCGCGGGCTGCCGCGAGCTGCCCGCAGGACCGGCCGCAGCCCCCGGGTCTGCTGCCGGCAGGGCGGGCCTCTCACGAATTGGACTGGACCACTGGATCAACACCGGTGCGCTGCCCTATCGTTCGGGGAGTGATCTGCACGGTCGTCCGGGTGGTCCGCACGGCTGTCCCCGCGAGCCCAGGGATGGACCCATGAGTGTCTGGCCACAGTTGAGCGAAACCCGGCTGGTCAGGGCCGGTTCGGCCCCGGGGACGGTGCTGCGCTGCGGGCTGGTCGACACCATGCTCGCCGACCTCTCGGTCTCCGTGGTGTTCTTCTTCGAACGCGCGCTGGACGAGGACCGGCTCGCCGCCGGACTGGCCCGCGCGCTGGCCCGGATCCCCGTGTTCGCGGGCCGACTCCACACCGTCGACGGGGTGTTGACGGCGGTCTGCGACGACTCCGGTGTTCCCCTGGAGAGTTACCGCGTCGACGGCACGCTCGCCGAGGCGATGGGGCGGGTGACCCTGCCCGGCGCCGATCTGGCCGACCCGGTCGACGCCCCGGCGGCCCGCACCGGCAAGGGGCCGCTGCTGACCGTCCGGGTCACCCGGACCGCCGACGGCGGCACCGTGCTCGGCTGCTCCTGGCATCACGCGATCGGCGACCTGCAGAGCTTCGCGCTGCTGCTGCGCGCCTGGTCGGCGGCGGTCGAGGGCGAGGAACTTCCGGTCGCCGAACTGGTCGAGGACCAGGACGCGTTGCTCGACAAGGTCCTGCCCGCCGAGGACTGCGGCAGCCCCGGGTTCCGGCTGCCCGGCCCGGAGGAGAGTGCACTGCTGGCCCGCGAGGTCGCGGCCGGGCCGCGCGCCAACCGCACCGTCCAGCTGTACTTCGGCGACGCCGAGATCGCCCGGATGCGCGAGGAGTTCAGCGCCGCGGCCGGCCTGCGGGTCTCGGGCGGCGACGCCGTCTGCGCCCAGGTGGTGCACACCGTGCGGCAGTTGGACGGCGACGCCGAGACGCGCACGCTGACCGTCCCGGTGAACGTGCGCCGGCCGCTCGGCCTGCCGGACTCCCTGCTCGGCAACCTGCTCGGCGACATCCACCTGCCGTACGCCCCCGCGGACGGCCCGGCGGTGCTCGCCGGGGCGCTGCGCTCGGCCGTGCTGGGCTACGCCGACCGGCACCTCAACCTGCGGTCCAACCTGCGCTTCCTGGAGGAGCTGGGGCGCCCCCGGCTGCAGGAGTGCGTCCCGCTCGGCTTCGACCCGGAGCACCGCCGGTTCAGCTTCTCCAACTGGAGCCGCTTCGGGCTGTACGAGGTGAGCTTCCAGGGGCAGCGGCCGGTGTTCTTCAGTCCGACCGCCAACTATCCGCTGCCGTGGGTCTCCTGGAGCGTCGAAGGCTTCCACGGGACCGGCCTGCTGACCACCGTGGTGCTTCCGGCCCGGCTGGCCGCGAAGCTGCGCGGCGACGCCGGCCGGGCCGCGCTGCACCGCTTCCGCGACCCGGCGGACGAGCTGCCGGCGCTGCTCGGGGCGGTACCCAAGGTGGTGTGACGAAGCGGGGGCGGCCACCGTGGCCGCCCCCGCTCCGCATCCTGCCCGACCGTGTCCCGGTCGCCTACTTCATGACGGCCCGCAGCGCGTGCCGCAGCTGCTCCCGGCCGGGCTGGAGGGCCCGGTCGAGGGCGGGTGCGAACGGCATCACGGTGCCGTCCGGACGGGTGACCCGTCGCGGTGGCGCGATGAGCCGGAACTCCTCGGCGGCGGTGGCCAGGACCTCCGCGCCGATGCCGCAGCTGCGGTTGGAGTCGTCGATCACGACCAGCCGCCCGGTGCGCTCCAGCGACTCGCCGAGTGCGGGCCAGTCGAAGGGGTACAGCGTGCGCGGGTCGAGGACCTCGACCGAGATCTCGTCGGCCAGCTCCTCGGCGACCGCCAGCGCGTCGTGCACCAGGTGGCCGACGGCGACCAGGGTGACGTCCGTGCCGGGCCGGTGCACCCGGGCGGTGCCGAGCGGGATCGGTGCCAGCTCCCAGGTGACCGTCTCCCGGACCGGCAGGGCGGCGGCGGGGGCGAAGACCACGACCGGGTCCGGGTCGCGGACCGCCGAACGCAGCAGCCCGTAGGCGTCGGTCGGGGTGGCCGGCACGACCGTCTTCACCCCGGCGTGCGCGAACAGGCTGTACGGGTGGTCGGAGTGCTGCCCCGCCCAGCCGTCCCGGGAGCCGGAGCCGGGGACCAGGCAGGTCAGCGGGACGCTCGCCTGGCCGCCGGTCATCAGCGAGAACTTGTGCGCCTGGTTGACGAGTTGCTCGAAGACCAGGAACAGCAGCGAGGGGATCTGGAACTCCAGCACCGGCCGCCGCCCGGCCAGTGCCGCCCCGACGGCCATCGCGGTGAAGGCCTGCTCGGAGAGCGGGGTGTCGACGATCCGCTCCGGCCCGAACCGGTCCAGCAGCCCGAGGGTCGGCCCGGCCATGCCGGCGCCGATGTCCTCGCCGAACACGCAGACCGCCGGGTCCTCGGCCAGCTCGTCGGCCAGCGCCCGGTTGAGTGCCTTGGTGTAGGAGAGCCGGGTCATGTCACCGCCCCCGCCCGGGGGCGAAGCCCGGAGGCGTACAGGTGGTCGGCCGCGCCGGCCGGGTCCGGGTGCGGCGAGTCGAGCGCGAACCGCTCTGCCGCCGCCAGCTCGGCGGTCACCTCGGCGTCGAGTTCGGCCGCCCGGTCGGCGCCGATCGCGGCGGCGGCCCGGGGGAGCGGGTCCTGCTCGCGCCAGGCGTCCACCTCCTCGGCGGACCGGTAGTTCAGTTTCATCCGGCGCTCCATGGTGTGGTGACCCTCGAACCGGTAGGTGCGGCACTCCAGGAACGCCGGTCCGCCGCCCTCCCGGGCCCGGGCGACCGCCTGTTCGGCGGCGGTCCGGACCGCCTCGGTGTCCATGCCGTCGACCGCGGCGGCCTGGATGCCGAAGGCGGCGGCGCGGCCGAGCGCGCTGCCGGCCACGGCCGTCTCGGCGGGCAGGGTGGTGGCGTAGCCGTTGTTCTCGCAGACGAAGAGCACCGGCAGGCGCCACATCGCGGCCAGGTTGAACGACTCCAGCAGTACGCCCTGGTTGAGCGCGCCGTCGCCGAAGAAGGCGACCGCCACCGTGGGCTCGCCGGCCTGCCGTGCGGCCCAGGCCGCGCCGACCGCGATCGGGGCGCCGGCGCCGACGATGCCGTTGGCGCCGAGGATGCCGAGCCGCAGGTCGGCGGCGTGCATCGAGCCGCCCCGGCCCCGGTTCAACCCATCCACCCGGCCGGCCAGTTCGGCCAGCAGCCGGGCCGGGTCGACGCCCCGGGCCAGCACGTGACCGTGGCCGCGGTGGGTGGAGGTGAGCCGGTCGCCGGGCGCCAGCGCGGCGCAGACGCCGACCGCGACGGCCTCCTGTCCGATGTACGGGTGGATGCCGCCGGTGATGACGCCGGACTTGACCAGGCCGAGCGCCTGCTCCTCGAAGGAGCGGATCAGCCGCAGCATCCGGTACCGCTGCTCGGGTGTGTCGAGGGCGGCGGTCCCCGTCACAGGTCTCCCCGCCAGACCGTCGGGCAGATGTCCGGGTCGGCGTAGTCGGGCCGGCCGTCGGGGGTGCGGCGGACCACCACGTCGTGGTTGTAGACCACGGTCCCGCCGTCCGGCCGGGTGGCGCCGCGGTACTCGTTGGCGCCGTCCTGGAGGTGCAGCGAGACGGCCCGGCGCGGGAACGACGCCAGGTTGGGGCCGCTGCCGTGGTAGGTGCGGCAGTGGTGGAAGCTGACGTGCCCGCGCGGGATGTGCATCGGGACCTTCCGCACCTGCTGCCCGTTGTGCGCGGCGTTGGCGTCGAGGATGGCGTCCAGCTCGGAGCGGTCGCGGTCGGCGAAGTGCCGGGTGGAGTCCTCGCCGGAGGGCAGCTCCTGCCAGCGGTGGCTGCCGTCGACCATCGTGATGGTGCCGTTCTCCTCGCCGCACTCGTGGAACGGCAGGAAGGCGGTGAGCATCCGGTCGGAGCTCGACGTCTGCCAGTAGTGCTTGTCGAAGTGCCACGGCACCTGGTTGCTCGGCTCGCCCGGCACCGGGGGCTTGTAGATCAGGGTGGCCTGGAACACCCGGATCTCCTCGGCCTCGGCGAGCAGCGCGGCGACGGCACCGAGCAGCGGCTTGCGCAGGATCGCGCCGATCGCCTCGCTCTCGAAGTGCACGTAGTCGTTGTGCCGCTGGATCGGCCCGTGCGAGGGCTCCCAGGACGCGAGCTTCGGCGGGCGGACGGGCAGCTCGCGGTCGCGGTGGCCCTCGTAGTACTTCTCGGTGGCGGCCTGCAGGGTGTCCAGCTCCTCGTCGCTGAACAGCCGGCGGGACAGGTACCAGCCGTGCTCCAGGTAGCCGGCCACCTCCTCGGGGGTGGGCAGCAGAGCGCGTTCGGCCTCGGTGAGGTGGAACTCGGGTGCGGTGGTCACGGGTGGGGCCTCCTCTTTCTCTCGTGGCGGCTGCTCGTACGAACTCAGACGGAGGCGGCGGCGCGCTGCCGTTCGACGGCCTCGTACAGGGCCTTGATGTTGGCGGTGCCGAAGGTGCCTGCGCCCTGGCGCTCGATCAGTTCCAGGAAGAACGTGCGGCGCGGGTGGGTGGAGCGGGCGAAGAGCTGGAACAGCTGGCCGCCGTGGTCCTGGTCGACCAGGATGTCGAGCTCGCGCAGGATGTCGACCGGGATGGCGGTGCCGCCGAGCCGCTCGGCGAGCGCGTCGTAGTAGGTGCCGGGGGTGGTGAGGAACTCGACGCCGCGGTCCCGGACGGTGCGCACGGCGGTGGCGATGTCGCCGGTGCGGAAGGCCAGGTGCTGGACGCCGGCGCCCTCGTGGTCGGCCAGGAAGGTGTCGATCTGGCCGGGGCGGCGGCTGGTGTCGGGCTCGATCAGGGTGAAGGTCACCTCGCCGGAGACGCTCTGCACCACGCTGGAGTCCATGGCCTGCTCGCCGACCTCGATGTACTCGCCGAAGATCCGGTGCATGCCGAGGGCCGCCTCGCAGAACCGCACCGCGGGGGCCAGCTCGCCGGCCGGAACGCAGATCGCGGCGTGGTCGAGGGCGTCCAGCAGCCGGCCGGCGGGCTCGTCGTGGTCCGCGGCGGGCTGCTCGGCCACGAACCGCAGGGAGGTGTCGCCGAAGCCGGCCACCAGGCCGCCGGCCCGGTCCAGCACGCGGGCGCCGTGGCGCTCGGCGCGCTCCAGGGCGGCCTGCGGGTCGGTGCAGCCGAGCGCGAGGGCCGCGACGCCCTCGCCGTGGCGGTCCACGTACCGGGCCACCGGGTGGGCCGGGTCGGTGGCGGAGCGCAGCAGGAAGCGGATGCCGCCCTGGCGCAGCAGGAGGGTGCGGGCGCCCTGGGACTCGGCCGTCGCGAGGTGGCCGGGCTCGGGCGGGATGCTGGTGAAGCCGTAGTCGGCGCAGAAGCCGGCCGCCATGGCGTCGGCGTCGGCGCAGTGATACTCGACGTGGGTGATGGACTGGATGGACATCGGGATCTCCCCCCGGGGGGTGGCGAGTTGGCGAGTGGTCCGGCGCGGGTCGGGCGGCGCGGCGACGCTGCCGCGCCAGGGCCGGTCCGGCGGTTCCCGCCGGGCGCAGGACGCCGGGCGTCGGTGCGACGGGAACCGCCGGAGCGGCCCTACCTGGCGGACCGGGTGGAGGCGGGCTCGAAGACCAGGCTGAGGTTGTGCCCGCCGAAGGCGAAGGCGTTGCTCAGCGCGGCGCCGAGCGGGACGGTACGGGCCGAGCCCCGGACGTGGTCCAGTGCGCAGGCCGGGTCCGGCTCGGTGAGGTTGACGGTCGGTGGCAGCGTCCCCCGGGCCACCGCGAGTGCGGTGACCGCTGCCTCCAACGCGCCTGCGGCGCCCAGCAGATGGCCGGTGGAGCCCTTGGTCGAGCTGACCGCAGGGCCCTGGTCGCCGAAGACGGCGCGCAGCGCGGCGGTCTCGGCGACGTCGCCCAGCTTGGTGCCGGTGCCGTGGGCGTTGACGTAGCCGATGTCGGACGGCGCCAGGCCCGCGTTGGCGATCGCGGCACGCATCGCGTCGGCGGCGCCGGAGCCGTCCGGGCGCGGCATGGTCGGGTGGTGGGCGTCGGTGGAGGCTCCCCACCCGGTGAGGTCGGCGTAGCCGGCCGCGCCGCGGGCGTTCGCGTGCTCGGCGCTCTCCAGCACCAGGACCGCACTGCCCTCGCCGAGCACGAAGCCGTTGCGGCGGACGTCGAACGGCCGGCTGGCCTGCCCGGGATCGTCCCAACCGGAGGCCAGCGCGCGGGCGTTGGTGAACGCGGCGGCGATCGTCGGGTGCAGTGAGGACTCGCTGCCGCCGCACACCACCACGTCCGCGTCGCCGGCCCGGATCAGCCGCAGCCCCTCGGCGACGGCCTGGGCGCCGGCCGCGCACGCCGTGACGATGGCCGAACTGAAGCCCCGGATCCCGTGCTTGATGGCGATCCGGGCGGTGGCCATGTTGGAGAGCATGCCGGGCAGCAGGTACGGGCTGACGCCGGGCCGGCCGCGGTCGAGGCGGCGGTGCGACTGCTGCTCGAAGGTCTCCAGCCCGCCGCCGCCGGTGGCCAGCACCACGGCGGTGCGGTGCGGGTCGGAGTCCTGGCCGACCACCAGGCCGGCGTCGGCGAGCGCGTCGTCGGCGGCGGCGAGGGCGAGCAGCACGAACCGGTCCACGCAGCGGGTCTCGGTGGGCGGCAGCACCTCGCGGCCGTCGACGGCCGGGGCGACGCCGGCGGCGCTGAGCCAGCCGTGCGCGGAGTGGCCCTCGGGCAGCGCGCGGATTCCGGAGCGGCCGGCGATGAGCGCGTCGAAGACCTCGGCGGGCTTGCGGCCGACCGGGGTGACCAGGCCGATGCCGGTGACCACGGCGCCCGGGCGGCCGCCGGTGCGGGCGGCGCCGGCGCTCATCGGGCGTCCGCCGCGGCGGGGGCGGCCACCGAGTCGAGGTAGCGCTGCCGCAGCAGCACCTTGCGGACCTTGCCGGTCGGCCCGAGCGGGATGGCGTCGCCGGCCACCACCACGACCTGGCGGACGGTGGCCGCGGCGGCCTCGTCCAGGGCGGCGGTGACGGCCTTGGTCCGGTCGGCGGTCGGGTCGGCGTCGGCGGCCAGGATCAGCAGGACGTCGGTGACGACCTGCCCGCCGTCGCGGACCGCGACCACGGTGCAGTCCAGCACGTCGGGGCAGGCGGCCAGCACCCGCTCCTCCGACATCGCGGTGAACAGCCGCTTGCCGTCGCCGAGTTCGACCGAGTCGACGGCCCGGTCGACGTGGTAGTAGTAGCCCTCCTCGTCCCGGTACATCAGGTCGCCGGTGAGGAACCGGCCGCGCAGCCGGGTGCGGAAGGTGGTGGCGGAGTCGTTCCAGTAGCCGAGCGCCAGGGTCGGTGAGGTGGTGGCGAGTTCGCCGACCTCGCCCGGGCCGAGCGGCTCGCCGTCCGGGCCGACCAGCTCGCAGTCGACGAAGGCGTGCGGCCGGCCGACGCAGCGGCCGTACCGCTCGGTGCCGGGGCCGTGGGTGATGAAGAAGTGCGAGTGGCCCATCTCGGTGGAGCCGAGGCCGTCCACGAACAGCGAGCCGGGCAGCCGGACCCGGCCCTCGCGGGTGACGGACTCGCGGCTGCCGGCGGCGACCAGACGGCGGATGTGCACCTCGTGGGCGCAGTCGCCGGTGTTCCACCAGAGCGCGACCGAGTCCAGCTCCCGTGCGGCCAGGTCGTGGTGGGCGAGGTCGGCCCAGGTCGCGGCGAAGCCGACGACACCGCTGGGCCGCCAGTTCTCGATCGCGTCCAGCACCCCGGCGCCGGACTGGCTGGAGAGCACGGCGAGCTGGGTGTGCGAGGCGAGCGCGAGGTTGACGGCGATCAGCGTGGCGGCGTGCGGGGCGGGCAGTGCGCTGAGCATCCGCTCCTGGCCCTGCGGGCGGGGCAGCCGGGCACGGTGGCGGATCGCCGCGTACAGGCTCGCGTGCGAGTGGACCACGGCCTTGGGCATGCCGGTGGTGCCGGAGGAGTGGGTGATCGCGACCGGGTCACCGGCCCAGTGCCGGTACGGCGCCGGGGCGGCCTCCGGGTCGCCGCTCCCGAGGGTGGAGATCTCCGGGAACGCGGGCGCGCCCGGGTCGTGACCGGCCAGGGCGTCGAGGTGCGGGGCGTCGGCGAGGATGCCGACCGGGCCCAGCTTGGCGATGTAGCGGGCGGCCCGCTCGCCGGGCAGGTTGGGGTTGAGCAGCGCGGGGATGGCGCCGAGGCGCGCCAGCGCGAGGAAGGAGAGCACGTGGTCGGCGGCGTCGCTCGCGTACACCACCACCGGGTCGCGCCGGCCGACGCCGAGCGCGTGCAGGGTCGCGGCCCTGGCGCGGACCGCGCGGTCCAGCTCGGCCACGGTGAAGGGCTGCCAGGCGGCGTGGTCGTCCACGGCGGTGTCGAAGGTCAGCAGCGGCTCGTCGAGGCCGAGGCCGAGGGCGAGCCGGCTGGTGAGGACATTGCCGGCGCCGACGGCCGGATCGTCCGCCAGAAGGGTGCGAATACTGCGGATGCTCACGGGGTGGATCCCTCCCGAGGTGCTGGGCGTGCTGAAGGTGCTGGGCGTGCTGCGGCGGGACGCGGCGGGTGGGGGACCGTTCGCGCCGGTGGAGCGCAGACGTGCGGGGGGTCGGTGGACGCGGTCGGGGGACGTGGTCGGGGTCGGTGGTGCGGGGGTCCGGCTCAGACGCCGGTGACCAGCAGTGCCACCGCCCGGTCGCTCTCGCCGGGGCCGTCGGCCTGTTCGGCGGCGATGACGAGCACCTGCTCGGCGTCGCCGTCCGCGAGGAGCAGTTCGGCCAGGTCGAGCGCGTCCTGCGGCACCCGGCCGGGTGGGCTCTCCTCCGGGCTGATCGCCACCACCGGGCCGGTCAGGCCCCAACGGGCGGCGATGTGGCCGAGGACGGCGTTCGGGTTGGACTGGAAGAAGAGCAACGGGGGCATCCGCCGCTCGGAGGCGGCAGCCTCGTCGATCGCGCGGGCGGTGGCCCGGTCGCCGCCGGTGCTGGCCAGCAGCAGCGCGGTCCGGCCGGGGGCCGGGGCCGCGCCGTGGCGGGCGCGCAGGCAGCGGTCGGCCGTCTCGGCGACCAGCGGGTTGAACGAGGAGGCGGAGAAGCCGGGCAACGGCGGGAGCTGCTCGGGCGTCCCGGCCTCCGGGTCGGGCCAGACGGCCTCGGCGAGGATGCGCAGCGCGGTCATCGGGCGGCCACCAGGAGTGCGGTGTTGGCGCCGCCGAAGGCGGAGTTGAGGGTGAGCGCGTAGCGCGCCCGGGCGGTGCGCGGTCCGTCCAGCACGAGATCCAGTCCGATGTCCGGGTCGGGGCCCAGCCAGCCGGCGTTGACCGGCAGCAGACCCTCGTTCAACGCGCTGATGGTGACGACGAGTTCGAGCAGGGCCGAGGCTTCCAGCGCGTGTCCGTGGACGGCCTTGCTGGAACTGACCGGCAGCCGGGCGGCGTGCTCGCCGAACACCCGGCGCAGCGCGCTCGCCTCGGCCCGGTCGGCCAGCGGGGAGCCGGTGCCGTTGGCGTTGACGTAGCCGATCTCGGCCGGGGCGACCCCGGCCCGGGCGAGCGCCGCCTCGATGGCCCGGGCCGCGCCCTCGCCCTCGGGTTCGGGGCGGCAGACGTGGTGGGCGTCGCCGGTCCGGCCCCAGCCGGCCAGCCGGGCCAGCACGGGTGCGCCGCGCCGTTCGGCCTCCGGTTCGGCCTCGATGACGACGGCTGCCGCCGCGTCGCCGAGCAGGGTGCCGGTCCGGCCGGCGCTGAACGGGCGCAGCTCGCCGTCCCGGGCCAGGGCGCGGCCGGCGTCGAAGGCCGCGAACACGCCGGGCTCGACCAGGTGTCCGGCCACGACCAGGACCCGGGGGTGCCGGCCGCCGGCGACCAGCGCGGCGGCGTCCGCCACGGCGGTGCCGGCCGCGACGCAGGCGCCGGTGTAGGTGCGGGTGACTCCGCGGGCGCCCCAGGCGGCGGCCGTCCCGGCGGCGACGTCCGCGACGGCGGCCCGGGTGCGCAGGTCGCTGTGGAGGGCGAGCAGCACGGGCAGGCCGCCGTCGCCGGGCGCCGGTGGCAGGCCCGCCTGGTGGCAGGCCTGGTCGGCGGCGGCGAGCACCGCGTCGGCGAGCGGGCGCGGCTCGGGCAGCAGCGCGGCTCGGGTGGTGCGGCGTGCGGAGACGTCGAACCGGGTGACGGCGGCGAAGGCGGCCTTGCCGTGGGCGGTGGCCTCGGCGAGTGCGGCCGGCCCGGTGCCGGCCGCACTGAGCACGCCGAGGCCGGTCACCACGGGCCGGACGGCGGGCTGGGCGTGGCGGATCATGTCCGTAGGGCTCCGACGGTCGTGGTGGCTCCGGCGTCCGCGGCGCCGCCCGCGGCCGCGAGGACGGCTGCACGGAACACCTCGACGGCGTCGTCCACCGTCCGGACGGCTTCGAACCGCTCGTCGTCGAGATCCGGCTCGATGCCGTAGCGCTGCTCGAACTCGGCTATCAGCCAAGTGAGTTCGAGGGAACCCAGTTCTTCGGGGACGCTCTCGACGGCGCGCTGCCCGAACGCCGCCAGCATCTCCAGGACCTCGGCGCGGTCGGGTCCGGCGAGGTCGGTCACGCCGGGCTGCCCGCGGTGGCGGTGGCGGCGTTGTCGGCGGCGGCGATCCGGGCGGCGACGTCGCCGGTGAACTGGTCGAGCGTCATCAGCGCGGTGGTCTCCATCTCGTCGAGGTCGAACTTGACCCCGTACTCGTCCTCGACCTGGACCGAGAGGTCGGCGAGGGCGAGCGACTCCAGGTCCAGCCCGGCCGGGCCGAGGTCGGTGTCACCGGTGACCTCGGAGACGTCGTACTGCATCTCGGCCAGGGCGGCGAGGACGAACTCGCGGATGCGGTCCTGCATGGTGTGCTCCTTGTGCCCGGGCGCGTGCGGCGCGCGCGGGGTTGTCGGGGATGTGAACACGGCCGGTCCGGGTGGTCGGACCGGGTCCGACGGGTGGCGGTGTCCGCCTGTCGGGGCGTCTGCCTGTCGGGGAGCCGGCCGGGTCCCGCAGGGGCGGTTCGGCGGTTCGGCGGTGCGGTGGTGCGGTGGTGTGGCGGTGTGGCGGTGTGGTGGTGCGGTGGTGCGTGGTTCCGAAGTGGTGCGGTGCAGCGGGGTGGTGCGGTGGGCGGTGTCGGGAGGCTCCTTGGCCGGGGTTCAGCCGGCGGCGGCGCGCAGGGCGGTCGGGTCGCGCAGCAGCTTTCCGGTGGCGGTCCGGGGGAGTTGCGGGAGGAAGGCCAGCCGGCGCGGCCGCTTGTAGGCGGCGAGCTGACGGGCGAGTCCGTCCTGGACGAGCGCCTGGTCGGCGCCGTCCTCCGTGGCGAGGTAGGCCTCGATGGCGCCCCCGTCGAAGACCACGACGGCCTCCCGGACCTGCGGCAGTGCGGCGAGGGTCTGCTCGACCTCGGTGAGGTCGACCTTGAGTCCGCCGATCGAGACCTGCGAGTCCCGGCGGCCGAGCACGGTGACCAGACCGGTGGTCCCGTCGACCACGGCGGCGTCGCGGGTGTGCAGCCAGCCGTCGGCCCAGCGGGTCGGATCGTCCAGTCCGGGGTACGGCGAGGCGGCCGTGCGGAGCTGCAACTCGCCGTTGACGAGACGCAGTTCCATGCCCTCGACGGGCTGCTTGGCCGGGTTCAGGGTGCCGTCCAGATCGGTGGCGATCACCCCGAGCTCGGTCATGCCGTACATCGTGCCGAGCGGGACGCCGTACCGCGCGGTGAACGCGGCGGGCAGGCCCGGGCGGACCAGTTCGCCGGCCACGACCATCCGCCGGAGCTGGGGCAGCGCCGGCGGTCCGGCGGCGCCGGCCAGCAGCTCGGCGTGGAACGGGACGCCGATCACCGTGGTGGGGCGGTCGTCGTCGGCGACGCTGGCGAGGATACCCGCCGCCGTCATCCGGTCCGGGACGGTCAGCGGGGCGTGCGCGTGCAGGCTGTTGAGCAGTCCGCCGACCAGCCCGAGCACGTGGACCACCGAGGACAGCAGGACGACCCGCTCACCCTCGCCGGGGAAGTCGGCCAGCCGCCGGTAGCAGTCGAGCTCGCGGATCAGGTCGCCCGCGGTCCGGGCGATGATCTTGGCCGGGCCGGTGGAGCCGGAGCTGAGCTGGATCAGGGCGTGCCCGGTCCGGGCCGGCCGGCCGGCGGGCAGCCGGACGGCCACCGGGTCGACCACGGAGTAGCCGCGCAGCGCGGCGGCCGAGGGTCGCTGGGCGGAGCCCACCAGGACCTGTGGGGCCAGCCGTTCGACCGCGCCCTCGATCTCGTGGTCGGTCAGCCGGTGGTCCAGCAGGGCCACCTGGGCCCGCAGGCGCCAGCAGGCGAGGAGCGCGACGACGAAGCCCAGCGAGGGCGGCAGGCGCAGCGCGGCGGTGCCGCCCGGGCCGAGGCCGGCGGCGGTGAGCCGTTCGGCCTGCTCGGCGACCAGCGCGCGCAGGGCGTCGCGGTCGACGGGTGTGCCGAAGCGGAGGCACTCCTCACCCCCGGGACCGGCCAGCAGCACCCGTTCGACCCAGTCGTCGGGGGCATCGGCGTGCGGGGGTGAAGAAGGCGGCGGTGAAGAAGGGGAAATGCGGGTCAACGCCACTCCACACAGTGAGGAGATTTGTCATGAACGCCGTGTGTAGGTAATCACGAGCAATACGGTCAATTCCGTTGCCAGACCATTGCACAGACGTTTGGTCAAATCAAGGTCTATACCAATCAGGTCCAGACCTCCTACGCTGCCGACCCGTGGACTGGTCCGAGCGCGGCCGTCCGGGAACGAGGATGGCCGTGGCACCACTCAC
Source organism: Streptomyces sp. BE20 (assembly GCF_036322525.1). Classification (NCBI taxonomy): domain Bacteria; kingdom Bacillati; phylum Actinomycetota; class Actinomycetes; order Kitasatosporales; family Streptomycetaceae; genus Streptomyces; species Streptomyces sp. BE20. The sequence continues at coordinate 232,467 of NZ_JAQYWW010000939.1, read as the reverse complement.
GCTGGCCGGGATCGAACGCGCAGCGCGCGAGCAACTCTCCCCAGAGATCTGGGACTTCATCGAGGGCGGCAGCGGTGCGGAGCGCACCCTGGCGGCCAACCGCGAAATGTTCGGACGCTACGCGTTCCGCCCGCGCACACTGGTCGACGTCTCCGACTGCTCGACCGCCGTCAAGTTGCTCGGCTCACCGCTCGGACTGCCGCTCGGAATTGCCCCGATGGCCTACCACCGCCTGGTCCATCCGGACGGCGAGACCGCGACCGCCAGGGCGGCCGGCCGGGCGGGGGCCCTGCTGGTCGCGGGCATCTTCGCCAGCAGTACCCTGGAGGAGATCGCCGCCGCCGCGACCGGTCCACTCTGGCTCCAGCTGTACTGGCTGCGCCGCCGGGACGCGCTGGCCTCCCTGGTCGAACGCGCCGAGGCGGCCGGTTTCACCGCCCTGATGCTCACCGTCGACGCCCCCCGGATCGGCCGCCGGCTGCGCGACCTGCGCAACGGCTTCGCCGTCCCGCCGGAGATCCGCGCGGTCAATCTCGACCCCGCCCTGATGGCCTCCACCCACCGCGCGACCGAAGGCAGTTCGGGCATCGCCGACCACGGCCGCGAGCAGTTCGACCCCACCCTGACCTGGTCCGACCTGGCCTGGCTGCGCGAACGCACCCGGCTGCCGCTGGTCCTCAAGGGCGTCCTCACCGCCGAGGACGCCCGGCTCGCCGCCGAGCACGGCGTCGACGCCGTCGTGGTCTCCAACCACGGCGGCCGTCAACTGGACGGCGCACTGCCCGCGCTCGCCGCCCTCCCCGAGGTGGTCGACGCCCTCCCGCCGCACATCCCCGCCGTGCTTGACGGCGGCGTGCGCGGCGGCGCCGACATCGCCGTCGCCCTCGCCCTCGGCGCCCGCGCCGTCCTGGTCGGGCGTCCGGCGTTCTGGGGCCTGGCCACCGGCGGCGAGGACGGCGTCACCCGGGTCCTCGACCTGCTCCGCGACGAACTGGAGCACACCATGGCCCTGCTGGGCCGCCCCCGGCTCGCCGACCTGGACCGCACCGCCCTCGCCCCCTGGCCCACCGGCTGATCCCGGCGGCACCTGATCCCGGCGGCACCTGATCCCGCCGCGACGCCGCGCCGCGCCGCGGCGCACCCGGCGGCCCCCCCGGAGGCGTCGCGACGACGGCACCATCGGGCAGCCGGAAGGACCGGACGGCAGGGCCGTCCGGTACCCGGCGGAGGCACCATCGGGCAGCCTCCGGGCCCTTTTTGACACACCGCCCAGCACCAGACGAGAACGACGGAAAGACCGACACCATGAGCAGACAGAATGCCTTTCCCGGCTGGGACTGGGACGACCCGGACGGCCTGGAGGACCAGCTCGACCGGTTCAGCGCCGACGTCGCCACCTGCCGCACACTCGAACCGGCCGCAGGCGGGCTCCCGTTCGACCACCGGGACTTCACCGACCTCGGCCTGACCGGCATCGAGTTCGCCGCCTTCCGCACCGCCCACCCGGGCGGACTCGGCACCGACCTCACCGCGCTGCGCAGCCCCGGGACCGGCACCGAACCCGGTACCCTCTACCGGGTCGACGGCGACCGCTGGTTCACCCAGCTCGACATCTCCAAGCCGCTGCCCTTCGCCGACGCCAGCGTCGACTGGGTCTACGCCGAGCACCTGATCGAGCACGTCACCATGCCGGTCGCGGTCGGCTGGCTGCGCGAGGCCCGGCGCGTCCTGCGCCCCGGCGGCGTCCTGCGGATCACCACCCCCGACCTGGCCCGCTACCTGGTCGGCTACGCCACCGACGACGGCTTCCTGGCCAAGCACCGCCGCCGCCTCACCACCCTCGGCTTCGGCCCGCCGATGCCGGCGCGCCCCGCCTTCCTGGTCAACCAGATCTTCCGCCACTACGGTCACCAGTGGATCTACGACCTCGACGAGCTGCGGCACGTCCTCACCCGGGCCGGGTTCGAGCCCGGGCAGATCCGCCCCTGCGCCTACCGCGAGGGCGCGCGGGCCGACGTCGCCGACCTCGACACCGCCTTCCGCACCGACGAGACCGTCTACGTCGAGGCCGACCGCTGAGACCCGACGCCAGACCCCCGGGACACCCGATGCCACTGCACCCCCAGGCCCAGGCGCTGCGCGACCGCCGCGCGAGCTCCGGCACGCCGCCGCTCTACACCCTCACCCTGGCCGAGGCCCGCGCCGCCGACCTCGCCGACATCCGCGCCGCCGCCGGCACCCCCGAACCGGTCTCCGCCGTCGAGGAGCACCGCATCCCCGGCCCCGGCGGCGAGCTCGCGCTCCGGCTCTACCGGCCCGCCCGCCCGGCGCCCGGCCGCCGCCTCCCCGTCCTGCTCTACCTGTTCGGCGGCGGCTGGACGCTCGGCTCGCCCGACACCAGCGACGCCATCTGCCGCGCCCTGACCAACGCGGTCGGCTGCCTCACGGCCTCGGTCGGCTACCGCCTCGCCCCCGAGCACCCGTTCCCCGCCGCCGTCCACGACAGCCGCGCCGCCGCCCGGTGGCTGGCGGAGCAGGCCGACACCCTCGGCATCGACCCGGACCGGCTCGCCGTCGGCGGCGACAGCGCCGGCGGCAACCTGGCCGCCGCGCTCACCCTGATCGCCCGTGACGAGGACGGCCCGGCGATCCGCCACCAGCTGCTCGTCTACCCCAACACCGACCAGCGCGCCGACACCGCCTCGCTGCGCGAGTACGACGACCCGGCGCTGTTCAACCGCCGGTCGGTCGCCTGGTACCGGGGCCACTACCTGGCCGGCCCGACCGACGGCGACCACCCGCACGCGTCCCCGCTGCGCGCCCCGAGCCTGGCGGGCCTGCCCCCCGCCACCGTCATCACCGCCGAGTACGACCCGCTGCGCGACGAGGGCGAGCAGTACGCCGAGGCCCTGCGGGCGGCCGGGGTCCCGGCCGAGACCCGCCGCTTCGACGGCGTCCCGCACGGCTTCTTCGCGATGACGGGCACCCTGGACGCCGCCGCCGAGGCGCAGGCGTACGCCGCCGCGCGGCTGCGCGAGGCCCTCCGGTGACCGCGCCGACGGCCCCGCAGACCGTGTCCCTGGACCTCGGCGACCTGCACGGTTCGCTCTCCGACCCGCTGCTGGACGCGATGACCTTCCTGAACGAGGTCACCACCCGCTACCCCGGCGCCGTCTCCTTCGCCCCCGGCCGCCCCTACGAGGGCTTCTTCGAGCCGGAGGACGTCACCGCCTACCTGGAGGCGTTCCTCGACCACCTGGCCGCGCGCGGACTGGGTCGGGACGCGATCCGCACCGTGCTGTTCCAGTACGGCCCGACCAAGGGCGTCATCGCCGACCTGGTGGCCCGCACCCTCGCCAACGACGAGGGCCTCGCCGTCCCGCCCGAGGCGCTGGTGCTGACCGTCGGCGCCCAGGAGGGCATGCTGCTGACGCTGCGTGCGCTCTGCGCGGGCCCGGACGACGTCGTGCTGGTCAGCTCGCCCTGCTACGTCGGGGTCACCGGCGCGGCGAGGCTGCTCGACCTGACCACCGTCCCGGTCCCGGAGGGCGCGGACGGCGGCCCCGACCCGGAGGCCGTCCGTGCCGCCGCCCGGGCCGTCCGGGCCGACGGCCGGCGCCCGCGCGCCCTGTACGTCGTCCCCGACTTCGCCAACCCCTCCGGCACCTCGATGCCCGTCGCGGCCCGGACCCGGCTGCTGGAGACGGCGGCGGAGGAGGGGCTGCTGATCATCGAGGACAACCCGTACGGCTTCTTCGCCCGCGACCCGGGCGAGCGGCCCACGCTCAAGGCCCTCGACCGCCACCGGCAGGTCGTCTACCTGGGCTCCTTCGCCAAGACCTGCTTCCCCGGCGCCCGGCTCGGCTACGTGGTCGCCGACCAGGAGGTGACCGGCCCGGACGGGCGGCGCACCCTGCTCGCCGACCAGCTGGCCAAGCTGAAGAGCATGACGACGGTCAACACGCCGGCGCTCAGCCAGGCCGTGATCGGCGGCATGCTGCTGACCCACGACTGCCGGCTCCGGGCCGCCAACGCCCCCGCCACGGCCCACTACGCGGCCGGCATGGCCACCCTGCTGGCCGAGCTGGACCGGCACTTCCCGGCGGCCGAGCGGGCCCGCCTGGGCCTGTCCTGGAACGTTCCGGAGGGCGGCTTCTTCGCCGTCCTGGAGGTGCCCTTCGCGGCGGACGACGCGGCGATGGAGCGCTGCGCCCGGGACCACGGCGTGCTCTGGACGCCGATGGCGCCGTTCTACCCGGCAGGCGGGGGAGAGCGCCGCCTGCGGCTCTCGATCTCCTCGGTGACGGCCGGCCAGATCGAGGACGGCGTGGCCAAGCTGGCCGGGTTCGTCCGGGCCGAGGCCGGGCGGAGCGGGGCGGGCGCGGACGCGCGGTAGCCCCGGACCGCAGAACGGCGGCGACGCCCCCGGGAGGGGACGTCGCCGCCGTTCCGTGCTGCGGGGACGGGTCCGGACCGTCAGGGGGTGCCGTGCGCCCGCGGATCGGCCGCCACGGCCTTGACCGGCGGCTTCGCGACGACGGCCTTCATCGGCGGCTTCGCGGCCACAGCCTTCATCGGCGGCTTGGCCGCGACGGCCTTGACCGGCGGCTTGGCGGCCGTGACCTTGGCCGGGGGCTTCTTGCCCACGACCTCGACGGAGGCGACGGGCTCGGCCGAGGCCGTGCCCGCGCCGAGCAGGCCGACCACGGGCAGCGCCGCGATCGCCCCGCCCGCGAGGGCCAGGCGCGTACGCCGCCGCCGCACGGGGGCGGCGTCCCGGCCGGCGACCGGGGTGTTCTCGGAGCGAGGGCTCATGGGGGTTCCTCTCGTCGTGCGGGGGGCGGTCGGCTGCCCACGACGATAGGGCCGCCGTGGTCGCCGGACAACCGATCGCCGCTTCGTGCCGGGGAGGTGACGGAGTGGCAGGAGGAGGGACGGACGAAGGCCGGGGAGGCCGCGCGGGCGCACCCGCACGACCTCCCCGGCCTGCCTCCGCCCGACCGGGCGGAGGCTCAGCGCACCCGGGTCGAGAACAGCCGCGCCGACCAGTACACGGCGGCGGACGTCATCACCACGACGATCAGCAGGCCCTGCCAGACCACGCTGTCCCCCACGTGGCCCGAGAACAGCGCGCGCATGCCCTCCACGGCCCAGTAGAAGGGGTTCCACTTGGCCACGGACTGGAGCCAGATCGGTGCCAGCGCCAGCGGCAGCAGCACCCCGGAGAGCAGTGCGATCGGCTGTGCGAGGGTGTTCACCACCGGAGCCATCGCCTCGTCGGCCGGCAGCAGCAGGGCGATGCCGTACGAGATCGCCGACGTCATCAGCGCCAGCAGGCCGAGCAGCAGGTAGGCGAGCAGCAGGTTCACCGGGCCCACCCGCAGCCCGAACGGCAGCGCGATCAGCGTGATGATCACCGCCTGGACGAGCAGCGCCACCGTCTCGCGCAGGGCCCGTCCGAGCAGCAGGGCCAGTCGGCTGACCGGCGTCACGCGGGCCCGCTCGATGATGCCGGCCCTCAGCTCGCCGAGCAGGCTGAAGCCCGTGTACAGGCCGCCGAAGATGCAGAGCACCGCCAGCAGGCCCGGCACGTAGATCTGGTAGGTCTGGGCGTAGGTGGTCGCGCCCATCGGTTCGAGAACCGTCTTGAGCAGCGGCGCGAACAGCAGCAGGTAGAAGATCGGCTGGATCACTCCGACGGCGATCCAGATCGGTGTCCGCCACATCAGCAGCAGCTGGCGCTGGAACACCAGCCAGGTGTCGCGGGCGAGCTTCATGGGAGCCCCTCCTCGGGGATCTGAGGTCAGGACTGCTCGATGGAGCGGCCGGTGCGGGCCAGGAACACGTCGTCCAGGCTGGGTCGTTGCAGCTGGACGGTGCCCGAGGCCACGCCGGCCGCGTCGAGTGCGCGCAGCAGCCGGGGGATGGCGGCCGCGCCGTCGTCCAGGTAGAGCCGCAGGCCGTCGTCGCCGCGCAGCTCCAGTCGGTGCAGGACCGGCAGGTCGGGCTCCTCCCGCAGGGCCTTGGCGGCCGACTCGGCCTCCCCGGCGCCCAGGCCGAGCAGGACGACGTCGCCGGAGATCTCGCGCTTGAGGGTCTCGGGCGTGCCCTCGGCGACGACCTCGCCGTGGTCGACGATGGACACGCGGTCGCAGAGCGCGTCCGCCTCGTCGAGGTAGTGGGTGGTGACCACCACGGTCATGCCCTCGTCGCTCAGACGGCGGATCTCCGCCCACACGTGGCCGCGGCTGGCCGGGTCGAGGCCGACCGTGGGCTCGTCCAGGAAGAGCACCTTCGGGGAGTGGATGACGCCCAGTGCGATGTCGACCCGGCGCCGCTGGCCGCCCGAGTAGGTCCGGCACGGGCGGTCGGCGAACTCGGTGAGTTCGAAGGCATTGAGCGCCTCCGCGGCGCGGGACAGCGCCTCGGACTTGCCGCAGCCGTGCATGCGGGCCTGGAGCACCAGCTCCTCGCGTGCGGTGACGGAGTCGGTGGTGCCACCGCCCTGGGCGACGTAGCCGATCCGGCGGCGGACCTCGGCCGGGTCGGCGAACAGGTCGGCGCCGGCGATCTTGGCCTCGCCGCCGTCCGGCCGGATGAGCGTGGCGAGCATGCGGAGCGTGGTCGTCTTGCCGGCGCCGTTGGGGCCGAGGAAGCCGAAGATCTCACCCGCCGCCACGTCCAGACCGATGCCGCGAACGGCGTCGACAGCGTCCTGGTCACGTTTCTTGGAAGGGTAGGACTTGCGAAGTCCCTTGGTCTCGATCAACCAGAACTCCCGAGCGGGGATGGGTTGCCGGGGCGCCTGGGATGCGGCGCGCGGGACACCTGGGAAGTGGTGCTGCGGGCCACCCTAGGGTCTGCGGCACCCCGGAAACAATGGCCTAGACCAATGGATTGGCCTGAGGGGCACCGTCCGCGACCAGCGCCTCCACCCGGTCGGCCGCCACCGGGGCCCCGCCGCCGGCCCGCAGCGCCGCCCCGACCCGGGTCGCCGCCGCCCGGTACTCCGGGTCGTCCAGCACGGTTCGTAGCCGGACGGCCAGCTGATCGGGCGTCACCCGGGCGAACGGCACCCGCAGTCCGGCCCCGGAGGCCACCACCTGCGCCGCCACGAACGGCTGGTCGTGCCGGATCGGCGCCGTCACCAGCGGCAGTCCGTGGGCCAGCGCCTCACCCACGGTGTTCATCCCGCCGTGGCAGAGCACCGCGTCCAGGGCGCCGCGGGCCATCAGCTCCAGGACCGGCGCCCGGTCCACCGCGACGGCGTGGGCCGGCAGCCCGGGCAGCAGGTCGAGCGGCGCCGCGAACACCGGCTGCACGTCCTCCCCGCAGAGCTCCACCGCCCGCACCGCCCGCGCCAGGAAGTCGGCGCCCAGCTCGCCGGCCAGCGTGCCCATGGTGACCAGGACCCGCCGGCGGCCCTCCATCAGCCGCTCCCAGGGGAACGCCGGATCGGCGGGCCGGTCCGCCAGCACCGGTCCGACCGGCGCGTACTCGGCGGGGAACGGCTGCGGGCCGGTCAGCGCCGGGCCGGTGAACGCGAGCACGAGGTCCGGCGAGAACCGCGGGTCGACGTACTCCTCCGCTGGCAGCCCGGCCCGCCGCCACAGGCCCTGGAGCAGACCGGTCATCCACTCCTCGACCTGCGGCAACCCTCGGAAGGGTCGACCCAGTTCCATCGCCCCGGGCGCCAGGGTGGCCCAGGGCAGGCGGTGCCGGTGCGCCACCAGAGCCCCGGCCGGGGTGTGCTGGTCCACCAGCAGGGCGTCCGGCCGGAACTCGCGCACCGCCGCGTCCAGCGTCTTCGCGGTGAACCGCGCGTACGGGACGATGAAGCCCTCCCAGAGCGAGCGGACCGCGGCCAGCCCGTGCCCGCCCTGCGCCCGGAACGCCCGGGTGCCGGTGCCGAACACCCGGGCGTCCGGCCCGAGCAGCGGGCGCAGCACCGACTCGGTGCCGGTCCAGGCCACCTCGTGCCCGCGGGCGACCAGTTCACGGGCCAGGCCGACGGTCGGGTTGACGTGTCCGGTGAGGGGCGGCACGACCACCAGGAAGCGGCTCATCGGGCGTCCTCCGCGGGCAGCAGGCGCTCGACGTCGGCGACGGTCAGCGCCTCCAGGCCGGCCAGGTCGAGGCCGGACCGCAGCGCGACGAGGTCGGCGGCCGGGCCGAACCGGGCGCGCAGCAGGCCGTCCAGCGCGCCGATCTCGGTCTCGTCCAGGAGCAGGTCGCCGTCCAGCCGGGCCTGCGGGGTGACCCGCGAGGCCCACGCGGGCGGCGCGTCGGCGGCCTCGACCAACACCGCCACCAGCTCGGGGCGGACCGGCGGCACGGCGGCCGGGTTCGCGGGGACGGGGATGTCAGGGTCGGTCATCTGTGGCTCCACCTGCTCGACGGCACGGGGGCGGGGGACGGCCGCACGGCACGGGGCGAATCCGTGGGCGGCGCGTTCGGGGAGTGTGCGGGATGTGTGCCGCAACCGCCCGAGATCACTTGTGCGGACCCGCCGGGCGTGGGAATACTAGCCCGCGTGACCGCACTGGAGGCAGTGGCCGTTCACCTCCCCCACCACACCGTGCCCATTGAGGCAGTGGGCGAGCGGATCGGCCTGACCCCACGTCAACTCAAACTCTTCCGCCGTTTCCACGGCCTGGACCAGCTGCGACTGGACCCGGACGGGAAGCTGCCCGACCTCCTCGGAGCCGCCGTCGACGCTCTCCCGGAGCTGCGCGGACGCGAACGGCACGTCCGTTTCGTGATCCATGCGCGCAGCATGCCGGTAGCCGTCCCGTACCCGCTGAACCCGCTGCACGACCTGCTCCACCGGTACGGCCTCGGCCACGCCCAGGCCTTCACCGTGACCCACCACGCCTGTGCGGTCGGCCTGCTGGCCGTCGACCTGGCCGGCCGCCTGCTCGCCGGGGATCCCGACCGGGAGGCGCTGGCCCTGGTGCTGACCGGGGAGAAGACCTTCACCAAGGACGCCCAGGTGGTGCCGGAGACCGGCATCTTCGCCGAGGGCGCGGCCGCCTGCCTGGTCAGCGCCCACGGCGAGCGCGACCGGGTGCTCTCCTACGCGGTGCGCCAGCGACCCGAGTTCGACGGCCGGCTGGCCGAGGACCAGGATCTGCTCGCCCGCTACCAGCGGGAGTACCCCGCGGTGATGGTCGAGGCGATCGAGGCCGCCCTGGACCAGGCAGGTCTGGACCTCTCCGACCTGGTCGCGCTGCTTCCGCACAACGTCAACCAGGCATCCTGGCGGATGATCTGCCGCCGGATCGGCTTCCCGATCGGGAACGCGGTGCTGGACAACGTGCCCGCTGTCGGGCACAGTTTCGCTGCGGACGGCCTCATCAATCTGCACACCGCCGTCGGGCGGGGGATGCTCCGTCGCGGTGACCGCTACCTGCTGGCCGCCGCCGGCATCGGAGCGACGTTCTCCGCCATGGTCGTCGAGCACTGACGAGCCACCGGTCGAGCCCGATCGCCGGCTCCCGCGCCGGATTCCCTTCCGGATTCCGCGCCCACTCCCTGCCACTCCACGCACGACGGGACGGTCCCACCATGTCCGATCAAGTGGTCCAGACCACCGAAGCCGAGCTGCGCGACCGGGTCCTGCACAGCCTCGGCGAGCTGCTTCCGCGCGTCCTCAAGCGCGACCTCCCCGAGATCCCCGAGAACGCCTGCCTCTTCGACGACCTGGGCCTCACCTCGGCCGGCACCATCGAGCTCATCCTGGAGGTCGAGGAGGCGCTCGACATCCAGGTCGACGTCGAGCAGATCAGCGAGGACGACCTCCGCTCGTTGACCAAGCTCGCCCAGTACGTCGCCACGCACGTCATTCCCGAGGACTGACCGGATGGCCGCCGCATCCGCCCCGGGCCTCGGCCTGACCCGGGTGCTGGCGCGGTACACCGACGGCCGTTCCGAGCTCTCGCTCGACCCGGACCTGCGGGTGTTCGTCTCCGACCTGGTCCGCCCCTACGGACTGCCGCTCCGCGAGGACCTGCTGACCGAGGGGGTCGGGCACGCGTACGAGGAGCTGGCCGCGGGCCTGCTCGCCGAGGCGCTCGGACCGGACGAACCGGCTGACCTGCTGATCCAGGCCTTCGACTCGCCGGACATCCGCCCCGGTGCGCCCACCTCGCTGGCGCTCAGCCGCTCCTGCGCCGGCACACCGACCGCGCTGGCCCTGTGCGACCAGGGAACCGCCACCGCCTTCGGTGCGCTGCGCGCCGCCGTCGCGTACTGGCGGACCGGCATCGGCGGTCGCGCGGTCGTGGTGCTCGCCGAGCAGACCGCCCTGCACTACCTGCCGCCGGAACCGGTGGTCCTGCCCGAACGGCACTGCGCCGTGGTCCTGGTCTGCGAGACCGGGCCGGGCGAGAACCTGACGGTCCATCAGGAAAGCCTGATGGAGTCCGAGTCGGCGGCCAAGGAGGTACGCCGACAGGCCGAGGCGCTGGGCGCCGACACGGCGGTCCTGCTCTCCGCCGGCCTGGACGTGCCCGACGTGGACGCGATCCGCACCCCCGCCGGGCAGCCGTTCACCGGCCTCTGGTCCGAACTCGCAGCCCGCCTGCCGGGCTGGCGGGACGAACGGCGGCCCGTGCTGCTCGCCGACCTCGACCGGCGGCTCGGTGTGCTCTCCACGCTGACCCTGCGGGCCGGGCCGTGACCGACGGCAGCGGCCCGGCCGGTGGTCGGGCCGGCCCCGACCCCGAATCCGACCCCGAGGGCGGCCGGACCGCGGACCTGATCGACGTGTGGCTGATCCCCACCGACCAGCCGGAGTCCGTGACCGACGCCCTGCGGGGCGTGCTCGATCCGGACGAGCGTGCCCGCGCGGCGAGCCCCGACCCCGGCTTCGGCCGCCGGTTCACCGTCGTGCACGGCGCCGTCCGGCAGCTCCTCGGTGCGCGGCTCGGCTGTCGGCCCGCAGACCTCGTCCGACACCAAGGACCGCACGGCAAGCCGGAGTTGAGCGCCGGACCCGGGACGCCGTCCGGGTCGGTCAGCCTCAACTACTCGGCCTCCGGGGCGCTCGCGGTGCTCGCGCTCGCCCGGGGGCGGGCGATCGGCGTCGACGTCGAGGAGGTCCGCGACACCCGGACCGCCACCCGTCTCGCCGGACGCTACTTCCCCGCCGGGGAGGCCGCCGCCGTCGCGGCGGACGCCCGGCCCGCCGAGCGGTTCACCGAGCTGTGGTGCCGCCGCGAGGCCTGCGTCAAGGCCTACGGCGGGCGGCTCGTCCAGGGCTTCGGCCTGCCCATGGCCGGCCCGGCGCCGCTGCTCCTTGCCGACCCGGGTGCACTCGGGCCGGGCCCGTGCCGGATCGACGACGTGCCCGTCCCCGGCCCGTTCCGTGCGGCGGTGGCCGCCGTCGGTGCCCGCCCGATCCGCGTCGCGGTCCGGGCCTGGTCGGCCGACATGCCGGCCCGGGCGCTGAACTGACGAGCCGTCGGAACCCTCCGGACCTCCGGTCCGGACCACTCGGTCGGGCCGCCGACGGCGCCCCGACCCGCACCGCCGCCGGGGCGCCCCCGGCAGACCCGGCGAGCCGAAGGGCACGTACGACGTGACAGAGACCAGCGGGCGGATCACGATCCGGTACAGCGGTGCGAGTTCGGGCTCCGGCCCGCTCACCCTCGGCCAGGACAACATGATCCGCTGCATCCGCCGCGACCGCCCCGAGCAGATCAACAAGGAGTCGGTCTGGCCGGTCCCCGACCGGACCACCCTGCCCGCCGCCCTCGACGCCCTGCGCGCCCTCCTGGAGCGGCACGAGTCGTTGCGCACCGGCTTCCCGCCCGGCCCCGGCGCGGACGGCTTCCCGGAGCTCCAGAACGTCCACGGCGACGGCGAGTTCACCGTCACCACCGTCCCCGCCGGCGCCCTCGGCGAAGCCGAACTCGACCAGCTGGCCGACGAGTTGGGCCGCGCCGACGTGGCCGTCCCGTTCGACCTGGCGGCGGCCCCCCGGCTGCGGTTCACCCTCCTCACGGACGGCGACCAGCTGCGTCGGCTCGTCGTCGTGGCCTGCCACGCCGGGGTGGACGCCGCCGCGGTCACCCTGCTCATCGAGGACTGGACCGCCCTCGCCGCCGGCAAGGACCTCCCGCCGGTCACCTCCCGCACCCCGCTCCAGGTCGCCGAGCAGGAGCAGAGCTCCCAGGGCCGCCGCAAGACCCAGGCCGCGCTGCGGCACTGGGAGAACATCCTCACCACCGGCCCGCAGGTCGTCTTCGCGACCGACGGCATCACCGGACCGCCGGACGGTCTCGCCACCCTCGTGGTGCGCTCCCGCAGCGGGGCCGCCGACCTCGACATCGTCGCCCGCCGCACCGGCGCGGGCCCCTCCGTCGTCCTGCTCGCCGTCCTCGCGGCCCTGACCGCCCACCGCGCGGCCCGCACCGAGCTGGTCTTCGCCGCGCTCTCGGCCAACCGCCAGCGCTCGGCGATGGCCGACCACATCGGCACCCTCGCCCAGGACGCCCTGCTCGCCCTCGACACCGACGCCGCCGACCTCGACGAGCTGATCGGCCGCGTCAAGGTCGCCTCGTTCAACGGCTACTGGAACAGCACGCTCAACGCGGACAAGGTCTGGCAGCTCATCGAGGACGTCGCCGAGCGGCGCGGCGCCAGGTTCACCCGCCAGGTCGTCGTCAACGACCTCAGCCTCACCATCCCCGAGGCGATGTCCGAGGCCCGCCCGGCTCCCACCACCGACCCCGAGGTGACCTGGCTGCCCGACCAGCCGCTTCCGGTCCGCCTCATGGTCAACATCCTCCGGGCCACCGGCAGCCTGGAGTTCGCGCTCCTGGCCTGCCCCCAGGTCCTCGACCGGGAGGAGACCGAGCGGTTCGCGCGCGCCGTGCCCGCGGTCCTCGCCGCCGCCGTCGAAGGCCCGCTCCCGCTCGCCGAGCTGGCCGCGCTGAGCGGCCTTCGCCCCGCGACCCGGACCGGCGACTGGCACCGGGTCGGGGCCGACTGGATCCACCTCGACGCCGTCCGCACCCTGCTCGCCGACGCGTTCGGCCCCGACCTGCTGGTCGAGGTCTCCTGCGTCGAGGGCCGGCTGACCGCCCGGATCGCCACCACCGACCCCGCCCTCACCCCCGAGACCGCCCACCGCGCGGTGATCGCCGTCCTCCCCGGCCGCGCGACGGCCGTGGCCCCGCAGCACTACGCCGTCCACCACCACACCGGCGCCGTCCCCGCCGGCTGGGCCGCGCTCCCCGCCACCGCAGAGGGCCCCGGCCGCGCCTGAGCACGGCGTTCTCCGCCGCGGCTCCCCGCTGCACCGGGGAGCCGCCGGGCGGAGACTGGGGGTGGATCCTGCCCCCGAGGCTGGGAGAGCCATGCTGCTCGGACTCACCACCGCCCTGGTCGCCACCGTCTGCTTCGGCTTCGGGTCGGTCTTCCAGGCGCGCGGCGCGCGGGAGGCGCCGAAGGCGGACCGGGTGCGGGTCGGGCTGCTGGCCGCGCTGCTCCGCTCCTGGCAGTTCCTGCTCGGTACCGGTCTGGACGTCGCCGGCTTCGCGCTGAGCATCGTCGCGCTGCGCACGCTGCCGCTGTTCCTGGTCCAGGCGGTCACCAACGCCAGCCTCGCCGTCACCGCCCTGGCCGCCGCCCGCCTGCTCGGCGCCCGGTTGCGCCGGAGCGACCTGCTGGGCATCGCCGCCGTGGTGGCCGGCCTCACCCTGCTCGCGCTGGGCTCCGGGAGCGAGGGCCGCGACCACGCCCCGGCCGTGTTCCACTGGGCGCTGCTCGCCACGACGGCGCTGATGCTGCTGCTCACCCTCGTCCTCGCCCGCCGGAGCGGCAACGCCGCGGCGGCCGGTCTCGGCCTGCTCGCCGGGGTCGGCTTCGGCGTGACCAGCCTGGCGGTCCGGGTCCTCGACGTCTCCGGGCCGCTCACCGTGTTCACCGATCCGGCGGGGTACGCGCTGGCCGTCGGCGGTCTCGGCGGGTACCTCGCCTACGCGCTGGCGTTGCAGCGGGGCACGGTGACCGCCGCCACCGCCGCCGGCACGATCTCCGAGACCTTCGGCCCGGCGCTGGTCGGGGTGGCGGCCCTCGGTGACGCGGCCCGGCCCGGTTATGCCTGGTGCGCGCTGACCGGCTTCGCGGTCGCGGTCGGGGGCACCGTCGTGCTGTCCCGCTTCGGCGAGGTCGAGGCCGAGCTGGGACCGGCCCCGACCGGCGACGGCGCCCGGGCCGACCCCGCGCCGGGCCGTGCTCCCGCGCCGGGCCCGGTCGCCCGGACGGCTCCGTCGTGCGAAGGTGGCATGCCGGACAAAAAGGACGGCCAGGTGCGCTCAGAGCGGCAGGTGCCATGACGACGGACGAAGCCCCGCCACCCTCGCGGCGGAAACGGCCCCGCCCCGCCGACGACCCGCCGGTCGTCCTGATCACCGGCGCCTCCTCCGGTATCGGCGCGGCCACTGCCGGCCGCCTCGCCGCGGCCGGCTGGCGCCTGCTGCTCTCCGGCACCGACCGCTCCCGGCTGGACGCGGTCGCCGACCGCACCGGCGGGCTGCCGCTCCCCGAGGACCTCGCCAAGCCCGACGGCGCGCAGCGCCTCGCCGAGGCGGCCGTCGCCTCGGCCGGGCGGGTGGACGCCGTGATCGCCGGCGCGGGCCTGGGCTGGCGCGGTCCCTTCGCCCGGACCCCGGTCGACACGCTGGACCGGATGCTGGAGGTCAACCTGGCCGCCCCGCTGCGGCTGACCCGGCTCCTCCTGCCCGGCATGCTGGAGCGCGACCGGGGGCGGATCGTCCTGATCGGCTCGATGGCCGGCCAGGTCGGAGTCCGCGACGAGGCGGCGTACGCGGCGACCAAGGCGGGGCTGACCATGTTCGCCGAGAGCCTCTGGTACGAGCTCCGGGGCACCGACGTCGGTGTCCGGCTGGTTCTCCCGGGCGCGGTGGACACCCCCTTCTTCGCCAAGCGCGGCACGCCGTACCAGCGCGAACGCCCCCGCCCGGTCAGCCCGGAGCGGGTGGCCGGCATCGTCGTCGACGCCGTCACCACCGCCCGCGACCGGGTCTTCGTGCCGCGCTGGCTGGGCTACCCGGCCCGGATCCACGGCGTCGCCCCGGGCGTGTTCCGGCGGATGGCGTCCCGGTTCGGTTAGGCGCCGGTGGGCCGGGGTCGGGCCCGGGGCCGGGGGAGCGGCACGAGCGGCCGGCCGGGTGGGCCCGGGGCCCGGGCGCTCGGCGGCGCCGCGCTGGTCGCCGCCGGTGCCGAACTCCTCCACCTCGCCCCGGCCGCCGTGCGGCTGCCGCCGGTCCGGCGCCTCGCGGCCCGGCGCACCGCCGGGTACGGCGACCCCCGGCACGTCGCGCTGACCTTCGACGACGGGCCCGACCCGCGCGGTACCCCGGAGATCCTCGACGCCCTCGACGCGCTGGGCCTGCGCGCCACCTTCTTCCTGCTGGGCACGATGCTGGAACGCGCGCCCGGACTCGGCCGCGAGCTGGTGACCCGTGGCCACGAGGTCGCCGTCCACGGGTGGTACCACCGGCGCCAGTGGTACCCGGACCCCGCCCGTGACCTGCGCGAACTGCGCCGCGTCACCGAGGCGGTCACCGATCTCTGCGGCGCCCGCCCGTCCTGGTACCGGCCGCCGTACGGCGTGCTGGCCGCCGGTCAGGCCCTCGCCGCCCGCCGCCTGGGCCTGCGGACCGTGCTGTGGACCACCTGGGGCCGGGACTGGGTCGCCGGTGCCACCGGCGGCTCCGTCTACGGCACCGCCCGGGCGGGTCTCACCGGGGGTGCCACCCTCCTCCTGCACGACTCCGACTGCACCTCGGCCCCCGGTTCCTGGCGCGCGACGCTCGACGCGCTCCCCCTGATCGCCGACCACTGCCGCGACCGTGCGCTCCGGCTGGGCCCGCTCCGCGACCACGGCGTTCCGGCCCCCGGCCCCGGGGGGCGCCACCGTTCGACGGCGGCGCCCCCCGGGACTCCGTGGACTCCCCGGAGTCCCTGACGTTCCGGCGGTCGGCGACGGCGCCGCCCGCCGCCCGCCGGGCGGCGTCAGGACCGGGTGAGGACGACGAGCTGCCTGGTCGCACGGGTCATCGCGACGTAGCGGTCGACCGCTCCCGCGACGCCCTCGCCGAACGCCTCCGGGTCGACGAGGACGACCAGGTCGAACTCCAGCCCCTTCGACAGCTCCGGCGTCAGCGACCGGACGCGGGGCGTCGGCACGAACGTCGGATCGCCGATGACGCAGGCGGTCCCCTCGGCGTGCTCGGCGAGCCAGCCGTCGAGGATCGGGTCGAGCTCCGCCACGGACCCGTGCACGACCGGGATGCCGCTGCTGCGGACGGACGTCGGCACGTTGGCGTCGGGGAGCGCGGCGCGGACGGCCGGCTCGGCCTCCGCCATGACCTCCGACGGCGTCCGGTAGTTGACGCTGAGGGAGGCCACCTCGATCCGGTCGAGTCCGACCCGTTCGAGCCGCTCCTGCCACGACTCGGTGAAGCCGTGCCTCGCCTGGGCGCGGTCCCCGACGATGGTGAAGCTCCGGGACGGGCAGCGCAGCAGCAGCATCTGCCACTCCGCGTCGGTCAGCTCCTGCGCCTCGTCCACGACGACGTGCGCGAACGGGCCGGCGAGGGGCTCCGGGTCCCGGCCGGGCAGCGCGGACTCGTCGACGAGGCTGGCCTGGAGGTCCTGTCCGCGCAGCATGGTCAGCGCGTTCTCGCCGTCCTCGTCGGCCTGGACGAGGTGGTCGATGACGTCGGCCATGCGGGCGCGCTCGGCCGCGACGTAGGCCTTCTGCCGGCGCTTGTGCCGTGCCGCCTCCGGGTCGCCGAGCCGCTGCCGCGCCGCGTCCAGGAGCGGCAGGTCGGAGACCGTCCAGGCCTGGGCGTCCTTGCGCCGGAGCTTGAGGACGTCCTCGCGGTCGAGCCAGGGGGCGCACATCCGCAGGTAGGCGGGCACCGTCCAGAGGTCCCCGACGAGGTCGGCCGCTTCGAGCAGCGGCCACGCGCGGTGGACGGTGGTGACCAGCTCCCGGTCCTGCATCACCGACCGGCGGAACTGGTCGGGCGGGACGTCCTCGCCGTCGTGCTTGTCCGTCAGGATGGAGAGCAGCTCGTCCCAGATCTGCTCGCGGGCTTCGTTGTGCGGGGTGCCCGGCTCCGGCGCGTCGAAGGCCTCGGCCCAGTCGTCGGCGGTCAGCCGGATCTCGGACCAGTGCGTCGTCACCGTCAGGGCCTCGGTCGGCGGTTCCTCGTAGAACCTGACGGCCTTCTCGATGGCCTTCACCAGGCCCGCGGACGACTTCAGCCGGGCCACCTCCGGGTCGCTCTCGACCGCCGCGGTGGCTCCCTCGGTGACGAGGTCGCGCAGGGTGCAGGTCTGCACGCCCTCCTCGCCGAGGCTGGGGAGGACGTCGGCGACGTAGGCCAGGTAGGGCTCGTGCGGGCCGACGAACAGGACGCCGCCCCGCCGGTGGCCGAGGCGGGGGTCGGCGTAGAGGAGGTAGGCCGAGCGGTGCAGGGCGACGACGGTCTTCCCGGTCCCCGGCCCGCCGTCGACGACGAGGGCGCCGCGGGACCCGGCCCGGACGATGGCGTCCTGGTCGGCCTGGATGGTGGCGAGCACGTCCCGCATCCGGCTCGACCGGTTGCCGCCCAGGCTGGCGATGAAGGCGGACTGGTCGTCGAGTGCGGCGTGTCCTTCGAGCCCGTCGGTGGTGAACACCTCGTCCCAGTAGTCGCTGATCCGGCCCTTGGTCCAGCGGTACCTGCGGCGGCTCGCCAGCCCCATCGGGTTGGCGTGGGTCGCCGCGAAGAACGGTTCGGCGGCGGGGGAGCGCCAGTCGATCAGCAGCCGGCGGCCCGTGCTGTCGGTGAGGCCGAGCCGCCCGATGTACAGGGGCTCGGAGTCGTCCGCGCCGACGATGTGGCCGAGGCACAGGTCCAGGCCGAAGCGGCGCAGGGTGCGCAGGCGGTCGGTCAGCCGGTGGACCTCGATGTCCCGGTCCATCGCCTCCCGGCCGATTCCGCCGGGCGCCCGGCGGACGGTGTCGAGGTTGTCGGACAGTTCCGCGATGGCCTGTTCGAGGCTGACCCCGATGTCCTCGAAGTGCTGCTCGTCGCGGCCGATGAGCGCCGGGTCGGCCTTGGCGGCCAGGCGGTCGGGGAGGTCGAAGGCGCTGATGGTCAGGGGGTTCATGTCAGCGGCTCCGATCCGGGGTCGCTCCGGCGGGGACCGGCGACCCGCAGGGCCGCGCCCCGGTCACCCGCTGCCGGGGCGTACGGCCCGCCCCCGGTTCGACGGCGTCGCACGGGCTGTAGACCGACAAAAGCACATGCACTAGGTGAATCTCCCAATCCCCGCTGGTTATGGCCTTGCCGAGCGATTCTGCGGCATGACGGGGGCCTTGCCGCAAGCCCCCCGGTCCGCTATAGGTTAAGAGTGGCGAGGGACGACCGTTTCCCTCGCCTTTCGTGCTTCCCGGGCGCGGCCGGGTTCTCAGGCGCGGCCGGCGGCGAGTCCGACCTGCTCCAGTGCCGCCGTGAAACCCGTGCGCCAGCCCTCGGGCGACGCACCGGGGGACGGGGCGGGGGCGGGCCGTTCGAGCGCGGCGAGGGCGCAGCGGACCACGTCGGCGGGGCGGGCCGAGGTGACGTCGGCGTGGCCGAGTTCCAGTTCGTGCTGGAGGTTGTCCCGGCCGTGGCCCTGGACGACGTCCAGCAGCAGGAGCCGGCGGCCCAGTGCGCGGGCCTCGCCGCAGGTGTCACCGGAGCTGGTCACCACCAGGTCGGCGGCGGCCATCAGGGCCGGGATCCGGTCGGTGTGGCCGAAGACGTGCAGGCGCGGGCGGCGGCCGGCGGCGTGGCGCAGGCGGTCCTCCAGTTCGGCGTTGCGGCCGGCCACGGCGAGCACGTGCGGCCCGGCGTCGGCGAGCGCGGGGGCGGTCCGGCCGAGCGGGCCGAGCCCCCAGGCGCCGGACATCAGCAGGACGCACCGCGCACCCGGCGGCACCCCGAGCGCGGCGCGGGCCTCGGCGCGGGACGGCGGGCGGTAGAACGGTCCGCGCAGCGGCGCGGGCAGAACGGTGACCGGTGCCTCAGGCCGGTACCGGCGGACCGCGGCCGCGGCGACCTCCGAGGTGACCAGGAAGTGGTCGGTGCCGTCCTGGACCCAGAGCCGGTGCGGCGTGACGTCCGTGCAGAGCACCAGGTGGCGGAAGCCGGGGGCGTCGCGGTCCGCCCGAAGCCGGTTGACGGCCGAGGTCGCCGTGGCGAAGACCGACACCACCAGCTCCGGCCGCTGCTCGGCGACCAGCGCGCGCAGCGCCGGTACGAGCCGGGACCGCGCCGCGGCGTCGGCGAGCAGGGCGATCCGCGCGCCGGGGCGCAGCGCGGAGAAGTGGAACGCGTCGTAGACGCCGGGCAGGTCGAGCAGCCGGCGGAAGACCGCCTCGCCGGCGGCGCCCGCGCGCTGCCCGAGCAGGGCCATCGCGTCGACCGTGCGGGTGGTCCAGCCGCCGGCCTCCAGGGTGTCCGCGCAGGCCCGGGCCATCACGTCGTGGCCCTGGCCGAGGGAGCCCGACACCAGCAGCGCGTGCGGCACTGCGCGTCCCGCCTCAGGCGCCGCTGCGCGGGCCGGGGTCGGGAGGGGTGCCCGGTGCCGAGGTTTCGGCCCGGTACCAGTCCGCGTACCGCCGCACGCCGTCGGTGAAGTTGGTCCGCGGGGACCAGCCCAGCAGCCGTTTGGCCTGCGCCGCAGAGATGCGGCGCCCGGCGTAGTCGGCGGTCCGCGCCTCGATGTGCTCGACGGTGACCGGCCCGAGCAGCTGGTCGACCGTGTCGGCGATGTCCCGGACCGAGATCGCCGTGGAGCCCTCCAGGGCGAAGGTCTGGTCCTCGGCCTCGGGGGAGAGTGCGCGGACGTGGGCCTCGGCGAGGTCCTCGACGTAGACGAAGTTGCGGCCCTGTCGGCCGTCCCCGGCGATGGTGATCGGCCGCCCGGCGAGCGCGGCCTGCACGAACCGGGCGACGACCAGCTCGTCGCGCATGCGGGGCCCGTACGGGATGCCGTACCGGAGGATGGTGAAGTGCCGCCCGTACAGCTCGCGGTAGCTGTGCACGAGCATCTCGGCGGCCAGCTTGGTCGCGACGTACAGGTGCCCGCAGTGGTCGAGCTCGATCGGCACGTGCTCGTCGAGTTCCTGTTCGGAGCTGTCCATCCGGTCGTCGGTGAGGGCGGCGCCGTAGACCCAGACGGTGCTCGCCAGGACCGTCCGGCTGAGGCCGCTGCGGCGGGCCGCCTCCAGGACGGTCGCGGTCCCGTCGATGTTGGCCCGCACGGCGCCGACCGGGTCGGCGGCGACCCGCTCGACGTCGGCCTGCGCGGCCAGGTGGAAGACCACCTCGCAGCCGTCCAGCGCGTCGGTCAGGGCGGGCAGGTCGAGGACGTCGATGCCGGCGTGGTCGGCGTCGGGGTTGAGGTACCTCTCGGTGGTGTCGACCGCGAGCACCTCGTGCCCGGCGGCCAGGAGCCGGTCCACCACGTGTGAGCCGATGAATCCGCATCCTCCGGTGACGGCTACGCGCACGGTTCTGTCTCCTTGTCCTGGCTCTTGTCCTGGCGCGGTCCCGGCCCTGCGGGTCGGGGCGTCATCCCGCGAGCCGGCGGTGGACGGCCGAGACCGCCTCGATCACCAGGTCGGTCTCGTCCTCGGTCATGTCGGAGTGCACCGGCAGGCAGACCTGCCGGGCGCAGACGTCCTCGGCGAACGGCAGCGCGGCCCGCCGGTACGGGGCCAGCACCGGTTGCAGGTGCAGCGGCAGGTCGTAGACCTCGCCGGAGAGCCGTACGCCGTACTCCTCGGCGACGGCCCGCTTGAAGGCGGTCCGGTCGATGCCGGGCGGCAGCAGCGCGACGTACTTGTAGTAGTTGCCGCGGCACCCGGCCGGTTCGGTGACCGGCCGCAGGCCGTCCGGCCCGGCGAACGCGGCGTCGTACCGCTGGGCGACCCGGCGCCTGGTCTCCACGAACTCCTTGAGCCGGCGCAGGTGCACCGTGCCGACGGCGGCGTTCAGCTCGCTCATCCGCCAGGACGCGCCGAGCCGGACGTGGTGGTTGGTGGTGAACGAGCCCTTGCCCTGGTCGCGGTGGATGCGGGCCTCGTCGCGCAGTTCGGCGGACTCGGTGAGGATCATGCCCCCCTCGCCGCTGGTCGTGACCTTGGTCGGGTAGAACGAGAACGCGCCGGCCAGGCCGAAGGTGCCGGCGGCGCGCCCCTGGAAGCTGCTGCCGTGCGCGTGGGCGGCGTCCTCGACCAGCGGGATGCCCCGCGCGTCGCAGATCGCGCGCAGCGCGTGCACCTCGGGGGTGATCAGCCCGCCGATGTGGACGAGGACGACGGCCGCGGTGTCGGGGGTGAGCGCGGCCTCCAGCGCGGCGGGGCCGAGCGCGAGGGTGGCCGGGTCGACGTCGGCGAAGACCGGGCGGCCGCCGGCGTGCAGTACGGCGCCGGCCGTCGCGTAGAAGGTGACGGCCGGGACGACCACGTCGCGGTCGCGGACGTCCACGGTGCGCAGGACCACCTCCAGCGCGGCGGTGCCGCTGGCGACGGCCACCGCGTGCGGGGCGCCGTGCTCGGCGGCGAAGGACTGCTCGAACCGTTCGGTCCAGGGACCGAGGGTGAGCGCGCCGGTGGCGAGCATGTCGTCGACCGCGTCCGCGACGGCTGCGCGGTCGTTCTCGTCGAACACGATGCGAGCGGCGGGAACGCCCATGGGCCACCTCCGGCAGCAGGATGAGCACGTCATCGACCTGGTCTGGTCCGGGCCGTCCGGTCGGCGGCCGGCCAGGCACATCACGCTACTTCGCCGGCCCGGCCCCGGCCCGTTGTCGCCCCCGCCCGGGTGACGGCGCGGCCGGGCGCCGGGCGCGGGGCCGTGTGCGGGGGTGCGCACGGGGGGTGCGCACGGGGGGTGCGTACAGGGGGTGCGTACGGGGGCGGTGCGGCGTCGCGGGAGCCCCGGCCTCAGGTCGGAGACGCCCGGGCCGCCGTGCGGGCCTCGCACTACGCCGTCCGGGTCGGGCTGATGCGTCCGCAGTAGTCCGGAATGCCTGCGCAGGGGCGACGACGACGAGACGCCCTCCACCGGAGGATTGGCCGTGTTCCGGGCGCCCCGGCCCGCCGGCCGGGCCGATCGCCCCCGGACGAGCACCTGACGAGAAGCCCCGCACAGGACGACACCCGCCCGGGACCCGGTCCCGGCCGGTACGGCGCCCGTCCGGGACCCGCCCGCACGCCACCCCGAAGGAGTCCGCTCACCCGTGGCCACATTCCTCTACCGCCTGGGCCGATGGTCCTTCCTCCGGCGCCGCCTGGTGACCCTGCTGTGGGTCGCCCTGCTGGCCGCCGTGGGAGTGCTGGCCACCAAGGCCCCGGCCGCCCCGGACGACGGCTTCTCCATGCCCGGCACCGAGGCGCAGAAGGCCTTCGACCTCATGGACGAGCGCTTCCCCGGCGCCGCGGCCGAGGGTGCCTCGGCCCGGATCGTCTTCGTGGCGCCGTCCGGGCAGAAGATCACCGCCGCCCCCAACCAGCAGGCGGTCGAGCGGACGGTCGCCGAACTCGCCGGCACCGAGCAGGTCACCGGCGCGGTCGGCCCGTTCCAGGCCGGTGCGGTCTCCAAGGACGGCACCACCGCCTACGCGACGATCAGCTACAGCGAGAAGCCGGGGAAGGTCGCCGAGACCGCCACCGACCGGCTGGAGCAGGCCGCCCAGCACGGGCGCGACGCCGGGCTCACGGTCGACGTCGGCGGCACCGCGCTGATGCCCGGCCCCGAGGCGGGCGGCTCCACCGAGGCCATCGGCATGGCGATGTCCGCGGTCGTCCTGGTGATCACCTTCGGCTCGCTCCTCGCCGCCGGACTGCCGCTGCTCACCGCCCTGGTCGGGGTCGGGCTCGGGATAGCCCTGATCACCGCGCTCGGCAGCACGCTCGGCCTCTCCACCACCACCAGCACGCTCGCGATGATGCTCGGCCTCGCGGTCGGCATCGACTACGCGGTCTTCATCGTCTCCCGCTACCGGGCGGAGCTCCTGGAGGGCCACGAGCCGGAGGAGGCCGCCGGCCGGGCGGTCGGCACGGCCGGGTCCGCCGTGGTCTTCGCCGGACTCACCGTGGTGATCGCGCTCGCCGGACTCTCCGTGGTCGGCATCCCGATCCTCGCCAAGATGGGCATGGCGGCGGCCGGCACCGTCGTGATCGCCGTCCTGGTCGCACTCGTCCTCGTCCCGGCGCTGCTCGGCTTCCTCGGCCGTCGGGTGCTGTCCAGGAAGGACCGCGCCGGCTCCCGTCCGGGCGCGCGCCCCGGCTCGCGCTTCGGTGCCCGCTCCCGATCCCGGGGCCGCCGCGCGGCCGGCGCCGAAGGACCGGACACGCTCCACGGACCCGGCGCCGCCGGGCCGCGCGACAACGGCGGCACCCGCTGGGCCCGCTACGTGCTGCGCCGCCCGGTCGCCGTCCTGGTCGGCGCGGTGGTCGGCCTGGGCATCCTGGCGGTGCCCGCGCTGGACCTGCGGCTGGGCCTGCCGGGCGACGAGGCCAAGCCCACCTCCACCACCCAGCGGCGTGCCTACGACCACCTCTCCGCCGGCTTCGGCCCGGGCTTCAACGGCCCGCTGACCCTGCTGGTCGACGTCAAGGGCGCACCCGACCCCAAGGCCGCGGCCGAGCAGGTCGGCAAGACCGTCGCCGCCCTGCCGGGCCTGGTCAGCGTCTCGCCGCCGGTGTTCAACAAGGCCGGTGACACGGCCCTGGTCAACGCCGTGCCGGCCACCGGCCCGAGCGCCGCCGAGACCACCGCCCTGGTCAACGACATCCGGGACCGGGCCCCCGGCCTGAAGGCCGCCACCGGCGCGACCGTCCTGGTCAGCGGACCCACCGCGATGAACATCGACGTCTCGCAGAAGCTCACCGACGCGCTGGTGCCCTACCTCGCGGTCGTGGTCGGCCTCGCGGTCCTGCTCCTCCTGGTCGTCTTCCGCTCGGTGCTCGTCCCGGTCAAGGCCGCGCTCGGGTTCCTGCTCTCGGTGGCCGCCGCGCTCGGCGCCGTCGTGGCGGTCTTCCAGTGGGGATGGCTCGCCGAGCTGATCGGGGTCGAGCAGACCGGCCCGGTGATGAGCATGATGCCGATCTTCATGGTCGGTGTGGTCTTCGGCCTGGCCATGGACTACGAGGTGTTCCTGGTCACCCGGATCCGGGAGGCCTACGTCCACGGTGAGGAGCCCGGCCAGGCCGTGGTCACCGGCTTCCGCCACAACGCCCGGGTGGTGACCGCCGCGGCGCTCATCATGATCAGCGTCTTCGCCGGATTCATCGGCATGGACGAGTCGATGATCAAGATGATGGGCTTCGGCCTGGCCGCCGCCGTCGCCTTCGACGCCTTCGTGGTCCGGATGGCGATCGTGCCGGCCGCCCTCGCCCTGCTCGGCCGCCGGGCCTGGTGGCTGCCACGCCCGCTGGAGCGGATCCTGCCCGACATCGACGTCGAGGGAGCCCGGCTCCAGAGCCCGCCGCCGGCCCCGCGCTCCGGGTCCCGGCCCGAGCCCGCGGGCGAGGCCGGGGACGACAGCGGCACCGGGGACGACAGCGGCGCCGGGCAGGGCCGGCACTCCGTGCGGGTCTAGCGCGTCCGTCCCGTCCGTCGCGTCGGCCCCGTCGCGTCGGCCCCGTCGCGTCGGCCCCGTCGCGGCCCCCGGTGATGCCGGGGGCCGCGACGGGGCCGCGTCCAAGGGCCGTCCGGGGCGCTCCGGACGGCCCGGGACGGCCCCGGTGTCACCGGTCTCACAGGCGGGAGGCCGCCCCGGCCTCCGTTCCGACGGCCCGACCGGTCAAACTGGTACGAACCACGCCGTCGAACCGCGCCACCGAAACCGCCACGCCCCGCCCCACCCGACGCACCTGCCCCACCCGCCCCACCGCCTCCGCACGACGTACCGAACTGGCACCCCCGGCCGGGGGAGCCGCCAGGGCACCCCCGGACCTGGAGATGCGAGCATGACCGACACCTGGCTGCGCCGGGCCCGCCGCTACCCCCGCCTGCTCGACGCGCTGCTCACGCTCGGGCTGCTCGTCGTCACCGCCGGGTCGACCATGACCGACCGCTTCGGCAACCACCTGGAGCCCGATCCGGCCGCCCTCACCCTGGCCGTCCTCTCCAGCGCCGCCGTCCTCGCCCACCGGCGCCGCCCCTGGGCGGTCCTCGCGGCGACCCTCGTCGGCGGCCTGGCGATCTGCTTCACCGTGGTCCAGCTCACCCCTGGCCTGATCGCCCCGCTCGTGGCCGCGCTGTACTTCGTCGCGGTGCACACCGACCGCACCACCGCCCGGATCGCCACCGGCGTGGTGGCCGTGCTGGTCACCATCGTCACCGCGATCAACGAGCCCGACGGGCCGATCGGGGCCAAGATCGGCGTGGTCTCCTGGATCCTGCTGCCCGGCGCCCTCGGCGACTCCGTCCGCAACCGCCGCGCCCACCTCGCCGCCATCGAGGAACGCGCCGAACGCGCCGAACGCACCCGCGAGGAGGAGGCCCGCCGCCGGGTCGCCGACGAGCGGATCCGGATCGCCCGCGATCTGCACGACGTGGTCGCCCACCACATCGCCCTCGCCAACGCGCAGGCCGGCATCGCCGTCCACCTCCTCGACCGGCACCCCGCCCAGGCCCGCGAGATGCTCAGCCACCTCACCGACGCCACCGGCTCCGCGCTGCGCGAGCTCAAGGCCACGGTCGGACTGCTGCGCCGCGCCGACGACCCCGAGGCCCCGCTCGAACCCGCCCCCGGCCTCGGCCGGCTGCCCGATCTGCTCGACTCCTTCGAACGCGCCGGCCTGCCGGTCCGGCTCACCGTCGAGGGCGAGCCGCAGCCGCTCTCCCCGGGCGTCGACCTGACCGCCTACCGGATCCTCCAGGAGTCCCTGACCAACGTGGCCAAACACGCCACCGGCACCGCCGCCGCCGTCACCCTGACGTACACGGGCAGCCGGGTCCTGGTCGCCGTCGCCAACGACCGCCCCGCCGCCCGCCCCCGCCCCACCGGGCCGGCCGGCTACGGCCTGATCGGCATGCGGGAGCGCGCCTCCGCCGTCGGCGGCCGGCTCACCGCCGACCACCGCCCCGGCGGCGGCTTCCTGGTCTCCGCCGAACTGCCCCTGCGCACCGCCGCCGCCCGAGAGGACAAGGATCCCCGATGACCATTCGCGTGCTGCTCGCCGACGACCAGGCGCTCCTGCGCGGAGCCTTCCGCGTGCTGATCGACGCCGAGGACGACATGGAGGTGGTCGGTGAGGCCGCCGACGGCCGGGAGGCGGTCGAGCTGGCCAGGTCCACCCGCCCCGACGTCGTCCTGATGGACATCCGGATGCCCGGCGTCGACGGGCTCTCCGCCACCGCCGCGATCTGCGGCGACCCGGACCTCGCTGGCACCCGCGTGCTCATCCTCACCACCTTCGAGATCGACGAGTACGTCGCCCAGGCCCTGCGCGCGGGGGCCGGCGGCTTCCTCGGCAAGGACGCCGAACCGACGGAGCTGCTCGGCGCCCTGCGCCGGGTCGCGGCCGGTGACCCGCTGCTCTCCGCCGCCGCCACCCGCGCCGTGATCGAGCAGCTCCTCGCGCACCCCGACCCGGCCCGCGCCCCCGCGGGCGTGCCCGAGCGCCTCGCCGCCCTGACCGCCCGCGAGCGCGAGGTGATGGCGATGGCCGCCACCGGTCTCACCAACGAGGAGATCGCGGCCCGGATGTTCGTCAGCCCCTTCACCGTCCGTACCCACGTCCACCGGGCGATGTCCAAGGTGGAGGCCCGCGACCGGGCCCAACTCGTCGCCCTCGCCTACCAGTCCGGCCTCGTGCAGAGCCCCCGCCAGGCCCCCTGACACCACCCGGGCGGCCCGGGCCGGCGCCGCCGGGCGTCCCGCCGGGCCGGTCGCCGCGTGAGCGGGTGTTCGCCGAACGCCGCTGAAGGGCAAGGGTGTTCGAGCCGCCGCCGCCGACGTGCAGTGGTCCGTCCGGCGGGTCGGGTCGTCGTTCGCAAGAGTCGGCCCCGGGCCGGGGCGCCGGCCCTCGGCACCTCCGTTCCGGGGGGCGTGCGTATGCGGAAGGGGCGCGTACTGCCGGGAACGCAACTACTCGTCGAGGTCGGCGCGGTGTGCGCGGGGCCTCGCGCCCCAGCGTGCCGGCCCCGGGGCCGCGCTCTGCCGTCCGAGGTAACAGGATGTTTACCGGATCGGCACGATCCGTGCTCGGTATGCGCTTTTGCCTTCCCCATACCCGTGTTTTACTTCGTCTTGACGCGGCATCAGGTCACCGGGGGGACACCGAGGGTCATCGACGCGCGGCTGTTCGGCGCGCCGTGCCACGGCCCGTACCCGTCCGTCCACCGGAGACGTCTGGTTCCGACGTGCCTGCCCGTCCACCGCCCCTCCCGGCCGAGGCCGAGGGGGTCACCGAAGGAGGCATCCACCCTCATGGAACCGCTCATCGACAGGGCCCGGGCGTTCCCGCAGCGCGCGGGAGACACCGGCCGGGAGCTCACCGGCCTCGCGGCCGGCCAGACCCCGCAGGCCCTCTTCATCACCTGCTCCGACTCGCGCGTGGTCCCCACGCTGATCACCAACGCGGACCCCGGCGACCTCTTCGAGCTCCGCACCGCCGGCAACATCGTCCCGGTCTACCGGGCCGACGGCTCCTCGGGCGAGACCGCCACCATCGAGTACGCGGTCGAAGTGCTCGGCGTCCGCGACATCGTGGTCTGCGGGCACTCGCACTGCGGCGCGGTCGGAGCCGTGGTCCGCGGCGAGGACCTCAGCGTGGTGCCCGCCGTCCGCGCCTGGCTGCGCCACGCCGACCACGAGGTGCTCCGCGCGGACGAGGCCGACGTGTTCGACCCGACCGTGGCCGGGCCGGTACAGCGCCACGTCCTCACCCAGCTCGACCGGCTGCGCGGCTACCCCGCCGTCGCCCGGCGGCTGGTCGAGGGCGAGATCAGACTCCACGGCTGGTTCTACGAGATCCACACCGGCCTGGTGCTCGCGCACCGGGCGGACGCCGGCCTCTTCCTCCCGCTTTGAGGCCGGTTCCGCGCGACGGCCCGCAGCAGGACCGTCCGCGTCCGCGCGGCCCGGGGCCCCGTGCTTCGTCTGCGCACCCCTCGCTCCCGTACCGCTCGCTCCCGTACGGCCCGCAGGGCCGTCGTCCGCACCGCCACCGTCCGCACACCACAACTCTCCCGAGGACCCGATGACTCGTCGTCCCGCCCTTCGGCTGAGCACTCTGCGCTCCGACTTCGCCGCTTCCCTCGTCGTCTTCCTGGTCGCCCTCCCGCTCTGCGTGGGCGTCGCCGTCGCCTCCGGGGTGCCGGCCGAACTGGGGCTGGTCACCGGCATCGTCGGTGGCCTGGTCACCGGGCTGATGCCCGGCAGCAGCCTCCAGGTGTCCGGCCCCGCCGCGGGCCTGACCGTGTTGGTGTTCGCCGCCGTCCAGGAACACGGCCTCGCGACCCTCGGCGTGATCACCGCGGTCGCCGGCCTCCTCCAGCTCGCCATGGGAGCGGCCCGCCTCGGCCGGCTGTTCCGGGCGATCTCCGTCTCGGTCGTCCAGGGCATGCTCGCCGGGATCGGCCTCGTCCTGATCGCCGGTCAGCTCTACGCGCTGGCCGACGCGAAGGGCCCCTCCGGCGGGCCCGCGAAGCTGGCCGGACTGCCGGGCCTGGTCGCCGACGTCGCCGGCAGCCCGCGCGGGCTCGCCGCCGCCGCGGTCGGCGCCGGAACGGTGGCGATCCTGCTGCTCTGGCCGCGGCTGCCCGCCCGGGTCCGGGTGGTCCCGGCGCCGCTCGTGGCCGTGGCCGCCGCCACGGCGGTCACCGCGCTGTTCGACCTCCCGGTCGCCCGGATCGAGGTGGCCGGCCTGGGCGGGGTGATCGACCTGCCCGGCGTCTCCGACCTCGCCGCGCTCGGCAGCCTCGGAGTGCTGGGCACGGCCTTCACGTTCGCGCTGATCGCCTCCGCCGAGAGCCTGTTCAGTGCGGCGGCCGTCGACCGTCTGCACGACGGCCCGCGCACCGACTACGATCGCGAGCTGCTCGCCCAGGGGGTCGGCAACACCCTCTGCGGCGTGCTGGGTGCGCTCCCGATGACGGCGGTGATCGTCCGCAGCGCCGCCAACGTCCAGGCCGGCGCCAGGACGAAGGCATCCCGGGTGCTGCACGGGTTCTGGCTGCTGCTCTTCGCCGCGCTGATCCCCGCCGCGCTGTCGGCGATCCCGCTCGCCGCGCTGGCCGGGGTACTGGTGCACGCGGGCGCCAAGCTGGTGCCTGTCCGCTCCCTCCGCCCGCTCTGGCGGGCCGACCGCGGCGAGGCGGTGATCCTGGCCGTCACGGCCGTGGCGATCGTGGTCACCAACCTGCTGGAAGGGGTGCTGCTCGGCCTGCTCCTCGCGGTGCTGAAGAGCGCCTGGGACACCTCGCACCTCCAGGTGACGGTCGCCGACCTCTCCGACGGCGAGGAGATCCAGGTGGCGCTGCACGGCAACGCCACGTTCCTGCGGCTGCCGCGTCTGGTGGAGACCCTGGAACGGCTGCCCGCGGACCGCCCGGTCCGGCTCGACCTGTCCGGTGTGCGCCACCTCGACCACGCCTGTCGCAGCGCGCTGGAGCTCTGGCAGGAGCGCCACAACCGCAGTGGGTCGGCCGAGTTGGTGGGTCTCCCGGCCTCGGCCTGACGGAGTCCGGCACGGCCCGACCCGGTCTGACGGGACGGCGGCGGGGACGGGGACGGCCGGTGGTCCGGCCCGCCCGCCCCCGCTGCCCCGCCCGCGTCTCACTCCTCCACGCCGAGCGCGGCCAGCAGCTCACCGCGCAGCTCACCGCGGCCCTTCACGTGCCCGCCGCCCGCCGTACCGCCCGCCGTACCGGCCGACGGCCGCAGGTCGTGCGAGATCCGGCCGTCGGTCAGGACCAGGACCCGGTCGGCGAGCGCCAGCGCCTCGTCGATGTCGTGGGTGACGAGGAGCACGCACGGCCGGTACCGGGCGCAGAGCCGCCGCAGCAGGGCGTGCATCCGTAGCCGGGTGAGCGCGTCCAGGGCGCCGAACGGCTCGTCCAGCAGCAGGAGTTCGGGCTGCCGGACGAGGGCGCGGGCGAGCGCCGCCCGCTGGGCCTCGCCCCCGGACAGTACGGCCGGCCAGTCCCGCTCGCGGCCGGCCAGGCCGACCTCGGCGAGGACGGTCCGTCCGGTCTCCCCGGCGTCCGGGCCGGTGAGACCGAGCACCACGTTCTCCAGGACGCGTTCCCAGGGCAGCAGCCGGGCGTCCTGGAACACCACCGAGACGCGCTCCGGGACGTCCGCCGTCCCGGAACCGGTCGCACCGGGGGTGTCGCCGCGGCCGGCGCCGCCGCGGCGACCGGCCCGGCGGCCGTCCTCGTACCCGTCCAGCCGGCCGAGGGCCCGCAGCAGGGTCGACTTCCCGGAGCCGCTGTGGCCGAGCAGCGCGGTGAACTCGCCGGGTGCGAGGTCGAGGTCGACGCCGTCCAGGACGGTCCGGCCGCCGAACGAGCGGGTGAGCCCGCGCAGCCGGACGGCGGGACCGTCCGTCGCGCCGACGGGGTCCGCACCGGTGAAGGTGTCGGCGGTCAGGCCAGGGTGCGGCGCCATGCCAGCGCCCTCCTTTCGAACAGGCGGACCAGGGTGTCCGAGAGCAGGCCGAGCAGGCCGTAGACGACCAGGCCGACCACGATGACGTCCGTGCGGCCGAAGGTGCGGGCCTGGGTCATCAGGTAGCCGATGCCGCTGGAGGCGTTGATCTGTTCGCTGACCACCAGCACCAGCCAGGAGATCGTGACCGACATCCGCAGCCCGGTGAAGAAGCCCGGTGCGGCCCCCGGCAGGGCGATCCGCCGCAGGAACCCGGCCGGCGTCAGGTCGACGGTCCGGGCCAGCTCCGCGTACCGGGGGTCCAGGCCGGTCAGGGCGGCGTGGGTGTTGAGGTAGACCGGGACGAGGGTGCCCAGGGCCACCAGGATCACCTTGACCTCCTCGCCGATGCCGAACCAGATGATGGCCAGGGGCACCAGCGCGAGGATCGGCAGGGAGCGGACCAGCTGCACCGTTCCGTCGATCAGCGCCTCGCCGATCCGGCTGAGCCCGGCGGCCAGCGCGAGCAGCAGTCCGGCGGCGACCCCGAAACCGAGGCCGAGGGCGGCCCGCCGGAGCGAGACCAGCAGGTGCTCCTGGAGCTCGCCGCTGCGGGCCAGGTCGCCGAAGGTGGCGGCGACGTCGGCCGGCGGGGCGAGGGTCTGCGGGTCGAGCAGCCCGGCGGCCGAGGCCACCCACCAGAGGGCGAGCAGCAGGACCGGTCCGAGGGCGCGCGCGAACGGGATCCGGCGGCGCCGGCGGCCCACCGGTCGGTGGGTGCGGCGGGGCCGCCGGGGCCGGCCGGACCGGCCGGGGGCCCGGGGCCGGGCGGGAGCGGACGGGGTTGAGACGGTCACGATGGTCCTCTCGGGGGAGCGCCGGTCGTCGCTCAGCCGGCCAGGGCCCGGCGCTGGACGGCCTCGAAGCGGCGGTCGAACTCGCCCGACACGTCGAGCTTCCCGGGGAGCGCCCCGGCGGTCGTGAGCAGGTCGGCGATGGCCTGGTGGTCGGTGAGGGCCTGCTCGTAGGAGGGGAACGCGGCGGTGCCGGTGTTGCGGAAGATCTGGCTCCCGGTGGCGGCCGGGATGTTCTGCCTCTTCACGTAGTACTGCTCCACCCACTCCGCCTCGTTGGCGTTCTGCCAGGTCAGCGCCTTGGTCCAGCGGGCGGTCAGGTCGGCCAGCGCGGCCGTCCGCGCCGGGTCCTTGAGGGTCTTGCCGGGGGTGATGAGCAGCAGCAGGCCGCTGGTGAGGTCCTTGTCGTCGGTGATCTCGTGGGCGCCCTTCTCGGCGTTGGGCAGCAGGTACTTGGAGGCGAGCGGCTCGGTGAGCGCCGCCGCGTCGATCTGGCCGCTCTGCAGGGCGGCGGGGATGTCCAGGACCTGGAGGTTGACGAGGGTGACGTCGGTGGTCTTCAGCCCGGCCCGCTTGAGTGCGTTGAGGACGGCGGGCTGGAAGGTGGTGCCCTCGGTGTAGGCGATCTTCTTGCCCCTGAGTTCGGCGACGGTCCTGGCCGGGTTGCCGGGTGAGGTGACGAGGTGGACGGCGGAGCGGCTGGTCTGGGCGACGCCGACCACCTTGACGTCCTGTTGGGCGGCCTGGGCGAAGATGGCGGGCGTCTCGGCGACGATCCCGAGGTCGAGCGAGCCGGCCCGGAAGGCCTCCAGGATCGCCGGGCCGCCCTGGAAGGCGCTGTAGCCGAGCTTGTACGCGGTTCCCTGGTCCTGTCCGGAGGCTTTGAGCAGGACCTCCAACTGGGCGTTCTGGTCGCCGATCCGCAGGTCGGTGCCGGCCGGGACGCTGGTCGGCAGCGGTTCCTGCGGGGCGGGTGCGGCGCCGGCGGCGGAGCCGGTGGTCCGACCGTTGGAGGCGCAGGCGGTCAGGGCGAGTGCGGCGACGGCGAGTGCGGCGGCGAGGCGACGGGGGCGGTGCATGGGTGGAACTCCTCTGTCAGTGCGATGGGTTGGCGCGGGTTCAGGCCGCGAAGGCCTGGAAGTCCCGGACCGAGTAGCCGTACCGGGTGCCGCGGGCGGCGCCGCCGTCGGCGGGGGAGGCGGGCGAGACGGGGGCGGCGTGGGCCGGCGGCTGGGCGGTGAGGACGAGCGGGGCGGAGGCGACCAGGGTCGCGGCGCGCGGGAGCAGCGGT
The DNA here is from genome assembly GCF_036322525.1 of Streptomyces sp. BE20. Taxonomy (NCBI): domain Bacteria; kingdom Bacillati; phylum Actinomycetota; class Actinomycetes; order Kitasatosporales; family Streptomycetaceae; genus Streptomyces; species Streptomyces sp. BE20. Next base: position 199,638 of record NZ_JAQYWW010000939.1, on the reverse strand, counting down.
CGGCGGCGGGGTGTCGGCGCCGGCATGGGGATCGGTCCTTCGGTGGGACGGGCCCCGGCCGGGTGCCCGTGGTCACGGGCGGGCGGCAGGCGGCGGGGACGGTGCGGGGAGCGGTACGGGAGGCACCGGCGCCGCGGGCGGGTCGAGCGGCGGGCCGGCGAGGTCCCCGGGACATCGGGCGGGCGCCGGGCGGAGCGCGTCCAGCGCGCCCCGTACCGTTCCGCCGCCCGCCGCCAGCGCGGCCCGGGCGGCGGCGGGGGCCGCGTCGGCGAGCAGCACCACGAGGGCGGGCTTCAGTTCGCCGTCGGTGGCGGCCAGTGCGGACCGGCAGGCTTCCGGCCCGGCGCCGGAGGCCTGGGCCAGGAGCGTGAGCTTCCGTGCGGCGAGCTTCCGGTTCCCCGCCGCGACGTCCGTCATCAGGTTGGACCAGGTGCGGCCGAGACGGACCATCACCGCCGTCGAGAAGCCGTGCAGGACGAGCTTCTGTGCGGTGCCCGCCTTCATCCGGGTCGAACCGGTGATGACCTCGGGGCCCGACTCCACGCAGACGTGGAGGTCGGCGAAGCCGGCGAGCGGCGCCTCGGGGTCGGCGCTCACCAGCACCGCGAGCGCGCCGGCGGCGCGGGCCGCGTGCAGGGCGCCCGCCACGTACGGGGTCCGGCCGCTGGCGGCGAGGCCGAGCACGACGTCCCCGGCCGCCGCCTCCGCGAGCGCGGCCCGGCCGGCCTCCTCGCTGTCCTCGGCGCCCTCCGCAGCCCTGGTGAGCGCGGCCGGGCCGCCTGCCAGGTGGACCCGCACCCGGCCGGGCTCCAGCCCGTAGGTGGGCGGCAGTTCGGCCGCGTCCAGGGTGGCGTACCGGCCGGAGGAGCCGGCGCCGACGTAGTGCACGGTGCGGCCGGACCGCAGCGCGTCCACGGCGGCGTCCACGGCGCGGGCCAGGGCGGGCAGCGCGGTGGCCACGGCGGTGGGCACGGTGGCGTCCTCGGCGTTGATCAGCCGCAGGACGCCCAGCGCGTCCAGCCGGTCGATGCCGGTGCTGCGCGGGTTGCGCGCCTCGGTGGGCGGCAGGTGGTGCACGGGTGCTCCCGGGGTGGTGCGGGGACGGGGAAACGTGGGGACGGATCGGACGGAGGGGAGGTGGGACGCGCCTGACCGGGACGGGTCCGACCGGGGCGCGCCGGGTCGGGGCGGCTCTGCCCGGGGCGGGGCGGGGCGGAGCCGGGGCGGGGAGCGAGGTGCGGTCGGATCGAGGACCCGGGCGTTCCGGGCCGGCGTCACTCAGGCGAGGGCGTCGGTGAGCGCGCGTCGCCCCGGTCCGTCCAGGCCCTCGCCGGGGAAGAGGCAGAGGTCCCCGCCCGCGGAGGCGTCGAGTGCGTGGTGCAGGGCAGCCCGGAACCCGGCGGTGGGCCGGTGCGGCGCGGGGCGTCAGCGAAGCGGTGCGACGGCCGGACAGGCGGCGGTGGTGACGCGGCAGAAGTCCACGTGGGCCCGGGTGGTGAGGACGGCGGCACGGGACACGGCGCGGTCTCCTTCCCGGGTCGGTGATGGCACACTTCGGACGAACCCGAGGTTGACACCCGTCGGGATGTCGAGGATTCTCGCACAGAACTCTTCGAATGTGGAAGAGCAACATCGGTGGGCAACAGGATGTGGGAGGGATGTCGTGGACCGCACGTCGGCCCAGGCTCTGATCGTGCGACTGCGGGGCAGGCTGCCCTCCCTGTCGCCGGTGGAACGCGCGGTCGCCGAACGCGTGTTGGCCGACCCGGCCGCCGCAGCCGCCCTGAGCATCAGTCAACTGGCCGCCGCAGCAGGGGTGTCGGACACCTCGGTGACGCGGTTCTGCCGCACCCTCGGCCTGCGCGGCTACCCCGATCTTCGGCTCGCCCTCGCCGCCGCCCAGGTCGCGGCCGCGGACGAGTTCGCCGTCCGGGTCGGCGCCGACGGGGACGTCACCGCCGCCGACGACACCCGGACCGTGGTCGCCAAGGTGGCCCGCCTCAGCGCCCGGGCCGCCGAGGACACCGCCGCCCAACTCGACCTCGACGCCCTGGACGCGGTGGTCGACGCCCTGGCCTCGGCCCGCCGGATCGAGGTGTACGCGGCGGGGGCCGGGGCCGTGGTCGCCGCCGACCTGGAGTACAAGCTCCAGCACCTCGGCCTGGTCTGTGCCGCCCGCTCCGACGTCCACCGGGCCCTGATGGGCGCCGCCCACCTGACCCCCGCCGACGTCGCCGTCGGCATCTCCTACTCCGGCCGCACGCCCGAGGTCCTCGACCCGGTCACCGAGGCCGCCCGGCGCGGAGCCACCACCGTCGCCCTCACCAGCGACCCGGGATCGCCGCTCGCCGCCGCCACCACCCGGGTCCTCACCTTCGCCGGCCGGGAGAGCGACCGCCGCACCGGTGCGACCGTCAGCCGGACCGCCCAACTCACCGTCGTGGACTGCCTCTACGTCCGCCTCGCCCAGTACCTCGACACCCGCGCCGCCGACGCCCTCGACCGCACCCGCCAGGCCGTCACCCGCGGCCGCACCCCGCAGCGCCACCATGCCTGACCACGGGAGTCACGCCACCGCCCGGCGGCGGGGGCCCGCCTCCGGAGGCCGCGCCGAGGACACCTGGGTGGTGGGCGTCGACGTCGGCGGGTCCGGCCTCCGGGTGGCCGTCGCCCCCGCCGGGTGGCCCGCCGACCTCGCCGGGGCCCGGACGGCCGACGTGGCCGGGGCCGCCCGGGTGTCCGCGGCTGCCGCCGGGCAGGACGCCGACGCGCTGCTCGGCCGGCTGCTCCCCGTACTCGGCTCCCTCGCCGCCGGACTGCCGCCCGGGGCCGGGATCGGCGCGGTCGCCGTCGGCGCCACCGGAATGGCCCTGCTCGGCCGGGCGCTCGCGGCGCGACTGCCCGGCCCGCTGGCCCGCGCCACCGGAGCCGAACGCCTGGTGCTGGCCGGGGACTCGGTCGCGGCGCACGTCGGCGCGCTCGGCACGGGCGCCGGGGTGACCGTGGCCGGCGGGACGGGCCTGGTCGCGATCGGCTACCGCGCGGAGACCGGCTGGCGGCGCGCCGACGGCTGGGGCCAGCTGCTCGGGGACTGCGGCAGCGGCGGCTGGCTGGGCCGCGAGGGCCTGGCGGCGGCCCTGCGCGCGTACGACGGGCGGACCGGCGGATCGCCCGCGCTGCTCGCGGCGGCCGAACGCCGCTACGGCCCGGCGCCCGGTCTCCCCGCGGCGCTCCAGCCGCGTCCGGACCGCGCCGCGCTGCTCGCCGCGTTCTCCCCCGACGTGGTGGCGGCGGCCGAGGAGGGCTGCCCGGTCGCCGGTGCGATCGTCCGGCGCGCGGGGGAGGAGATCGCCGCGAGCGCGGCCGCCGCCGCCACCGCCGTCGGCCTCACGGACCCCCGGCTCGCCCTGACCGGCGGCCTCTTCCGTCTCGGGCCGGTCCGCCGGGCGGCCCTCGACGCGCTGGCCGCCCGGCTCCCCGCCGCCCGCCTCCGGGAGCCCGACGGCCCGCCCCTGCTCGGCGCCCTCCGGCTCGCGGCCTCGGCTGCCGCCGCGCCCGGAGGGCTGCCCTGGCCACTGGACCCGCCGCTGCTGGACCTCCTCGACCTGACCTCCTCGACCTGGCCGCCTGACCGGACCACCTGACCGCTCACCGGCAGCGATCCCGCCCCGGCGCCAGCACGGTCCGGCCTCCGGCGTCGCCGGGCCTCACGCCTTACGGGCCACCGCGCCGTACATGCTGACCCGGTCGGCCCCGGCCTCCGGCGTGCCCTCCGGCCGCCAGAGCGGCACGGTGACCACACCCGGGTCCAGGACCTCCAGCCCGTCGAGGAACGCCCCCACCTCTTCGCGGGTGCGGCCGACCAGCGGTGCGGTGGCCCTGTCGTAGACCCCGGTGACCCGGTCCCGCACCGCGGCGGGGATGAAGTCCGCCGTCCCGTGCGAGAGGACCAGGTGGCTGCCGGGGGCCAGGACGTCGAGCAGCGTGCGGACGGCGTCGTACGGCCGCTGGTGGTCCGGCACGAAGTGCAGGACGGCCGCCAGCACGAGGCCCACCGGGCGGTCGAAGTCGAGCAGCTTCTCGGCCTCGGCGGCGTCGAGGAGCTTCTCGGGCTCGCGCAGGTCGGCCTGGATCACCGTGGTCCGGCCGACGGCCGTGCCGCCCATCAGGGCCCGGGCGTGCGCGAGCACGATCGGGTCGTTGTCCACGTAGACGACCCGGGCGCCCGGGTCGACCGCCTGGGCGATCTGGTGGGTGTTGCCGGCGGTGGGGATGCCGGTGCCGATGTCGAGGAACTGGTCGATGCCCGCGGCGGCGACGCTGCGCACCGCCCTGGTGAGGAAGGCCCGGTTGGCGCGCGCGGTCGATCTGAACTCGGGGTTGGCCGCCAGGGCCCGTTCGGCGGCGGCCCGGTCGGAGGGGAAGTTGTCCTTGCCCCCGAGGTAGTAGTCGTACATCCGGGCCGGGTGCGGGATCTCCGGGCGCAGGTCGGCGGGGACACCGGGCTCGCCCGGTTCCCACATGCTGTCGTAGCCCACCACTGCCTCCGCACCTCCATGATCTGACGATCCGTCGGCGCACAGCGTAGGTGCTCGGGAGGGGCCCGGTGGGCGGATGGTCGGTTCACCCCCCGTTGTGAGAAATGGGCGCGTTGGTCCTCGTTCGGGGTTCCTGTGCGGTCGGGGGGCGCGTTCGGAGCGGGCCGAGGAGGGGGCTCGGAGCGGGCCGGGTCGGCCTCCCTCCGCGCTCCTGTTCCCGGCCGGGGGAGCAGGTCCCCGGCGGGCGGTCCGGGGCGCCCCGGAGCAGGATGGGAGGGTCCGGGGCTCAGCCCAGTCGACGGGCCGCCGCACGCGGGCGGCAACGGGAGGTCGCCATGGTCGCCGTGATCGGTACGGCCGACATCAGGGAGTGGCGGGGACAGGCCGTCGTGGACGAGAAGGACCACCGGATCGGCGCGCTGGAGTCCGTCTACGTGGAGACCGCCAGCGACCAGCCGTTCTTCGCGACCGTCACGGTCGGCCTGGTGTCCCGGCGGCGGCTGGTCTTCGTACCGCTCGACGGGGCGGTCGTCGGCCCCGGGTACCTCCGGGTGGCGTTCCCCAAGGCCCAGGTCAAGCAGGCGCCGTCGATCGGCGTCGACGACGTCCTGCCCGCCGAGGACGAGGCGGCCGTGTTCGCGCACTACGGGCTCGCCTACACCCCCGGAGCGGGCGGCGAGCGCCGTCTCGCCCGCCGCTGACACCGAGCACGCCCGCGCCGGTACACATGTCGATGCACACGTCGGTGCACACGTCGGCCCGGTCCTGACCGGCCTGCGCCGACCGGTCAGGACCGGGGCCGTGGCGGGGCGGGGACCGACTCGACACGGCACCCCGCCCCCGCCGCCCGGCCGGCGCCTCCCACAGCGCCGGACCGGACACCACCGCTTCGCGGCAGCCGGCGGGGCGGATGGCCCGGCCCGCCGGGTATCACCCGAACGGCGGAACCACTGCCCCCGGTCCGTGCCCGCCGGTTCCCACCGCGCCCCACTGCCCCGCGCCTCGGTCGCCCCGCGCCGGGCGCGCCGCATCCCGGTTCGGGGAGCCACCGGCGCGCCGCGCCCCGCTCGGCGCGCCGGACTGGAAGGCTCACCTGCCCGGAGGCCCGCCGGAGCCGGCCCCCGACAGCAACCTCCCGACCACCACCCGTCGGACCACCACTCGTCAGACCATCACCGTCAGACCACCACCACCACCGGGCCGCCACTGATGACCGTCGCCATCGCTCTGCTCACCCAGGACCTCCGCCTGCACGACAACCCCGTGCTGCACGCCGCCGCCGCCGCGGCCGACGAGGTCGTCCCGCTCTTCGTCCTCGACCCGGACGTCTCCGCCGTGGGCTTCGCCGCGCCCAACCGGGCCGCCTTCCTCGCCGGCTGCCTCGCCGACCTGGACGCCTCGCTGCGCCCGCTCGGAGGCCGCCTCGTCCTGCGCCGGGGACGGTCCGCGTCCGCGACCGCCCGGCTGGCCGCCGAGGTGGACGCCGCCTCGGTGCACGTCGCCGCCGGGGTGAGCGCCTTCGCCCACCGTCGCGAGCAGGCCCTGCGCGAGCAGCTCGGCGACCGGCTGCACGTCCACGACGGCTCCCTCACCGTGGCCGTGCCCGGTGCGGTGACCCCGGCGGGCAAGGACCACTACGCCGTCTTCACGCCGTACTTCCGGGCCTGGTCGCAGGCCCCGCGCCGGACCGTCCACCGCGCGCCGCGGGCGCTGCGCACCCCCGAGGGGATCGCGGGCGAATCCGTCCCCACCGCCGCGCCGGACTCGCCCGCCCTGCCGCCCGGGGGCGAGCGGACCGCGAGGCGGCTCTGGCAGCGGTACCCGCTGGAGCGCTACGCCGACCTGCACGACGACCTCGGCGCCGACGGCACCTCGCGCCTCTCGCCGTACCTGCACTTCGGCTGCCTCTCCGTCGGCGAGCTGGTCGCCGACGCCGAGCGGCAGGGGCATGAGGGCGCCGAGGCGTTCGTCCGTCAGCTGGCCTGGCGGGACTTCCACCACCAGGTGCTGGCCGCCCGGCCCGAGGCCGCTCACCGGGACTACCGCGACCGGGGCGACCGGTGGCTCCCGGAGGACGACGAGGAGTGCGAGGCCTGGCGGACCGGCCGGACCGGCTTCCCGCTGGTCGACGCGGGCATGCGGCAGCTCGCGCACGAGGGCTGGATGCACAACCGCGCCCGGCTGGTGACGGCCTCCTTCCTGGCCAAGACGCTCTACCGGGACTGGCGGATCGGCGCCCGCCACTTCCTGCGGCTGCTGGTGGACGGGGATCTGGCGAACAACCAGCTCAACTGGCAGTGGGTGGCCGGCACCGGCACCGACACCCGCCCGAACCGGGTGCTCAACCCGCTCTCCCAGGCGGACCGCCTCGACCCGGACGGTGCCTACGTGCGGCGCTGGGTGCCCGAACTCGCGGACGTCCGGGGGCGGGCCGTGCACCGCCCCTGGCGGCTGGACCGCCCGCCGGCCGGCTACCCGGCGCCGGTCGTCGATCCGGACGCGCTCTCCACCCGCCTCCGCTCGGCCCGCGGGCTGGAGTGAGGCGCCCGGGCCGGTCCGCCGGACGTCCGTTGCCGAACCGATCGCCGTGCGGTAGGCATTCACTCGGCGGACGGGGGTAGCCGGGCGAAGCCATGGTGGCGAACCGAGGGAGGAGGGGTCCCGTGTTCCGGATCATCGAGGACGTCGTCGAGGCGTGCATCATCGGGCCCGAGCTGAGGAGGGTCCTGCTGGAGCTGCGCTACGACACCGGTGACCCCTTCGCGATGTCGGTCGGGTTCGGCGCCGAGGCGGCGCTGGACCCGGAGGGGCGGCTCTGCTGGACGGCGGCCAGGGAACTGTTCGGCCAGGGGCTGAGCGCCCCGGCGGGCCGCGGGGACCTGCGCGTCCGCCCGTGGCAGCCGGGGACGGTGGGCGTGGAGTTCCACGGCGACGACGGCTGGGCGATCCTGGTCCTGGGGGCGGACGACCTCACGGCCTTCCTGCGCCGGACCTGGCAGGCGGTGCCCCCGGGCACCGAGCACCTGCTGACCCACTGGCCGGACACGGTGGCCGAACTGACCGGTGAGCCCGGCTGATCGCGGCGGGCTCACCGTGGTGGGGCGGACGCGGTGGCGGATCCCGCCCGGTCCCGCCCGGTCCCGCAGGGGCCGGTCCGGGAAAGTCCGATCCGGTGAAGTCCGCGGCGGTCCGGCCGACATGCCCCGGAGGTTCCGGGGCAGACGGGCTTGTGAGCGGCGACCGCCCTGCGGTCGCCGGCCCGTCGGAGGAGGGATTCCGCGATGACCAGGATCGAGCAGTCCGTCGAGGTCGACGTGCCGCTGGCGGCGGCCTACGAGCAGTGGACGCGGCTGGAGGAGTTCCCGCAGTTCATGCGGGGCGTGGTCGGCATCGACCGGCTCGGTGAGGGGCGCACGCGCTGGGTGGTGGACGTGGCGGGCGCGCGCCGCGAGTTCGAGGCCCGCACCACCGAGCTGGTGCCCGACGAGCGGTTGGCCTGGGCGGCCGTCGCCGGAGAGGTGCGGCAGTCCGGGGTGGTGACGTTCCACCGCCTGGGTGAGCAGGCGACCAGGGTCATGCTGCAACTGGAGGTCGAGCCGCACGGCCTGATCGAACGGGTGGGGGAGGCGCTCGGCTTCGTCGACCGCCGGGTGATCGACGACCTCCACGACTTCAAGGCGCACGTCGAGTCCCGCTGGGACGTCGGGGCGGAGCACGACCGCCACCAGCGTTCCTGAGGGTGCCGGGGGAGGGCCGGGGCGGGACGACCCGCCGCAACCGGCCCTGCCCGTACGGGGTCTGCCGCACCCGGGGGCACCACCGAATCCCCACCCCCCGGCACCGAATCCCCACCCGCCCACCTGAACCCGTCCTGGATTTCCCGCACCGCCCGACCTTCCGTCACGCATCGTTCACGTCCCGGTCGCCGGCCTTCGGATGAATGGGCCCGGCCCCACAGTTGTACAGCCAACTGTCAGTGGGTCGACCCTCCCCAGCCCCCGTCACCAGCCGTGGACGGGCCAGGTCCGACGCCCCCCGCCGGCCGGCCCGAGCGGCGGACAGGACAACCGTGGCCACCGGCAGCACCCTGAGCCTCGCCATCCCCCCGAGTCCCGCCCTCCCCGTCGAAGGCGACCGCCTCACCTTCCACTGGACCACCGACGCACCCGACGCCAAGAACTGGGTCGGCATCTACGACGGCGACCGCAGGCCCGGCACCGGAAGTTCGCTGCTCTGGAAGTACACACCGGCCGGATCCGGTGACGTCCAGCTCGACACCTCGGCGCTCACCGGCGGCCCGTACACGGCCTACCTGCTGGCGAAGGACGGCTACGGCGTCCTCGCGCAGACCGCGCCGTTCACCTTCCGCCCCAAGCCGGCCGTGGTCCGTCCGCACGCCGCGGTGGACGCGCTCACCGCCACGCCCGTCGCGCCCGGCGCCGCCGTCAGCGTCCGGCTCGGCGGCCTCTGGTCCCGGCCGGCCGGGAACCCGCCCGGCAGCGCGGCGTTCCGGAAGATCAGCGGCCCCGCCTGGCTCGCCGTCGGCGCCGACGGCACGGTCACCGGCACCGCCCCGGCCGGCCGGCCCGCGCGGGACCCGGAACTCCTCGTCGTCGGCGTCAAGGACGGCGCGGGCGCCACCGACACCGTCACCGTGCAGGTCCCGGTGGCCGACCCGGCAGGTCCGCTCCGGCTGAAGACGGCCTCCTGGAACCTCGCCGACGCGGGCGCGGCCTTCACCGACGCGGTGGAGAAGCAGCTGCGCGTGGTCCTCGCCCAGGGCCTGGATGTGCTCGGCCTCCAGGAGACGGCCGGCAGTGCCGCCCGGACGCTGGCCGACGCGCTCGGCTGGCATGCCTACCAGAGCCCCGGCAGCGTCGGGATCCTCAGCCGCTACCCGCTCACCGCGGTCACCCCGCCCACCGCGGACGTTCCCGCCGCCGGTGCCACCCTCCAACTCCCCGGCGGTCGCACCGTCCGGTTCTGGGCCGCGCACCTCGACGAGTCGGACTACGGCCCGTACGCCGTCCAGGACGGGCGGACCGCCGCCCAGGTCGTCGCCGCCGAGAACGGCTCGCTCCGCCTGCGGCAGGCGAAGGCACTGGCCGCCGCGCTCGCCGCCGACGCCGCCGCCGGTGTCCCGGTGGTGCTCGCCGGGGCGCTCGCCTCGCCCTCCCACCTGGACTGGACGGCCGCCACCGCCGCCGCGCACGGGGGAGCGGGCCCGGTCGCCTGGCCGGTCACCACGGCGCTCCAGGCCGCCGGCCTGACCGACACCTTCCGGGAGGAGTACCGCGACCCGGCCAAGGCGGCCGGTGTCACCTGGTCGCCGACCCGCAGGCAGCGCGCCGCCGGGAAGGCCGAGCCGCAGGACCGGATCGACTACGTCCTCCACCGGGGCCCGCTGAAGCTGGTCGAGGCGCACACCCTGGTCGCCGACTGGCCCGCCACCGGCACCGACCCGGCCGCGCTCGCGGCCAACCAGTGGCCCTCCGACGCCGCCGCTGCCGTCGCCACCTTCCAGCTCTGAAAGGCCGGTCCGCGATGTCCGAGCTTTCCCGCCGTACCTTCGTCGGCGCCACCGCGGCCGCCGGCGCCGCCGCCCTCACCGGCCTGCCCGCCACCTCCGCCACGGCGGCCCCCGCGCCGGGGCGTCTCACCGGCACCGTCAAGGACGTCCGTCACGTCGTCGTGCTGATGCAGGAGAACCGCAGCTTCGACCACTACTTCGGCACCCTGAACGGCGTGCGCGGCTTCGGCGACAAGCAGGCGCTGCAGTTCCCGGACGGCGCCGACGTGTTCCGCCAGCCCGACCCGCGCCGCAGCGACGGCGGTGCGATGCTGCCGTACCGGATGGACACCTCCAAGTACAACGCCCAGAACGCCGGCGGCCTGCCGCACGACTGGGCCACCGGCCACCAGGCGATCAACAACGGCGCGATGAACAAGTGGATCGCCGCCAAGGGCGAGCGCACCATGGGCTACTTCTCGCGTGAGGACATCCCGTACCAGTACGCGCTGGCCGACGCGTTCACCCTCTGCGACGCCTACTTCACCTCGCTCGCCGGTCCGACCGACCCCAACCGCCTCTACCTGTGGACCGGCACCGCCGGCCCGGGCCGCGACGGCACCACCGGCCCCTGGATCGACAACACGCCGGTCACCGACAACCCCGTCGCCGACTGGACCACGTACGCGGAGCGGCTGGAACAGGCGGGCGTGACGTGGCGCGTCTACCACAACCCCAGCAAGGACGACCGCACCGGCGACTACGACGACAACGCACTTTCGTACTTCCGGCAGTTCCACGCCTTCCCGAAGGACGACCCGCGGTACGTCAACGCGATGACCACGTTCGACCCGGCCGCCTTCGACGCCCACTGCAAGGACGGCTCCCTGCCGACCGTCTCCTGGCTGGTCGCGCCCTACCTGTTCTCCGAGCACCCCGAGGCCGGTCCGGCGTACGGCGCGCACTGGGTGAACCAGGCGCTGCAGTCGCTGATGTCCAACCCGGAGGTGTGGAAGCACACCGTCTTCCTCGTCATGTACGACGAGAACGACGGCTACTTCGACCACATGGTCCCGCCCACCCCCGAGCCCGGCACCCCGGAGGAGTTCACCCAGGGCCGCGCCATCGGCCTCGGCAACCGTGTCCCGCTCTGGGTCGCCTCGCCCTGGTCGCGCGGCGGCTGGGTCAACTCCCAGGTCTTCGACCACACGTCCGTCCTGCGCTTCATGGAGCAGGTCACCGGGGTCGCCGAACCCAACATCTCCGCCTGGCGCCGGGCCGTCTGCGGCGACCTCACCAGTTGCTTCGACTTCGCCGCACCGAACCACTCGATACCGCAACTCCCGGACACCACGGCCCTGATGGCCCGGGCCGACGCGGGTACCAAGCTTCCGGGCGTCCAGCTCCCCGCCACCGGTGCCCAGTCGATGCCCGTCCAGGAGCGCGGCGACCGGCCGCACCGCCACCTGCCGTACCAGCCCTGGGCCGACGTGGAGGTCGACCGGCGGACCGGCCGAGTCACCTGCACCATGACCAACGACGGTTCCGTCGCGTTCCCGTACACCGTCTACCCGAACATCCTCCACCCGTTCGCCGGCACGCCGTTCACCGTGGCGCCGGGCGCCTCGGCGACGTACCTGTGGGAGGCCGCGTCGACCAACGGCCGCTACGACTTCACCGTCCACGGCCCCGACGGCTTCGTCCGCCGCTTCGCCGGCACCGTGGTCCGGGACGGTGTGAACGGCCCCGCCGGCGTGAACGGGGCGAACGGGCCGGTCCACCCCGACGGACAGAACGACGTCGGCGTGCCGATCGTCACCGCCGACCTCTCCGGCTCCCGGCGGCTCACCCTGCAACTGGTCAACGACGGCATGACGGACGTCTGCTTCACCGCCGTGCCGAACGACTTCGCCGGCACCGCGCAGACCGTCCGGGTCAAGCCGGGCAAGCAGACGAACCTCGTCTGGCCGCTGGACAAGGAGGGCCGGTACGACGTGGTGGTCAACGCGGCCACCGGGCTGCGGTTCACCCAGCGGTACGCGGGATGGGTGCACTGAGCACCTGACGGGCGGCCGGTGACCACGGCAGGTGGCCACCGGCCCCCGGGGACGCCTGACCGGGGCGCCTGACCGGGGCGCCGAACCGGTGACCCCCGGCCGTGGCGCCGCCGCCCGGCCGGGGGCCCGCCGCTACCGTCGGCTCCATGCAGAACATCACTCCGTGCCTCTGGTACGACGACGCCGCCGAGGAAGCCGTCCGCTTCTACACCTCGATCCTCCCCGACTCCCGGATCACGGGGGTCACCCACTACGGTGAGCCGGGCCCCGGCGTCCCCGGCCGGGTCCTGACCGTCAGCTTCGAACTCGGCGGCCGGCCGTTCGTCGCCCTCAACGGCGGCCCGTTGTTCCCGTTCACCGAGGCGGTCTCGCTCCAGATCGAGTGCGACGACCAGGCGGAGGTCGACCGGCTCTGGGAGGCGCTCCAGGAGGGCGGCGGCCAGGAGAGCCAGTGCGGCTGGCTCAAGGACCGCTGGGGCTTCAACTGGCAGGTCACCCCGCGCGTGCTGCTCGACCTGGTCAACGATCCGGACCGGGCCAAGGCCGACCGGGTCTTCGCGGCGATGCTGCAGATGAAGAAGATCGACATCCAGCAGCTGCTCGACGCCGCCCGCGGCTGACCCCGGCGCACACCCGCCCCTGCCCGCCCCTGAACTCCCCTTCCCCGGACGGACCTCCCTGACGGCCCGTCCTCCCGTCCTCTCGCCCCGTCATCCCGTCCGTCAGCTCCGCTTCCGCCGCAGCCGGCCGGACCGCAGGCGCTCGCCCCGGACCAGCCGGCGCAGCCAGGCGAGCCGGGAGAACCGCTCCCGGTTCGCCACCGAGGCCCGGTCCAGTTCCTCCATCAGCCGCCGGCTGCGGTGCTCCAGGTCCAGTTCGTCGAGGATCCGGTCCACCTCGGCCAGCAGGGCGCCGTGCAGCTGCCAGGCCTCCGGATGCTCGCGGACCCGGTCGAGCAGCAGCCGGGCCACGTTCTCCCGGCTCGCCCAGGCGGCCGTCAGCTCGGCGGTCAGCCGCTGCTCGGCCTCCTCGGCGTTCCGGCTGACCTGGGTGGTGACCAGGACGGCGAAGCTCACCAGCGCGCCGCCGATGTGCGCGAGCAGCTCCTCCAGCGCCACCGCGACGTCCGGGGCGACCAGCGGCTCGCCGGGCGGGCGCCGCTTGGCGAGGTCGGTGAGCGACCGGGCGAGGACCCGGATCACCACCACGCAGATCTCCAGGGTGTCCAGGCCGGTCCGCAGCACCAGCCGGGAGAGCAGCCCCTCGCTGATCCGGGGGTTGAGCCGCAGGCTGTCCTCGGCCTGCCGGAGCGCGGCGTCGACGTCGGCGATCGCCTGGTCGAGCCGGCGCGCCTCGTGCAGCCGTTCGGCGGCGTGGGCGACGGGGGTGGGGCGGTCGAGCTGCTCGGCCAGGTCGAGCAGCAGCTGCCGGGCCCGGCGGGCGAGGTCCTCGATCGACTCGCCCGCCGTGTCGACCCACACCGGTGGCGCGAACAGCAGGTTGAACAGCAGTCCGACGACCGCGCCGATCAGGGTCTCCAGGACCCGGTCCCAGGCCTGGGAGGCGAGTTTGGTGACGCCCAGGATCAGCATCGCGCTGATCGCGACCTCCTGGACGAACTCGTCCACCCGGACGAACCGCCCGACGACCAGGGAGGCGAGGATGACCAGCCCCAGGCTCCACCAGGAGAGCCCGACCACCGAGCTGAAGCCGATCGCGATCAGCACCCCGACCACCACCGAGTTGACCCGGCGGATGCTGGTCGTCAGCGTCGAGTAGACGGTGACCTGGACGACCAGCAGCGCCGTGAGCGGCGCGGTCAGCGGGGCGGGCTCGCTGCTCAGCCAGGTCGCCACCACGTAGGAGAGGGTGGCGGCGACGGTCGCGCGGACGGTCTGGACGACGAAGGGCTCGCGCGTGCCGCGGCGGACCGCGGCGGCGACGGAGTCCGGTAGCAGGGACATGCGGACCTTCTTCCCCGAAGCGCCGGTTCACACCACCCCGGGTCGTCCGACCGCCCTGTGCCCTCAGGGGCGGGGGCGCCGGTCCCGCAGCAGCTTCCACGGCGCGAGGGCGGACTCGACCTGCACGGAGAGGCTCATCTTGGACGCGCCCTTGACCCGCTCCTCGAAGCGGATCGGCACCTCCTTGACGGTGAGTCCGCGCTGCACCACCCGGTAGTTCAGCTCGACCTGGAACGAGTACCCGTTGCTGTTCACCGAGGACAGGTCGATCGCCCGCAGGGTCTCCGCCCGCCAGGCCTTGAAGCCGGCGGTGGCGTCCCGCACGCCCAGTCCGAGGATGGTGTTCACGTAGAAGTTGGCCCAGCTGGAGAGCGCCTTGCGGTGCCACGGCCACTCCGCGGCGGTCGAGCCGCCCGGCACGTACCGGGAGCCGAGCACCACGGCCGTGTCGTCGGCCAGCAGGGTCTCCACCATGGTCGGGAGGACGGCCGCCGGGTGGGACAGGTCGGCGTCCATCTGGACCACCACGTCCGCGCCCTGCTCCAGGGCCAGGGTCATGCCCGCGACGTAGGCCCGGCCGAGGCCGTCCTTCTCGGTGCGGTGCAGCACCCGGACGCGGCCGTCGGATCCGGCGGCGAGCTCGTCCGCGATCTTGCCGGTGCCGTCGGGCGAGTTGTCGTCGACGACCAGGAGGTGGAGGTCGGGCAGGTCGAGGTCGGCGAGCAGTCCGGCGAGGACCGGAAGGTTCTCCCGTTCGTTGTAGGTGGGTACGACCACAACGACCTTCGGGGAGGCCTCGACCATGTTCTGTCCCTCGCGTGCTCTCCGGCCGGTGCCGCGCAGTGGCACCGGTTCGGACGGATGTCCGGTACTACGGCCGTGCGAGTCTATCCGCGGCGGTTCGTAGGCTGTCCCGGTGGTCCGGCCACCGGTCGGGCGGGCACGTCCCGAGGGCCGGCCGGAGTCCGCAAGGGTGCCGCGGACGGACCGGCCGGCGCACCGTCACCGGCCTAGCGGGACCGGCGGGAGCTCCAGGCGGGGGCGACGATCGCGACCAGCGCGACGGCGAAGCCGATCTGCAAGAGGTGCCGGATCCAGTCGATGCCGGAGGTGTGGCGGACGCCGATCCAGCCGGCCATCGCATTGCCCAGCCAGGCGCCGGCCGCGCCGAGCAGCATGGTGAGCCACCACGGGATCGACTGCGGTCCGCGGAGGATCAGTTTGGCCAGCACCCCCAGCACGAAGCCGATGAGCAGAATCCACAGGAGCTGGAACATCGCATTCCACCTTTCGAGGCGCGTTTCCCCATGATCGCCCGAACGGCCCGGACCGGCACCTCGACCGCGTGGTCACGCCCCTCGATCCCGTCAGCCTGCCTTCCCGCCCGCCGGGCCCGCACCACCGCCGCCCCCGCTCAGCGCGGCTCCGTTCGCCGGGTCGAAGACGTGGAGCCGTTCGGTGTCGATCCACAGCTCCAGCGGGGCCCCTTCGGCCGCCCGGGTGGCGGTGCCGATCCGCGCCACGACCTCCCGCCCGGGCGCCCCGGCACCGGCCTCCCGCTGCTGCGCGCCGAGCTCCTCCAGACCGCCCCCGACGACCGGATCACCCTCGACGGTGAAGTGCACGAACACGTCCGAGCCCACCGACTCCACGACCTCGACCCCGACCGTGACGGTCGCTCCGCCGACCGGGTGCTCCAGCAGTGCGGCGTCCTCGAAGTGCTCCGGGCGGATGCCGACCACCACCTCGCGCGGCGCGTCGGCGGCCGTGAGGCCCCGGCGCAGCCGGTCGCCCACCGGCAGGTCGCCGAGCGCGGTGCGCAGCACGCCCTCCTCCAGCCGTCCGTGCAGCAGGTTCATCCCGGGCGAGCCGATGAAGCCGGCGACGAACAGGTTGGCCGGCTCGTCGTAGAGCCGCTGGGGCGCGCCGACCTGCTGGACGACGCCCGCGCGGAGCACCACCACCCGGTCGCCGAGCGTCATCGCCTCGACCTGGTCGTGGGTGACGTAGACGGTGGTGGTGCCGAGGCGGCGCTGGAGCCGGGAGATCTGGGTGCGCATCTGCACCCGCAGCTTGGCGTCCAGGTTGGAGAGCGGTTCGTCCATGAGGAACGCCTTGGGGTCGCGGACGATCGCCCGTCCCATGGCGACGCGCTGGCGCTGCCCGCCGGAGAGGAGGGCGGGTCGGCGGTCGAGGTGTTCGGTGAGGTCGAGGATCCGGGCGGCCTCCTCGACCTTGGCGGCGACGACGGCCTTGTCGGTCCTGGCGAGCCGCAGCGCGAAGCCCATGTTCTGGCGGACGGTCATGTGCGGGTAGAGCGCGTAGCTCTGGAACACCATCGCGATGTCGCGGTCCTTGGGCGCGCGGTCGTTGACCACCTGCCCGCCGATCCGCAGGGTGCCCCCGGTGATGTCCTCCAGGCCGGCGATCATGTTGAGGGTGGTGGACTTCCCGCAGCCCGAGGGGCCGACCAGGATGACGAACTCACCGTCCGCCACGGTCAGGTCGACGTCGCGGACGGCGACCGAGCCGTCCGGGTAGCGCTTGGTGATGCCGTCGAGGACGATCTCGGCCATGGGTTCTGGTCACCCCTTCACTGCGCCGGCGGTGAGGCCGGCCACGATGCGGCGCTGGAAGAACAGGACGAAGAGCACGATCGGCACCGTGATCACCACGGCCGCGGCGGCGATCGAGCCGGTCGGCTGCTGGAACTGGGAACTGCCGGTGAAGAAGGCGATCGCGGCCGGGACGGTCCGGGCCGCGTCGGTGGAGGTCAGCGAGATCGCGAAGAGGAAGTCGTTCCAGCAGAAGATGAAGACCAGGATGCCGGTGGTGAACACCCCGGGCGCGGCCAGCGGGGCGATGACCAGGCGGAACGCCTGGGCGGGTGTCGCGCCGTCCACCTTGGCGGCCTTCTCCAGGTCCCACGGGATCTCCCGGAAGAAGGCCGACAGGGTGTAGATCGCCAGCGGCAGCGAGAAGGTCATGTAGGGGATGATCAGCCCGAGCCAGGTGTCGAAGAGGCCGAGCACGCGCTCGATCTCGAAGAGCGGCGAGACCAGGGAGATCGGCGGGAACATCGCGATCAGCAGGGACATCCCGATCAGCAGCCGCTTCCCGGGGAAGCGCAGCCGGGCCACCGCGTAGGCCGCCATGGTGGCGAGCACGAGGGCGAGCGTGGTGGCGATCACCGCGATGCCGATCGAGTTGACGAGGGCCCGGGTGAACTCCGAGGTGCGGAAGATGCCGCGGTAGTTCTCCAGCGTCCAGCTGCGCGGGACGAAGTCGCCGTCGGACAGGGTGCCCGGGTCCTTGAACGACAGTGCGGCGATCCACCAGACCGGGAACAGCGCGTACAGCACCACCACCAGGTTGACCACGCCCCAGCCGGTCCGGGCACGGGCCTGGCGGGCGGTCACCGGCGCTCCGTCGCGCCGCCGGGCGCGGCGGCGCCGAAGACCTTGACGAAGACCAGGGCGATCGCCGCCACGCAGAGGAAGATCAGCACCGAGATCGCCGAGCCGATCCCCAGGTTGAGCGCGGTGAAGAGGTTGTCGTAGCCGAGGATCGACACCGAGCCGGTGTCGTTGGCACCGCCGGTCAGCACGTAGATGTTGTCGAAGATCCGGAACGCGTCCAGGGTGCGGAACAGCAGGGCCACCAGCACGGCGGGCTTCATCAGCGGCAGGACGACCAGCCGCAGCCGTTGCCCGAAGCCGGCGCCGTCGACCATCGCGGCCCGGACGGTCTCGGTGGGCACCAGCGCCAGCCCGGCCAGCAGCAGGAGCGCCATGAACGGGGTGGTCTTCCACACCTCGGCCAGGATGATCAGCCCGATCGCCGGCCAGTGCTCGGTGAGCGGGGCGCTGCCCTCCGGGAGCAGCGCCGCCAGGTAGCCGGTGCCCGGCGTCCAGGCGTACTGCCAGGAGTAGGCGGCGACCACCGTCACGATGCCGTACGGCACCAGCACCGCCGTGCGCACCAGGCCCCGGCCGACCACCGCCCGGTGCATCACCAGCGCCAGGGCCAGGCCGAGCACCAGCTCGACGGTGACCGAGACGGCGGTGATCAGCACCGTCACCCCCAGGGCCTGCCACCAGTACGGGGAGGAGAGCACGGCCCCGTAGTTGGCGAGCCCGACGAACGAGGCCCGGTCCGGGAAGCGCAGGTCGTAGCGCTGGAGCGAGAGGTACACGGCGTAGCCGACCGGATAGGCCGTCACGAGGGTCATCACCAGCACGGCGGGGGCGCACAGCAGCCAGCCGAGCCGGCGCTCCTCCCGGGAGCCGGCCGACCTCCGGCCCGGCGGTGCGTCCGGGCGGGGCGGGCGGGCGGTGGTGGCGGTCATGGGATCAGCCCCTTCGAGCCGAGCGCGTCCCTGATCTGGCCGGAGAGCGCCGCGACGGTGCGTTCCGGGTCGACCGCCGAGGGCGGCGAGAGGGCGTGCGCGACGGCGATCGAGACGTTCTGGTACGCGGGCGTCTGCGGCCGTACCGAGGCGGTGTCCAGGGCCGCCAGGACGTCGGCGGCGAACGGGTAGCTGTCGGTGAGCTCGGCGGCGGTGTACAGGCTGCGCAGGGAGGGCGGCAGACCGCCCTTGAGCGCGTTGGTCAGCTGGTTGTCGCGGTTGCGCAGGCAGAGGGTGGCCTCCTGGGCCAGGTCGGGGTGGTGGGAGTAGGCGCCGACGGCCAGGTCGATGCCGCCGATGGTGACGGTGGCGGGCCGTCCCGGGACGACGGCGGGGTAGGGTGCCCAGCGGAAGTGCGGGAACAGTTCGGGCTCGTTGGCCTTCATCGACGGGTAGACGAAGGGGTAGTTGAGCTCGAAGGCGGCGGTCCCGGACTCCGTCGCCAGCCGGTTCTGGTCCTCCATCTGGTTGGCGAGCGAGGGGTCGGCGGCGGGGGAGCGGGCCAGGTCGCGAATGACCTGCGCGGCGGCGACGGCCGGCTCGCCCAGCGACGGCGCGGACGCGTCCGGGGTGAGGATCGACCCGCCGGCGCTGGTGACCAGGGTGTTGAACCAGACCGTCAGACCCTCGTACTGGGCGCCCTGGGTCTCGACGAAGTGGGGCTTGCCCTCGGCGGCCAGTTGCCGGGCCCGGTCGAGCAGTTCGGCCCAGGTGCGCGGTGCGCTGGGGACCAGGTCGTCGCGGTACCAGAGCAGTTGGGTGTTGGAGTTGTACGGGACGGCGTAGAGCCGGTCCTTCCAGGTGGCGGTGCGCAGGGCGGCGGCCAGGGTGTCCTCGCTCGCCCGCTCCCGCAGCGGGCCGGTCCACTCGCGGGCCCAGCCGGCCTCGGCGAACTCGGCGGTCCAGGTGACGTCCAGCCCCATGATGTCGACGCCGCTGTCGTGCGCGGCGAGCCGGCGGACCAGCTGCTGGCGCTGGCCGTCGGCGGTGCGCGGCAGCTTGTTGTAGCGGATCGTGTAGCGGCCGCCGGAGGCGCTGCCGCAGGAGTCGGCGGCCTGCTGGAGCGCGCCCGAGTCGTCGGGGAAGTTGTACCAGTCGAGGGTGACCGGGCCGTTCCCGGTTCCGTTCCCGGCGCCGCTGCCGCAGGCGGCGAGCGCCCAGGTGAGCAGCAGGACCAGGACGAGCGCGGTGCGGTCGCGGACTCCGGTCATCGTGGTCCCTCCCGTCGGCGGCCTGCGGGTGGCCACGCTAGGCGGTCGGGCCGGAGGGGCCCGGAGCCGGCGACGGGACACACCCGGGGACCGCCCGCGCGGCGTAAAGCCCGGCCCGGCGCGGTCGTCGGGCCGGGCCTCACACCGCGGTCAGGGCGCCGGGACGAGGGTGGAGCCGATGAGGTGTTCGGCCAGGCCGGTCCGGCCCGCCTCGCGGTACCAGCGGCGCTGGCGGTCGGCGCCGTTCCCGTTCTGCCGGAACGCCTGCCACAGGTCGGACACCCGGTCGGTGTCGCCGGCGGCGTCGAGACCGGGGGCGATCCGGGCCCACAGCTCCTCGATCACGGCGGCGGTGGGGCGGGCGACGCCGTCCAGCGGGGAGATCAGGGCGCCGTGCAGGCCGGCGTGGGCGGCGTGCCAGGTGGCGGCGCGCACCAGCTCGTCGGGCGTCTCCGGGCGCGGGCGCCCGGCCCGCTCGTCCAGGACCGCCGAGGTCACCAGGGCGCGGATCAGGCCGGCGAAGAGCTCGGCGTCCGCCACCGTCAGCTGGACGTCGGCCGCCCGCACCTCGACGGTGGGGTAGCGGGCGGAGAGGCGGGCGTGCCAGTACACCTGGCCCTCGTCGGTGATCGCCCCGGCGGTGAGCAGCGCGTCCACCCGGCGTCGGTGGTCGGCCGCGTCGCGGAAGAGCGGCGGCGGGCCGCTGACCGCCCACTGGTCGAACTGGACCGTGCGCCAGCTGGCGAAGTGGGTGTCGCGGTCGCGCCAGTACGGCGAGTTGGCGGCCATCGCGACCACGACCGGCAGCCAGGGGCGCAGCCGGACGAGGGCGCCGAGCCGCTCCTCCGGGTCGGGGATGCCGACGTGGACGTGCATGCCGTTGAGCATGAGGTCGTCCACCAGGGAGGGCGCCTGGCGGCGGGCCCGCCGGTAGCGGTCACCGTCGGTGACCGGGACGGGCCCGTCATGGCCGAACGGGGCAGCTCCGACGGGCACGACGCGGCAGCCGTTCCGCGCGGCCGCGGCGCTCAGTCCGGCGCGGATGCGGACCAGGTGGCGGGAGACCGCCGCGAGGTCCTCGCAGACCGGTGTGGCCGTCTCCACCTGCACCTGGAGCAGCTCGTGCTGGGCCTCGTCCGGCCGCAGCGCGGGCGCCAGGTCGGCGGCGGCCAGGACCTCGGCGGCGCGGGGGACGGGTGTCGCGTCCCGCGGGTCGATCAGTAGGTACTCTTCCTCGACTCCGAGTGTCAGCATGGCCTCCCGGCTACCCCGGCAGGCCGTTCCCACGCCGCGGACGGGCGGCGTCCCGGGCCGGCGGGAGGCCGGAGGGCGGGACGGACGCCCGGCAGGCGGGGTGGGTCCGCCTCCGGATCCGCCGGACGGCAGTCGTTTGGTGCTGCCGGGAGCGGTTAGGCGAGAGGCCGGCGCCCGGTTCCCGGAGGACTTCGCCGCCGGCCGCGAGGGCCGTCCCGGCGGGGCCGGTCCCCTGCCGTCCCGTCCCGTCCCGAACGACCGAAGGAGCTCCCGCATGCACACGACCCAGGCGTCCCCGCTCGGCCCCGGCTCCGACCTGGCCGACCTCGGCGAACTCGCCCAGCAGCTCCGGGTGGACGCGGTCCGGGCCGGCACCGCCGCCGGCTCCGGGCACCCCACCTCGGCCCTGTCCGCCGCCGACCTGGTGGCCGTGCTGGCCGCCCGCCACCTGCGCTACGACTGGGAGGACCCGGCGAACCCGGGGAACGACCACTTCGTCCTCTCCAAGGGCCACGCCTCGCCCCTGCTGTACGCGATGCTCCGGGCCGCCGGAGCGATCTCGGAGGACGAACTCCTGACCACCTACCGGCGCGCCGGGGCCCGCTTGCAGGGCCACCCGACGCCGGTGCTGCCCTGGGTGGACGTGGCCACCGGCTCGCTCGGCCAGGGGATCGGCTACGGGGTGGGGATCGCGCTGGCCGGCCGGGACCTCGAACACCGGCCGTACCACGTCTGGGTGCTGTGCGGGGACGGCGAGATGGCCGAGGGGTCGGTCTGGGAGGCCCTGGACGCGGCAGGGCGCCACCGGCTCGCCAACCTCACCGTGATCGTCGACGTCAACCGCCTCGGCCAGTCGGGCCCCACCGCACTGGGCCGGGACGTGGACGCCTACGCCCGGCGGATCGAGGCGTTCGGGTGCCGCGCCCTGGTCGTCGACGGCCACGACCCGGCCGCCGTGGACGAGGCGCTGCGGACCGCCGCCGACGGCCTGCAGCCGACCGTGGTGGTCGCCGGCACGGTGAAGGGCCGGGGCTTCGCCGAGGTGGAGGACGCCGAGGGATGGCACGGCAAGCCCTTCCCCGAGGACATGGCCGCGCGGGCGGTCGAGGAACTGGGCGGGGTCCGCCACCTGAGGGTCCGCGGCCCGAGGCCGCCCGCCGTACCGGCCCCGATTCCGGCTCAGACACCCGCCCCGGTCCCGATTCCGGCTCAGGCCCGGACACCGGCCCCGGGCGCGACGCCCGCCCCGGTCGGCACCGGCCGCCCGGTGGAGCTGCCGGTCTTCGAGGTCGGCGACGAGGTGGCCACCCGGGCGGCGTACGGCCGGACCCTGGTCGCGCTCGGCGACGCCCGCCCGGAGGTGGTGGTCCTGGACGCCGAGGTCGGCAACTCCACCACCACCGAGGACTTCGCCGAGGCCCACCCGGACCGGTTCTTCCAGTCGTACATCGCCGAACAGCAGATGGTGGCCACCGCCGTCGGGATGGCCGTCCGCGGCTACCGGCCCTACGCCACCACCTTCGCCGCGTTCCTCACCCGGGCGCACGACTTCGTCCGGATGGCGGCCGTCTCCCGGGTGGACCTGGCGCTGTGCGGGACCCACTGCGGGGTGGAGATCGGCCCCGACGGCCCCTCCCAGATGGGGCTGGAGGACCTCGCGATGATGCGGGCCGTCCGGGGCTCCACGGTGCTGTACCCCGCCGACGCGACCTGCACCGCCGCTCTCACCGCCACCATGGCCGACCTGGACGGGATCTCCTACCTGCGCGCCACCAGGGGCGCCCACCCCGTCCTCTATCCCGAGGACGAGACCTTTCCCGTCGGCGGATCCAAGAACCTGCGGGGCGGCGGGGAAGGGGACCGGGTGACTCTGCTCGGCGCCGGTGTCACCGTCCACGAGTGCCTGAAGGCCGCCGACCGGCTCGCCGAACTCGGCGTCGCGACCCGGGTGATCGACCTCTACTCGGTCAAACCACTGGACGCCGCCGCCGTACGGCGCGCCGCCCAGCAGACCGGGGCCCTGGTCGTCGTCGAGGACCACCACCCCGAGGGCGGCCTCGGCGAGGCGGTGCTCACCGCGCTCGCCGGCGAACGGCACGGCCCGGCCGTCGCGCACCTGGCGGTCCGCACCCTGCCCGGCTCGGGCACCTCCGCCGAACTCCTCGCCGAAGCCGGCATCGACGCCGACGCCATCACCTCGGCGGCCCTCGACGTGACCGGTGCGAGGCAGACGGCCTGACCGGCCGGCAGCCGGCGGCCGGTCAGGCCGCCGGCCCCACACCCGGACCGGCCGTGCGTCCGCCGCCCGGACGACCCTGGCGGGCGGGACGGTCGTGCCGATACGGTCTGGACCAGCGCGTCCGGCCGATCGGCCGCCGTCCCCCCTGTCCTGGCCCTTTCCGGGAGTCGTCATCAACACCCGATCCACCGTCAGCACCCCGCTCACGCTCACCGATCTGCTGGACGACCGGGCCGCCAGGCACCCGGACCGCACCGCGCTGCTGGCCCCCGGCCGCCCGGCGCTCGACTACCGCGGGTGGCGGGAGCGGGCGGTCCGCGCCGCCCACGGGCTCGCCCGGGCGGGCGTCCGGCCGGGGGAGCGGGTCCTGCTGTTGTTCCCCAACAGCGCGTGGGACGAGTACGCGGTGGCGTTCCTCGCCGTGCACTACGCCGGTGCGGCGGGCGTGGTGGTCCGCGAGGACCTCGGACCGGACGACACCGCGCGGCTGGCGGCGGCGAGCGAGGTGCGCCGGGCGGTGGCCGGCACGGCGGACGACCCCCGGGCGGAAGCGGCCGGCGTCCCCTGCCTGCGGCTTGCGGTGCTGGAGGCGGCCGACGGCCCCGACGAGCCGCCGCACCGGCCGGACCCGGAGGACCTCGCCCAGGTGATCGGCACCTCCGGAACCACCGGGGCGCCCAAGGGCGTCCACGCCGCCCACGCCAGCCTCACCGCCGGCCAGCGGCTCGACCCGCGCCCGCGCGCGTACGCGCACTCGGCGCACGCCGTCCAGGCCTTCCCGATCGGCACCAACGCGGCCCAGGTCGTCCTGGTCAACGCGCTCGTCGCCGCGCCCGCGACGATCTGCCTGCCGCGGTTCGACGCCGAGGAGTTCGGCCGGACCGTCGAGGAGTACCGGGCGGGCACCGTCTTCCTGGTGCCGTCCATGGCGGTCGAACTGCTCAACTCGGGCGTCGCCGCACGGCGTGACCTGAGCAGCGTGCTGCTGGTCAGCTCCTCCGCCGCCGCGCTCCCCGCCCCGGTCGCCGTCGCACTCCGCGAGGCGCTGCCCGGTGCCACCGTCGTCAACACCTACACCTCCGCCGAGGCCTCGCCGGCCCAGATATCCGCCGTCGTGGACGCCCGCCGACCCGGCTCGGTCGGCCGCCCCGCCAACCCGGCCGACCTGCGGCTGCTCGACGCTGACGGGCGCCCGGTGGGGCCCGGCACCGTCGGCGAGGTCTGGCTGCGCCAGCCCGGCCCGCCGCGCGGGTACGTGGCCGGGCGCGCGGCGTCCGACGCGGTCTTCCGGGACGGCTGGGTGCGGATGGGTGACCTCGGCCGGCTGGACACCGACGGCTACCTGTACCTGGTGGACCGCGAGAGCGACATCATCAAGTCCGGTGCGCTGAAGGTCTCCACGCTGCGGATCGAGGACGTGCTGCACGCCCACCCGCAGGTCGCCGACGCGGCGGCGCTGGGCGTCCCGCACGCCGTGATGGGCGCCGTGCCGGTCGCCGCCGTCGTGCCCGCCGCCGGCGGCCTGGACCTCGACGAGCTCCGGCTCTTCCTGAGTGCCCGGCTCGGCCGCGCCGAACTGCCGGTCCGGATCCTGGTCACCGACCGGCTGCCGCGCAACCCCAGCGGCAAGGTGGTCAAGCACGAACTGCGGGCCCGCTTCGAGGAACCGGCCGCCGACGACCCGGCCGCCCCCGGCACCCCGCCGGCCACCGACCGGGAGACCGCCCTGGCCGCCCTGTGGCGGAAGGTGCTGGGCCGTCAGGTCCGCGCCGTGGAGGACGAGTTCTTCGCCCTCGGTGGGGACTCCTTCCGCGCCGTCCAGCTGGCCGCCGCGATCACCGCCGAGTTCGGCGTCGCCGCGAGCACCGCCCTCGTCTTCGAACGGCCCTCGCTCCGCGCCCAGGCGGCCTGGCTCGACGACGCCCCGGCGGCCGTGGACGACCGGGCCCCGGCCGCCGTGGCCGAGGTCTCCGCCTACCTCCGGGAGCTGCGCGCCCAGCCGCACGACGTGCCGCTCACCTCGCAGCAGGAGAACTTCCTGCGCTGGACGGCCGAGGCCGAGGGCCGCAACGTGGGCTCCGTCGCCGTGATGTTCCGGGTCACCGAGGCGCTGCGCACCGACCTGCTGGCCGAGGCGCTGCGCGAGGCCGTACGCCGTCACCCGGCGCTGCGCACGCGCTTCGTGCCGGTGCCGGACGCCGCGCAGCCGGGGGTGCGGCGCGCGGTGGTCGACGAGCAGCCGGAGGTGGACGTCGTCCTCGTCGACGCCCCGGGCGAGAGTGACGACGAGGTCTCGGCCCGGCTGGTCGCCGTCCGTGACCGGCTCACCGACATCGGCGAGGGGCCGATGGCCTGCCTCGCCGTCGTCAGCCGGGGCGAGGACGACCACGCCGTGCTGCTGGCCGTGCACCACATCGTCGCGGACGGCTGGTCGGTCGGTGTGCTGCTGCGCGAACTGGGCGTCCTGTACTCGGCGTTGCGGCGGGGCCGCCCGGCCCCCGCGCCCCGGCCCGGGCCGGAGTACGCCGAGCTGGTCGCCTGGTCCAACGCCCACTGGGCGGCGTCCCGGGCCCACTTCGCCCGGACGCTGGCCGGGGCGCCGGAGGCGGTGCACCCCTTTCCCGGCCGTGCGGACACCGAGACGGTGCTGAGCGCCGCGCACCGCTTCGCCGTCCCGGCGGCGCGCGCCGAGGCGCTGCGTGCGCGGGCGACGGAGGCGGGCGCGACGCCCTTCCAGGCGCTCGCGGCGGTCTGGCTGGGCCTGCTCGCCGAGCGCAGCGGTCAGACCGACCTGGTGCTGATGACCCCGGTGCCGGGCCGGACCAGGCCGGAGGCGGAGCGGGCGATCGGCTGCTTCGTCCAGTCGCTGCTGCTCCGGATCGACGCCTCGGGCGCGCCCGGCTTCGCCGAACTGCTCGCCCGCGTCCGGGACACCTCGACGGCGGCGCTGGACCACCAGCTGTACCCGTTCGCCGAGTTCAGCCCGCAGGCGCCGTTCGCGGCCTGGCTCCGCTACGAGAGCTGGAGCGCCCCGGCGCAGCTGCCGGGCCTGGCCTGTGACGCCTGGGAGGTCCCGCGCAGCGCGACCGTCCCCTACCCGATGCCGGGGGGCGACCGCCACGTGCCGGAGCTGGCGGCCACCGAGCAGCCCGACGGCAGCCTGGTCTGCTGGCTCCGCTACAACGAGCACGCCTTCGCTCCGGAGGCCGTGGAGGCGTTGGCCGTCGCGCTGGAGGCCCGCCTGGCGGAGGCCGCCGGGGTCTAGGCCGTCTCCGGGGCGCTGCCCGACGGGGCCGGGGCGGGCTGCCCGTCGGGGCCGGGGCGGGCTGCCCGTCGGGGCCCGGAGCCGGTGCCCGTCCGGGCCGCGGTGCGGTGCCCGTCGGGGGCCGGGGTGCGGCCGTCCCGGAGCCGGTGCCCTGGGCAGCGGGGGCCGGCGGGGGCGTTCCCGGAGGGTTCACCGCCGTCGGTTCCGGCGGGCAGGCCGGACGGGTGGTCCACTTCGGCCGGTTAGCCTCTACGGGACCGTACATCCGTGCGATCCACGGAACAGGAGTCTCGCGCCACCATGCTCACCCAGGCCCCGGCCCGCCGTCGACCGCTCGGCACCGTCCCCCCTGCATCCCCACCGGCACCGTCGGCCGGGCCCGTTCGGCCCGTCCGCGGGTCGTCCGCCCGGCAGTCGCCCCGTCACCCCGTCGCGGGGAGCGGCCGATGAGGGGCCTCGCCGGACTCCGGCGCAACGGGGACTCGCCGTCGGACGGTGCGGACAGCCGCACCCGCCTCCGGAAGGCCCGCACGGGCGCGCTCGCCCTGGCGGTGACCGCCGCGCTGGCGGCCGGCCTGCTCTGGTGGCATCCGTGGAAGCCCGCCGCCGACCGGGAGAAGCCGTTGTCGTCGGCGTTCACCACGGCCACCGGCGGCTCGAACCGCTTCGGTACGGGCGGGCAGCTCTACCGCTACAAGGTGCGGGCCGAGAACGGGCTGAAGGAGAGCCCCGGGCGGTTCGCCGCCGAGGTCGACGCCGTCCTCGGCGATGTCCGGCGCGGCTGGGCCGCGGACGGCACCCGGTCCTTCCAGCGGATGGACGCCGACCCGGTCGACTTCACCGTCTACCTGGCGACCCCGGAGACCACCGACCGGATATGCGGCCAGTACGGGCTGGACACCGGTGGCTGGGTGAACTGCGGGGTGGGCCACCAGGTCGTCATCAACGTGACGCGCTGGCGGGAGCTCACCGAGTTCTACGCCGGGCAGCCCGAGCTGTACCACGCGCTCGCCGTCAACCACGAGGTCGGCCACGTCCTCGGCCTCGGCCACGTCGACTGCCCCGGGCCCGGCCAGCCGGCGCCGGTGATGATGCAGCAGATCAAGGGCCTGCACGGCTGCGTGCCCAACGGCTGGCCCTTCTCCGAGACCGGCACCCTCCTCACCGGCCCCCTCCTCCCGGCCGCCACCCCGGCGCCGTAGCGGAGCGGCCCCGTGCCGCCGCGGCCGTCTCCCCGTGCCGCGATCCCGGCCCCCTCCGACCCGCGTCGGAGGGGGCCTCGCGTCGGAGGGGGAATCACCTCTCGTGCGTCCAGGCGACGGCGGTCCGCACCTCGCGGAGTCGCCAGCCCGCCGGCGTCCGCGCGGCGGTGCAGGCCAGCCGCAGGCCGCTCGACAGATGGGGCGGCCGGCCGCTGCGGTAGAAGTAGACGAGCGAGTTCGCCGTGGCGGCCGCCCGGTCGCCGTCGACGTCCACCAGCAGGTCCGTGGTCACGTGCTGGGTGTGTTCCCCCTCGACCTCGGCCTGCCGCATGAATCCGACGAGCCCGTCGAGGCCGTGTATCTCGCCCGAGCGCGGGGAGTGCCCCGTCACGTCGGCGGTGAAGACGGTGTCCGCCTCCTCCCACCGCTTCTCGTCGAGCAGGCGTGCGAAACGGCTGAACAGGTCGGCGATCTCGATGCGGTCGGCGATCGGCGCGTTCGTGGACATGGCATCCCCTTTTGTTGGCGCGTCCAACATTGGCGCCGCCAACTGTACAGAGATCGATTGGCCGCGCCAACAATGTAGGGTGGCCGGCGTGGAAGAGACCCCCGTACACCTGACGGCGAAGCCGAGCTGGCTCCTCACCCAGGTGGCCGTGCACGCCCACCGGTTGGCGTCCGAAGGCTTCGGCGGGGTGGGAGCGCGCGGGTACCACTACCGGATCCTGGCCGCCCTGGACGAGTTCGGGGTGTCCAGCCAGGCCGAACTCGGCCGCCGGTGCAGCATGGACCGCAGTGACGTCGTGGCGGCGATCAACGAACTGGCCGAACAGGGCTGCGTCGAGCGGACGCCGGACCCGGACGACCGGAGACGCAACAGGGTGCACCTCACCCCGGCGGGCCGCCGGCACCTGCGACGCCTGGACCGGGCGCTGGACGCGGTGCAGGACGACCTCCTGGAACCACTCTCGGCCGAGGACAGGCAGACCCTGACCGGCCTGCTCACCCGCCTGCTCGCCCACCACCAACGGCCCTGAGGTCCGTCGTCGAACAGCCGGCCGTTCTCGCCCTCCGGGACCACCCCGCACAGCTGACCCCCGGCGAGCAGGCCCACCTCGTCGCAGCCCGGCCCCTGCTCGAAGTGTGCGTTCCGGTCGCCGACGAAGACGGACAAGGCTCCGGCCCGGCCGTCGGCTTCGCCTACCTCGACACGTCCGCCACTCCCGGCGGCGTCCCGGTCGCCCTGGCCCTTCCCGTCCCGGCCGGCGTTCCGCGCCGCCGGGCCGACCGACCGACCCGGGCACGAACGGGCAGGGCCGTTCGGCGTTGACCCCGGGGAAGAATTTCGCGAGGACACGTTGACGCCGGGCGGTCGATCCCCAAGGCTGGCCAGCGGCCCGGGGAATCTGTCGATCAGTCAACTCGACCGACAAGGTGTTGAGTTGGAAGTTCCCGCGGCCCGGAAGGGATCCTCCGATGCGTCGTGCCCCGACCCTGCTCGCGGCCCTCCTCCTGGCGGTGGCCGCCGCCCTCGCCGCGCCCTCGGCCGCCCTCGCCTCCGATCCCGGAGCGGCCGGAGTGCCCGCAGC
Organism: Streptomyces sp. BE20; assembly: GCF_036322525.1. Classification (NCBI taxonomy): domain Bacteria; kingdom Bacillati; phylum Actinomycetota; class Actinomycetes; order Kitasatosporales; family Streptomycetaceae; genus Streptomyces; species Streptomyces sp. BE20. The sequence goes on along the minus strand of NZ_JAQYWW010000939.1, from coordinate 170,402 downwards.
GGCCGCCGCTGCGCCGGAGGCTCCCGCGGCCTCCCCGGCCTCCGCGCCCGCCGGCTGTCGCACCTATGCCGTCATCGGCGAACCGAGGCAGTTCGGGGAGTGCACCGGAATCGACCCGCTCCAGACCTGGACGCTCCAGGCCCACTGCGCGTGGACCCTCAGCGGCCGAGTCTACGACTTCTACGTCAACAGCTCGGTGATCGTCGGCAACACCGCCACCTCCGTGGACTGCAGTCCGGGGCACTTCGTCGACGTGCGGATCCTCCTCGGCTACCGCCTGCCGCCGGAGGAGGCCGGCCCGGTCCTCCCGCCGGGCCCGATCACCGGACTCGCGGGCACGTGCATGGAACTCCGGAACGGCAGTCCCGAGGACGGGACGAAGGTGCAGATCAGCGACTGCACCGGCGCGGCCGGCCAGATCTGGCGGCTGCCCGTCGGCGGAACCGTCAAGGCGCTGGGTAAGTGCATGGATGCGGTCGGCGGCGGTACGGCCAACGGCACCAAGGTGCAGCTCCTCCTCTGCAACGGCACCGCCGCCCAGCAGTGGTACCCGATGCCGGACGGCCAGATCGTCAACCCGCAGTCCAACCGGTGCCTGACCGTCCCGGGGGCCGACCCGACCAATGGCAACCAGCTGGTGCTCCGGGACTGCGCGGGCGGCGCCGGCCAGCGCTGGGTCCTGCCCTCCTGACGGGTGTGCCGAGGGGCGGGCCACCTGGTTTCGACCGACGGATCCACCGGCTCCGCGACGTCGTCGAACGCCGCTTCGGCCGGTTGAAGCAATGGCGTGGCCTGGCCACCCGCTCCGACAGGACCCGCGAGTCCTACCAGGCCGCCGTCACCATCGGCTCAGTCCTGCTCCGGACCCGACCTTTGAAGGCGATCCTCAGGGATTGGCCGACCTTCCCGCCGGGCGGCGCCTGCCGGCCGCAGCCGCCGTGCTGCCCGGCGGTGTTGTCGTACCCCCTCGGTACGGTCGGTCCATGAGCGTCTCTCTCTACTACTCGGCCGACCGGGCGATGCCGCGGACGGATGCCGAGACCGCCACCGTCGAGCGCATCGTCGCCGCGCACACGTCGTCGTTCCCCTACCAGGACGAGGAGGGCCTCTCCCTGGACGACGACGGCACCGGGCCGGACGGGATCCTGGCCGGGTCCACGAAGCTGCCGGGCGACCCCGGGCGGATGCTGCCGGTGATGGTCCACGTGCTGGGCGCCGTCACCGAGTTGCGCCGCGCGCTGCCCGGAGCGGAGTGGCGTGTGCACATGGACGACCTCGACGTCCCGTGGGACGAGCAGGACGGCTACGCCTTCCCCGGCATGCACGACGCGGATCTCGCAGCCGCCTTCGGCGACTTCTGACGGCCGCTCCTGCGGTGTCGGGGAGGGTTCCCCGACACCGCAGGGCGCGCGAGGCGGAGCGGGCCGTCAGCCGGTGAGGCGGTCGGCGGCCTCGTCCTCGCTCAGGGCTTCGATCTCGGCGATCAGCAGGTCCTCGACGCGGGCGGCGAGGGCGGCTGCGGTGGAGAGTTCGAAGGCGTCGCGGATCGGTACCTCCAGGCCGACCCCGGCGCGGATGCGGGCGACGACTCGGGTCACCAGGAGAGAGTCCCCGCCGAGGGTGAAGAAGTCGTCGAGCACCCCGACCCGGGGCAGGCCGAGGACCTCCTGCCAGAGCTGCGTGACGAGGTGTTCGGCGTCGGTGCGCGGGGCCAGGTACTCGGCCCCCGCGGTCGGGTCGGGGGCGGGGAGGGCGGCGGTGTCCAGCTTGCCGTTCAGGGTCAGCGGCAACCGGTCGAGCAGGACGACGGTGTCCGGGACGGCGTAGGCGGGCAGGCGCCGGGCGAGGTGTTCGCGCAGGGCGTCCGGTGCCGGCTCGGCGCCGGACGCGGGGACGGCGTAGGCGACCAGACGACGGCCGGCCAGGACGACGGCCGCCGCCCGGGCGACCTCCGGGTGGTCGGCCAGGGCGGCCTCGATCTCGGCCGGTTCGATCCGGTAGCCGCGCAGCTTGACCTGCTCGTCCGTGCGGCCGAGGTACTCCAACCGCCCGTCGGAGCGCCAGCGGGCACGGTCCCCGGTGCGGTACATCCGCGTCCCGGTGAACGGGTCGGGGCGGAAGGCTGCGTCGGTGAGGTCGGGGCGGCCCAGGTAGCCGCGGGCGAGGCCGGTGCCGCCGATGTGGAGCTCGCCCTCGGAGCCGCGGGGGAGCAGGGCGCCGCGCTCGTCGAGCACGTACAGCCGCACCCCCGGCAGGGGCCGGCCGAGCGGCGGGCGCCGGGCGGCGTCCGGGGCGGTGAGGTCGCCGGCGGTGGCGATGACGGTGGCCTCGGTCGGGCCGTAGGTGTTGACCAGCCGGACGGTGTCGCCGTGCCGGTCCCGCCAGCGTCCGACGGCGTCGGCGCGGGCCTCGGAGCCGCCGAGCACCACCAGCCGCAGGGCGGCCGGCCACGGGGTCTCGCCGTCGAGCGAGACCAGCTCCTCCCAGTACGCGGTCGGCAGGTCGAGCACGGTGACGGACGGCCCGTGCGGTCCGCGCAGCAGCTCGGGCAGGGTGCGTCCGCCGCCGGGCAGCAGCACGACGCACGCGCCGGTGGCGAGCGCCGGCCACACCTCCTCGGCGTGGGTGTCGAACCCGATCGAGGCGAACTGGACGATCCGGTCGGCGGGCGTGAGCCGGTAGCCGTCGGGCCCCGCCATCCAGTCGACCCGCGCGGCGAGGGCCGCGTGGTCGACGGCCACCGCCTTGGGGGTGCCGGTGGACCCGGACGTGTAGAGGACGTACGCGAGCCCGGCCCGCTCGTCGCCGGGGGCGGGGTCGGAGACCGGCCGGACGCGGAGTCCGTCGCCGTCCTCGTCGGTCAGCAGGAGGACGGCGCCCGATTCGCGGAGCATCAGCCGCCGCCGCTCCTCCGGGTGGGCCGGGTCGAGCGGGAGGTAGCCGGCGCCGGCCTTCCAGACCGCCAGCAGCGCGACCACGAGGTCGAAGGACGGCGCGATCCGCACCGCCACCAGCTGCCCGGCGACCGGGCCGAGCCGGCCGGCCAACTCGTCGGCCAGGCGGTTCAGTTCGGCGTAGGAGAGGGTATGGCCCCCGCACTCCAGCGCCGGGGCGTCCGGCGCGGTGGCGACCCGCTCGGCGAACCGCTCCAGGACCGGCGGCACCGGTCCGGACGCCGGCCCGGTGCCGAGCGCGAGCAGCTCGGCGCGTTCGTCCGCGCCGATCAGCCAGTCGCCGTGCAGCGGCAGCACCGCGTCCTCGACCACGGCGACGAGCAGGGCCCGGCACCGGTCGCCGAGCGCCGTCACGGTGGCCTCGTCGAAGACCTCCCGGTCGAAGCAGAAGGAGAGCGTCAGCCCGCCGTCCGGGGTGCGCCAGCTGTCGAGCAGCAGGTCGGTCTTGGCGCGTTCGAACCCGGAGTCCATCGAGGCGGTACGCACCCCGGCCGGCAGGTCGGACCCGCCGTCGCCCCCGGCCAGGTCGTACTGGCTCTGGTGGACGAACACCGCCTGGTAGAGCGGCGCCGCGCCGGCCTCCGCGGGCAGGCCCAGGTGGGCGGCGAGCCGTTCGACCGGCACGTCCTGGTGGCTCAGCGCGCCCAGGGTGGCGGCCCGGGCCCGGTGCAGCACCGTCCGGAAGTCCGGCTCCCCGGTGAGGTCCGCGCGGATCACGCCCGTCCGGGTGAAGTAGCCGACCAGCGCCTCCTGTGCGGCCTCGGTGCGGCCCGCCAGCGGGGTGCCGACCAGGAAGTCTCCGGTGCCGGTCCAGCGGGCCAGCACGCATTGGTAGGCGGCCAGCAGCACCATGAACGGGGTGCAGCGCTCCCGGCGCGCCAGCGCGTCCAGGGCGGCGGTGAGGCCGGGGTCCAGGCTCACCGTGGCGAACCCCGCCGGGTGCAGCGGCTCGGCCGGACGGGGACGGTCCAGGGGGAGCCGTAGCCGGCCGGTGCCGGCCAGCTTCTCGGCCCAGTAGCGGAAGGCCGCCTCGGCCCCGCCGTTCGCCGCGCGGTCCTGCTCGGCCCGGGCGACGTCGCCGTACCGCAGGCCGAGCGGTGCCAGGCCGGCCGGCCCCTCGCCGGTCTCCTCCCGGTAGAGGGCGAGCAGCTCGCTCCAGAGGATCCGGAACGACCAGCCGTCCGACACGATGTGGTGCACCACCACGGCCAGCGCGTGCTCGTCGGGCCCGGACGAGATCAGGACGGCGCGCAGCGGCGGGCGGGCGGCCAGGTCGAACGGCGCGTTGACGGCCGGACGGCAGGCCTCGGTGAAGTCCCGCTCCCCGGCGCCGGGCGCCAGCTCGACCAGGTCGAGCGGGACCGGCGCGGGCGGCTCGACGAGCTGGACGGGCGCCTCGCCGTCGAGGGCGAAGCGGGTGCGCAGGGTCTCGTGCCGGTCCGTCAGCCGGGTGAGCGCGGCGCGCAGCGCCTCCCGGTCGAGCGGGCCGCTCCAGCGGCGGCAGAGGTACATGTTGAAGCCCGCGTCGGCGGGGTGGAGCTGCTGGAGGAACCAGAGGCGCCGCTGCTCCTCGGTGAGCGGGTGGGCCGCCCCGGTGGGGCGGTCGGCGCCGGTCGTGCGGTCGGTGGGAGTCATCGGGCGGCGGCCTCGGTTCCGGTACGGCGCGCGGCCGCGACGGCTGCGGGCGAGGTGGGGACGGGAGCGGGGGCTGGTGTGGTGCCGGGTGCGGCGTCGGGCGCGACGGTGCCGGGCGCGACGGCGTCGGCGCGGCCCGAGAGGGTGGCGAGACCGATCAGGTCGTCGGGCTCGGCGTCCGGGACGTCGCGGTCGAAGTGCCGCAGTGCCGGGACGGCCAGGCAGACCAGTACGAGCAGGGCCATGGCCAGGCCGAACAGCAGGTAGAGGAGACCGATGCCGCGTCCCTCGCCGGTGCCGATCAGCCGTCCCACGGTGCCCGCGAGCGGGCCGTTCTCGTCGACCCACGGCTGGACCAGGCGGGGGCCGAGCGGAGCCACCAGGGCGAAGCCGACCGGCAGGGTGGACCAGGCGACCATGGTGTTCACCGCGATCACGCGGCCGTGGAACCGGAGCGGCACCTTGGTCTGGACGATGGTCGCGTAGACGCCGTTGACCAGGCCGAGTCCGTAGGCCATGCCGAACGCGCCGATCGAGACCGTGAGGACCGAGGGCCGCAGGCCGGTCACCAGGCAGGCGACGGCCAGGCCGAGGGTCGCGACCAGGACGCCGCGCAGCCGCAGCCGTCGGGGACCGCCCCAGACGAGCAGGGTCAGGCCGCCCAGGACGGCGCCCAGGCCGGCCGCGACGGAGACCCAGCCGGCCGCCGCGAGCGGGGCGAAAGAGAGCACCAGCGGGGTGGTGAGCAGGAACAGCGGCGAGAGGAAGATGTTGAGCACCGCGAAGAACAGCAGCATCGCGCGGAAGTGCCGGCTGCCGAGCGCACGCCGGAACCCGGCGCGGATCTCGGCGGCGACGCTCTCCCGCCGCCGCGCGGCCATCACGTCCGGGAAGCGCACGGCGAGGGTGACCGCGGTGGCCACGACGTAGCTGGCGACGTCGAGCGCGAGGATGCCGCCGAGGCCGAGCACGGAGAGCAGGCCGACCGCGAACAGCGGCACCAGGAACTGGGCGAGTCCGAAGGCCATCTGGACGATGCCGTTGGCCCGGCCGAGGAAACGTTTCGGTACGAGCTGCGGGACGGCGGAGTTCCAGGCGAGCCGCTGGAAGGTGAGCGCCGTGGAGAGGACCGCGATCAGCACGTACGCGTGCCAGACCTCCAGACCGTCGGTCAGGTACAGCAGCAGCATCACCGCCTGGGTGAGGCCGGCCGCCACGTCGCCGTACAGCATGATCCGGCGCCGGTCGCCGCGGTCCACGACGGCGCCGGCGATCGGCGCGGCCAGGATGCCGGGCACCAGCCCGCAGGCGGCCAACAGGCCGAACTGGGCGAGCGATCCGGTGGTCAGGTAGATCCACACCGGCAGGGCGAACTCGGTGAGCGCGGAGCCGATCATGGAGATCTGCTGGCCGGCGGCGACGCCGAGGAACCGCCGCATGGTCGGCCGGGTCGACGGCGCCTTCGGGCCCCGGGAGGCAGGCGAGGTGCCCGCGGCGTTCGGCGAGGCGTCCGCGGCGGCGGGCGAGGCGTCCGGGACGCCGACCGGCTGCTCAGCCCCGTCCCGGGAGAGCCCGGCCAGCCACCAGGTGGCGCCCTCGCTCCGCCGGTGCCGTTCCTCCTCGCCGGCCGCCACCGAGCGGTGCACGGTGGTCAGGATCTCGGCGAGCTCGGCGGCCCGGTACTTGAGGTAGAAGTGGCCGGCCTCGTCGAGCACCACCACGCCGGTGGTGTCGCTGAGACGGTGCCACTCCCGGTACCGCTCCTCGTAGAACTCGGTGGCCGGGTCCCGGTCACCGCAGACGGCGATCACCGGTGCGGCGATCCGGCCGTCCTCGCTCTCGAAGAGCCGGGTGAAGTACTGCTCGGCCTCCTTGGTGCCGATCCGGCGGTTGCCGACCATCAGGCGCAGCTGCTCGGTCCCGACCTCGTCGGTGTCCAGACCGGCCGCCGCCAGGGCGTTGATCATGCCCTGGTCGCTGCGGAGCCGGTCGGCGACCCTGGCCCACCATTCGCCCACGGCGGCGCCGCGTCCGCGCGGCCGGGCGAACGGGAAGATCCCGCCGAGGTGGACGGCCTCGATCTCCCGTCCGGCCGCCTCCACCCGCCGGGCGATCTCCACGGCCAGCCGGACGCCGACGCCGCAGTGGCCGTAGAGGACGATCCGCCCTTCCACGGTGTCGACGATCTCCTGTGCGCAGAGGGCGGCCACCTCGTCGATGTCCATCGCCTCCTCGCCCAGCTCGTGGCCGGGGACGGCGAGCGAGTGCAGTGCCCAGTCGGCGGGCAGGGCGTCGGCGAGCGGTTTGTAGATGAGCGCGCTGCCGCCGCCGTACGGGGTGCAGACGATGCTGGCGGTCGTCCGCCGGCCCGCCGGGGTGAGCCGGTGCAGCAGGCTGCGCGGTCCGCGGTCCGCGTGCGGGTCGCTGAGCAGGGCGGCGAGGCGCCGGACGGTCGGGTACTTGAAGAGGTCCATCACCCCGACCGGGGTTGGCAGTTCGGGGTAGGTGCGGCGCAGCCGGGCGACCACCTGGGTGGCGAGCAGCGAATGGCCGCCGAGTTCGAAGAAGTCGTCCAGCGCCCCGACCCGGGGGACGGCCAGGAGTTCGGCCCAGAGTCCGGCGAGGTACTCCTCCTCCTCGCCCTCCGGTTCGACGTACTCGCCGGTGGCTGCGGGCTCCTCGGGCTCGGGCAGCGAGCGCCGGTCGACCTTCCCGTGGGCCAGCAGCGGCAGCCGGTCGAGGACGACGAAGCGGGCCGGGACCATGTAGTCGGGGAGGACCTCGGCGAGGGCCTCGCGCAGGTCGGCGGGTGCCGGGGCGGGACCGCCCCCCGGGTGTTCGAGGTAGCCGACCAGGGCCTGGCGCAGCCCTTCGCCGCGGGCCAGCACGACGGCCTGGGTGATGCCGGGCAGGGCGGTGAGGGCGGCCTCGATCTCCCCGGGCTCCACCCGGTAGCCGCGGACCTTGATCTGGTCGTCGGCGCGCCCCAGGTAGTCGAGGGTGCCGTCGGGCCGCCAGCGGGCGAGGTCGCCGGTGCGGTAGAGCCGGTCGCCGGTCGCGCCGAACGGGTCGTCGACGAACCGCTCGGCGGTGAGGTCGGGGCGGCCCAGGTAGCCGCGGGCGAGCCGGTCGCCGCCGAGGTACAGCTCGCCGGTGACGCCGGGCGGCACCGGTTGCAGCGTCTCGTCCAGGACGTGGCAGCGGGCGCCGGCGAGCGGGGCGCCGATGGGGGTGCTGCCCGGGCCGTGGGCGCCGGCGGTGACCTCGTGGACGGTGACGCCGACGGTCGCCTCGGTGGGGCCGTAGTGGTTGAAGACGGCGCACCGGCCGAGGGCGGCCAGCTCGGCGGCCCACGGCCAGGCCGAGGCCTCCCCGCCGAGCACCAGCGCCCGGCGCGGCAGCAGCCGCTCCATGGGGGCGTCGGCGCCGAGCGCGGCCAGGTGGGAGGGGGTCATCTTGAGGTAGTCGAGCTCCAGCGCCTCGATCTGGTCGGCGAGTTCGGCGCCGGCGATCCGGCGCGGCAGGAGGTGGACCCGGCCGCCGGTGGTCAGGGCGAGGTAGAGCATGGTGATGCTGAAGTCGAAGGACAGCGACTGGAGCAGCCCGTACGCGGCGCCCGGCTCGATCCGCAGCCGTTCCCGCACGCCGGCCAGGTAGTTGAGGATCTGGCGGTGCTGGACGGCGACGCCCTTGGGTGCGCCGGTCGAGCCCGAGGTGTAGATCACGTAGGCCAGGTGGTCCGGGCCGGAGACCTCGTCGAGCGGTTCGGCGTCCGGGGCGAGCGGATCGGGGCCGGGCGCGGCGCCGTCGGCCGGTCCGGTGTCGAGCAGCAGTTCGGCGCCCGCGTACCCGGGGAACCGCTCCCGCAGCACCGAGTCGGTGACCAGGACCCGCACCTCGGCGTCGGCCACCAGGTGGGCGAGCCGGGCGGGCGGCTGCTCCGGGTCCAGCGGCAGGTAGGAGCCGCCGGACTTCAGGACGCCGACCAGGGCCGCCGCCAGCTCGGGGGACTGCTCCAGGCAGACCGCGACCCGGTCGTCCGGGCCGACGCCGAGTGCCCGCAGGCGGCGGGCGAGGCCGGTGGCGCGCTGCTCCAGCTCGCGGTAGTCGACGGTGCGGTCCTCGAACACCAGGGCCGGGCGCTCGGGGTGGGCCCGCGCGGTGGCGGCGAGCAGCGCGGTCAGCGTGCCGGGGGCGGTGGCACCGCTGTCGGCGCCGGTTCCGGCGGCGGTGACGGGCAGCGGCGGGCCGGCGGCCCAGGTCTCCAGGACGTCCCGCCGCTCGCCGGGGGTGAGCAGCGGCAGCCGGGAGACCGCCCGGCCCGGGTCGGCCGAGGCCGCCGCGACCAGCAGTTCGAAACGCTCGACCAGCCGCCGGACGGTGGCCGCGTCGAAGAGGTCGGTGCGGTAGGTGAGCAGCCCGTACAGGCCGCCGTCGGACTTCTCCCGCATGTAGAGCGCGAGGTCGGTGCGGGTGGTGGCGGCCTCGTGGCCGAAGCTCTCGCCGGTCAGCGCGCCGGTGGCGGAGCCGGTGGCGGCGTCGGCGCCGGTACCGGCGCTGCGGTCGCCGTAGTTCTGGAAGGCGAAGGTGACCTGGAAGACGGCGGACCGGCTGACGTCGCGCTCGATCTCCAGGTCGGCCACCATCTGCTCGAACGGCACCTCCTGGTGGGTGTACGCGTCGAGGGTGGTCTCGCGGACCCGGCCGAGCAGCTCGCCGAAGGTCGGGTCGCCCTCCAACCGGGCCCGGATCGGCAGCATGTTGACGAACAGGCCGACGACGTCCTCCAGTTCGCGGTGGAGCCGGCCGGCGACCGCCGAGCCGACCGCGAAGTCCCGCCGTCCGGAGTGCCGGCCGAGCAACACCTGCAGGGCGGCCATCAGCACCATGTAGGCGGACGCGTTCGACGACCGGGCCAACTCCTTGACACCGTTGCCGAGTTCGGTGCCCCAGTGGAATTCCAGGGCGGCCCCGTCGAAGGTGAGCACCGGCGGGCGCGGCCGGTCGGTGGGCAGGTCGAGTGCGGGGACGTCCCGGAGCGCGGTCCGCCAGTACGCGCGGGAGGAGGCCAGCGCGTCGCCGTTCAGGCGCTCGCGCTGCCAGTGTGCGTAGTCGCCGAACCGGACGGCGGGGGCGGCCAGGTTGTCCGGGGTGCCGTGGGCGTGCCGGGCGTAGAGCGCGTCCAGCTCGCGGTGGAGGATGTCGAGGGACCAGCCGTCACTGACGATGTGGTGCATGACCAGCGCGAGCACGTGCTCCTCGGCCGCGGTGCGGACCAGCAGGGCGCGCAGCAGCGGACCGCTGGTCAGGTCGAACGGCTCCCCGACCAGGGCGGCGAGCTCGTCGGCGGCCTGCCCGGCCGGGTCCGGTGCGGCGCAGGCGTCGACGAACCGGACCGGGCAGGGGGCCGGTTCGGCGACTCGGACCTCCGCGGTGCCCTCGGGGGTGCTCGGGAAGGTCATCCGCAGCGCCTCGTGGCGGGCGACGAGGTCGGTCAGGGCGGCGTCCAGCGCCGGACGGTCGAGCGGGCCGCGCAGCCGGCGGGCCGGCGCCAGGGTGAAGGCGGTGGACTGCGGGGCGAACTGGTCCATGAACCAGAGCCGTTCCTGCCCGCTGGAGAGCGGGGGAGCGGTGTCGGACGGCCGGGCGGGCACGGTTCTGGCGGGGGCCGAGGCGGCGCGCAGCCGCTGGGCGAGCAGCGCGCGCTTGGTCGCGGACAGCCCGGTGGCAGGGTCCTGGGTGTCGGTCATCGGTGTTCCATTTCGGCGCACGTCGGTGGCGGAGGTGCCGGTGGGGCGGATCCGTCGCGGGAAGGGGAGGGCGGCGCGCGGTGGAGCGCGCGCCGCCCGGGAAGGTCAGCGCAGTTCGCGGACGGCCGCGGCGATGCCGAGCGGGGTGGGAGTCGCGAAGAAGACGTCGAAGTCGAGCTCGACGCCGAGCAGGTCGCGGATCCTGGCGGTGATCTGAATGATCGTCAGGGAGTGTCCGCCGAGTTCGAACAGATCCTCCTCGGGCCCCAGGTCGGGCAGCCCGAGCACCTCGGCCCAGACGCCGAGGACGGCCGTGAGCACCTCGTCGCGCTCCTCGGACCCTGCTCCCTCGGCCGTGCCCGCGGCCCCGGCGGGCGTGCCGACCGGCACCGGCGGGACGGGCAGGGCCCGGCGGTCCAGCTTGCCGTTGGGCGTCAGGGGCAGCCGGTCGAGCACCGCGAAGCGCTGGGGGACCGCGGCGGCGGGCAGCAGCCTCTGGAGGAAGGCGCGCAGCTCGGCGGCGTCGGGGGCGGTGTCGGGGGCGGCGTCCGGGGCGGCGGTCCCGGTCGCGGGGACGAGGTAGCCGGCCACGAACGGCTCGCCGTCGTCCCCCTGGCGGACGGCCGCGGCGGCCTCGGCGACGCCGGGGTGGGCCAGCAGCGCCGCCTCGATCTCGCCGAGCTCGATCCGGTGGCCGCGGATCTTGACCTGGTCGTCGAGCCGCCCGAGGAACTCCAGCTCGCCGTCGGCGGTCCAGGCCGCGAGGTCCCCGGTCCGGTACAGCCGGCCGCCGGTGCCGGAGGTGCGGGCGGCATCGAACGGGTCCTCGACGAAGCGTTCGGCGGTCAGCCCGGGGCGGCCGAGGTAGCCCTCGGCCACCCCGTCCCCGCCGAGGTGCAGCTCGCCCGGCACGCCGATCGGGAGCGGCCTGCGCCGCCGGTCCAGCACGTAGGCCCGGGTGTTGGCGATCGGCCGGCCGATCCGGACGGCCTCCGGACCGGAGGGTATCTCGGCGCAGGTCGACCAGATGGTGGTCTCGGTCGGCCCGTAGACGTTGAACAGACGGTCCGTGCCCGCCCGGAGGTCCCGGGCCAGCGGCAGCGGCAGGGCCTCCCCGCCGGCCAGGCCGGTCAGGCCGGACGGCAGCGGGCCGGCGCCGATCAGGACCCGCCAGCCCGAGGGGGTGGCCTGGACGTGGGTGACGCCCTCGCGCTCGATCAGGGCCCGCAGGCCCGGTCCGTCGACGGCGAGGCCGTCCGGCGCCAGCACCAGCCGCCCGCCGGTGACCAGCGGCAGCAGCAGTTCGAGGGCGGAGATGTCGAACGAGAGGGAGGTGAGGCCGAGCCAGACGTCCCGGGGCGCGGAGCCGAGCCGGTCGGCGAAGGCCGAGAGCAGGTTGACCAGCGCGCGGTGGCCGATCTCGACGCCCTTGGGGCGGCCGGTGGAGCCGGAGGTGTAGAGCACGTAGGCGAGTCGGCCCGGCGCGGTTCCGCCGTCCGTGGCCGCCCCGCCGGCCGGGCGTGCGCGGTCGGCCCCGGCGCCGGGCGCGGGGTGGGCCCCGGGCGCGGACGCGGCTTCGGCCGGCCGGAGCACCCGGGGTGCCGCTGCCGCGACCTCGGGGGCCGGTTCGCGGTCGGCCAGGAGCAGGACGGCGCCGGAGTCGGCCAGGACGAACGCGAGCCGCTCGGCCGGGTAGCCGGGGTCGAGCGGCAGGTAGCCGGCGCCGACCGCGTGCACGGCGAGCAGGGCGGCGGGCAGGTCGGCGGTGCGGCTCAGGTGCAACCCGACCAGGTCGTCCCGGCCGACGCCCGCGGCGGACAGGGCGTCGGCCAGCCGGTCGGCGCGCCGCAGGAGCTCCCGGTAGGTCAGGCGTTCCACGCCGGCCACCACGGCGACGGCGTCCGGCGTGGCGGCGGCGCGCTCGCGGACCAGGTCGAGCACGGTCCGGTCGGCGGGGTAGGCGCAGGCGGTCTCGTTCCACCCGGTGGTGACGAGATGTTCCTCGGAGGCGTCGAGCAGCGGCAGGTCGCCGAGCACGGTGGCGGGGTCGGCCGTGGCGCCGGCGAGCAGGCAGGCCAGGTGTCCGGCGATCCGCCGGGCGGCGTGCGGTGCGAGGACGGCCGGGTCGTGCTGGAGGGAGAACACGACGGCCTCGGCGTCCTCGACCGCCTGGAGGTGGAGCGTGTTGCGGGACGCGTGGTGGAACACCGTCCAGTCGATCCGGGTGGCGCTGCCCGGGAAGACCGGGTCGGCGGCGGTGCGCCGGCGGTAGCCGAACGACACCGGCGCCAGCCCGACCCGGGGGGTGAGCCCGGGCACGGCCTCGCCGAACGGGACGGCGCGGTGGGCGGAGGTCAGCCGGACCTCGGCGCGGACGGCCTGCGCGTACTGCGCGAACGTGCTCTCCTCGCCGGCGTCGGCCGGGGCGTACACCGGCAGCTCGTTGACGAAGACGCCGATCTCGCCGGGCCGGTCCGGACGGCGGGTGGCGAAGGGGACGGCGACCGGCACCGACTCGCCGCCGTAGCGCCGGAGCAGGCCGTGCAGGGCGGCGAGCAGGAACTCGAAGACGGTGACCCCGCTGTCGCGCGCGGCGTCGGCCAGGGCGGCGCGGCCGGGGCCGTCGAGCCGCCAGGTGACGGCCTCGCCCGGCCCGGCGTCGGTGGTGGCCCGCGGACCGTGGGGCAGGACCGGCTCGGTGGCGGCGGCCCAGCGGGGGCCGTGGAACGCGGCGGCCCGACGGACGAGGTCGGGGTCGGGGCCGGCCGGAGCGCCGTCGGCGACCGCGGCGGCGTCGGCCGTGCCGGGGCCTTCCGAACCGGTGCCGGCGGCCGGGCCGGGCGCCCCGCCGTGCCGGGCGGCGTGCTCGGCGGTGTAGGCGGCGGCGAGGTCGGCGGCCAGCACGTCCTTGGAGTTGCCGTCGAACACCGCGTGGTGGGCCACCACCAGCAGCTCCGCCGCGCCGTCGGGCCGCCGGTGCAGGGTGAAGCGCGCGAGCGGTCCGGTGGCGAGGTCGAACGGGAGGGTGATCTCCTCGGTCAGCCGCTTGGCCAGGCCGTCACGGGTGTCGGCCGTCGTGTCGACCACGGTGAGGGCGGGCGTGCTCGCGGCCGGGACCAGTCGGACCAGGCCGTCCCGCTCGACCAGGGCGGAGGCGAGGGCCGGACGGCGGCCGACGGTGGCGGTGACCGCCCGTTCCAGGGCGCCGGTGTCGACCCGGTCGAAGGAGAACCGCAGCGCGAGGTGGAAGGTCTCCGGCGTGCGGGTCAGCCGGCTGGTCAGCCAGATCCCGTGCTGGGCCGGGGAGGCGGGGCTCCCGGTCGGTGCCGGGGTGTGCGCCGTTCTCGCGGGTTCCTCCGAGGTGGCGACAGGGCCGGGTGCGGCGGGGGAGTCGGACATGGCGTGCTCGATTCGGGAGTCGGAGACGGAGCTGCGTGACACGCGTCCGAGCGGGGCCGCGACGGTGCGGCCCGGGTGGACGGCGCGGCTGCCGAGTGGTGCCCGGCCCGCTCCTCGGACCGGTCGGCAGGCCGCTGTGGCAAGGCCGACCCGACTCCCAGGTTTCCCCCCTGATGCGTCAGGCGGTTCGATCCCCTCCCCCGTCGGAAGATCATTGGCCTGGACCTGCCGAGAGATTTCCACAGACCACATGCCTCGTCAAGGGTTGTCCACGACCTGGCCCGGACAGTCCAACGGTTCGTCAACTACCTTCTGTGACGTGCCAGCTGGGCCGCGCTCCGGGCGGGGTGCGGAGGCCGGTGCGGAGGCGCCCGCGGGCGCCTCCGCAGGGGGTGTCAAGTCGGGCCAAGTTGTCTGTACAGCTCTGGGTTCACTGTCCGTCATCGAAGCGCCATCGAACGGGTCCGTTCCCGTCCATCTCGGGGCCATAGACATAACGGGTCTGGGCCGAACGGAGGCCCAGTGCCCGTGTACAAGGAGTCACCCCCGATGAGTCCGAAGCCCGAACTGTCGCGCCGCACCCTGCTCGGTGGCGCGGCGGCCGCCGCCGTGCTGTCCGCCCTCCCCCTCAGCGTCCGCGAGGCGCTGGCCGCGCCGGCCAAGCCCGGCCGCCTGGCGGACATCCAGCACGTCGTGGTGTTCATGCAGGAGAACCGCGCCTTCGACCACTACTTCGGCACGCTGCCCGGCGTGCGCGGCTTCGGCGACCGGACGGCGGTGCGCGGGGTCAACGGGCGCTCGGTGTTCCACCAGCCCGACCCGAGCCGCAAGGAGGGCCACCTGCTGCCCTTCCCGATGAACGCCGCGCACACCAACGCGTACCAGCAGGGCGCCCCCGCGTTCGGCTTCGTCGACTCGATGAACGCCTGGAACGACGGCCGCGCCGACGGCTCGGTCACCCGCCGCTCCGGCGGCTGGCTCGGCCAGGGCTACTACGAGTCCGCCGACATGCCGTTCTACAACGCGCTCGCCTCGGTGTTCACCACCTGTGACGCCTACTACGCGTCGGTGCAGTGCAACACCAACACCAACCGCGAGCACCTGATGACCGGGACCAGCGGCGGCACCGTACGGGACACCCCGGTGACCGACAACACCGAGATCCCCGGCGGCTACGAGTGGACCACCTACGCCGAGCGGCTGGAGCGGGCCGGCATCAGCTGGAAGACCTACCAGGCGCTGGACAACTTCGACGACAACGCGCTCGCCTGGTTCGCCCCCTTCGTCAAGGCCAAGCCCGGTGAGCCGCTGTACGAGCGCGGCATGCGCGCCGTCGGCGACCCGGCCAAGAAGAGCGACCCGTTCGCGATGGGCGACGCCCTGGTCGAGGCCTTCGCCGCCGACATCCAGGCCGACACGCTGCCCCAGGTGTCGTGGATCGTCGCCCCCGCCGCGCTCTCCGAGCACGCCAACTACGCCCCGCCGAACGGCGAGCACCTGACGGCCCGGCTGCTGGCCGCGCTGGCCGCCAAGCCGGAGGTGTGGGAGAAGACCGTCTTCATCCTCAACTACGACGAGCACGGCGGCTTCTTCGACCACCAGCTGCCCCCCGTCCCGCCGCTGGCCGCCGGCCGCGGCAAGTCCACCGTGTCGGTCGACGGCGAGGTGGTCGTCCGGGTGAGCAAGGGCGGCTCCACCTACCACCGGGTGGTCAGTCAGGAGGGCAAGTACCGGGTGAAGGCGGCCGACGGCTCGCTCGCCTGGTCCGACACGCTGCCCGCCGGGGAGACCCTGGTCTCCGGCCCGTACCCGATGGGCCTCGGCGTCCGGGTGCCGATGATCGTCGTCTCGCCGTGGACCCGTGGCGGCGTGGTGGACTCCACCGTCTACGACCACACCTCGGTGCTGCGCTTCCTGGAGCAGCGCTTCGGCATCCAGGAGCCCAACATCAGCCCCTGGCGCCGGTCGGTCTGCGGCGACCTCACCAACCTCTTCGACTTCTCGGGGCGCGACCCGCGCTGGCCGCAGCTGCCGGACACCAGCGGCAACCGGCAGAAGGTCGTCGACACCGGCAAGCTGCCCGCGCCGACCGTGCCCAACCCGCAGACGTTCCCGCAGCAGCAGCGCGGCACCCGCGCGGCCCGCCCGGCCCCGTACAACCTGCTGGTCAAGCCCCGGCTGAAGGGCGACCAGCTGACCGTCGACTTCGTCAACCAGGGCAAGCAGGGCGCCGTCTTCGCCGTCTACCCCGCCCCCGGTGCCGCGCCGCGCCACTACACGGTCGGCGCGAAGAGCCGCCTCTCCGACGTGTGGACGGTCGGCCAGGACGGCTACGACCTGCGGGTGCACGGCCCCAACGGCGCCTTCTGGCACCTGCGCGGCGACCTCGCCTCCACCTACGAGATCTCGCTCTCCGAGGAGCAGAACGGCAAGGTCCTGGAGGTGGACGTGATCAACCGCTCGCGCACCGCCCAGACCTTCCTGGTCGGCGACCTCGCCTACGGCGACGGGCTGCGCGAGGTCCGGGTCGCGGCCGGCGACGACAAGACCGTCAACGTCAAGGTCGGCTCCGAGGGCTGGTACGACGTGGCGGTGGGCCTGCGCGGCGACGTCTCCTTCCGCCGCCGGATCGCCGGCCGCTTCCCCTGGGACGGCGAGCACCTGTTCACCGACCCGGCGATGGGCCTGACCGACCCGCTGGCGCTGGACGTCGCCCTCAAGGCCGCGTCGACGACCATCGACGAGGCGATCCTGCTGCCCGGCCGCCCGGCCCGGGTCACCGCGCGCTTCACCGCCACCGCCGCGCTGACCTCGATCGAGGCGCAGCCGGTCGTCCCGGCCGGCTGGACGGTCGCCGCCGTCACCGCGCCGCCGGCCGCGCTCGCGGCGGGCGCCACCGCCACCGCGGAGTGGGACGTCACCCCGCCGGCCCAGCTGCCGGACGGTGCCACCCACCGGATCCTGGTCACCGCCCGGGCGCTGGCCGACAACCGGTTCGCCGTCGCCGACGGCGAGATCGCCGCCCGCACCGCGCCGGTGATGGCCGGCCACCTGCTCGGCGAGGACTTCGAGTCGCTGGCCGGCGCGCTCCAGCCGATCTCCGGTGTCCTCGGCTGGACGCCGCAGGCGCCGCAGGGCTGGTCGGTGGTCAACGCGCCGGCGATGCCGCAGGGCACCACTCGGCTCCAGGGGTGGACCTTCCACACCAAGCGTGCCTGGTCCACCCCGGCCGGCCAGGACCGCGGCAACTTCACCCGCGGCCTCGGCATCCTGGCCGTCGCCGACCCGGACGACTGGGACGACACCGGCTCGCCGTCACGCAAGGGCGTCTTCGACTCCACCCTGGTCTCACCCGCCGTGCCCGTCCCGGCCGGCACCACGACCCTGCACCTGGCCTTCGACTCGCACTACCGCCAGGAGGCGCCGCAGAAGGCCGCGGTCAGCGCCGTGTTCGACGACGGCTCCGAGGTCCGGCTGGTCCACTACAGCTCGGACGCGACCGGCAACGACAACGCCGGCAAGGACGTCCAGAACACCTTCGTGACCCGGAAGTTCGCCGTCCCGGCGGGCGCCCGCACGGTCACCCTGAAGTTCCGGATGTACGACGCCGGCAACAACTGGTTCTGGGCCGTCGACCACGTCCGTCTCGACACCAAGCCCATCACCGGCTGACCTCTCCCCGCCGGCCGGCTTCCCGGCCGCGGGCCCGACGGCCCGTCCGCACCCCCGCCCCGGGGCGCGGGCGGGCCGTCCGCCGTCGCCGGGCGCTGTCAACAGGCGGAAACCCGTCCCGGGGCGCGGCGGACCGGACCGGAAAGTCACTGTCCGCAGCCGCCCCCTCACCGGTAGGAAAGGGGGGCCGGTGCGGACCGCCCGCACCCGCGAGAGGAGCCGCCTCGTGTCCCGTCTCCGCGCCGCCGCCCTGACCCTCGGCGCCGCCGCCGCCGCGCTCACCCTGACGGCGACCACCGCGCACGCCGCCCCCGGCGACACCCAGGACGTCTGCAACAGCCAGTTCACCCCGAGCGGCTGGGCCGACGTCCAGTGGTGGAACAGCTACGCCTGCGGCCCGGGCTTCAACCCGAACAGCCGAAGGATCATGCAGCTGACCGGCTACCCGATCGGCACCACCGTGAACGTCTGCTCCTCGGCGCTGCCGCCGTCCGGCTGGGTCGAGGTCAGCGCCTTCTACAGCAGCAGCTGCCGCTACTCGGTCACCCCGAGCTTCAACAACAACTCCTGGCAGCTCAAGCGCATCGCCTGACGACCGCCCGCGCGCGAGCGGCGACGGCCCACCGGTGCGGGACCGGTGGGCCGTCGCCTGTTCGGGGCCGACCGGCCCGCGTCGGCCCGCGTCGGCCCGCGCCGGGCCGGGTCGGGTCGGGGCCCGGGTCGGGGCGACGTGGCGGCAGCCCGGACGGCGCGGCGCCGGGGGACACTTCTCCGGACGGGCCGCAGTGGGCTCCGGTCGGTCCGGACGGCCGGCGATCCGACCCGTCCGGGCGGCCCGCCGCTCCGAACCACCGGGTGTGCCTGCGTGCCGCGCAGCCCGACTCGCCCCTGATCCGCCCCCGAACCAGCCCCGAGCGCCCCTGTCGCCGACCCGGGAGGTCCCGCCATGAACCAGCGCCTGCTCCGCCTCACCGGCGCCGCCACCGCCGTCTACGGTCTCGCCGTCGCCCGCCGCCCCGCCCTGCTCGCCCGCCCGTCCGGCCTCACCGCGCCGGACGGCTCGGTCCCCGCCGCCGTCGCCGCGTGCGTGCGCCCGCTGGCCTTCCGCGACGCCGCCTGCGGCCTCGCCATGGCGCTGGCGCCGAACGACTCGGCGCTCCGCGCCGCCACGGCCGTCCGGATCGCCTCGGACTTCGGCGACGCCGCCCTGCTCGCCACCGCCCTCCCGACCCGCCGGCACCGCGTGATGGCGGTCGCGGTCTCGGTCGGCTGGGGCGCACTCTCCGTCGCCGGCCTGCTGACGTCCGGCCGGGATCTCTCCACGCGTCAAGTCTCTTGATGATCGAGAGATAGGATCCGGGCTGTCCACCACCCGCCCCTTGTCCGGAGGGCGCCCCGCCATGCCCACTGCCCGTCCCGCCGCCCCGCCGAGCGCGCCGTCCCCCGTCACTCCCGGTGGCCGGCGGCGCCTGCGCCTGCTGGTCCCGCTCGCCCTGCTCGTCGTCTGGCTCGGCCTCGGCGGGGCCTTCGGCTCGTACGCGGGCCGGCTCGGGGAGGTCGCCACCAACGACCGGGCCGCCTTCCTGCCGCGCAGCGCCGAGTCCACCGAGGCCGCGCGCCTCGGCGAGGCGTTCCGGACCACCGACGCGATGCCGGTCGTCATCGTCTGGGAGAGCCGCACCGGCCCCGTCGACGACACCCGCCGCGCCGTCGCCGAGCAGGCCCTCCGGGCCGCCGCGGCCCTGCCCGGAGCCACCGGACGGGTCTCGCCCGCCGTCCCCGCCGAGGACGGCCGAGCCCTCCAGGGCGTCGTCCAGCTGCGCGCCGACCTCGGCCGGGAGACCGCGGACACCGTCCGGGCCGTCCGCGACCTCGCCGCCCGGGTACCCGACACCACCGTCGGCCTGACCGGGCCGGCCGCCATCCTCGCCGACCTGGGCGGAGCCTTCGCCGGCATCGACGGCCTGTTGCTCGGCGTCGCCCTCGGCGTCGTGCTGCTGATCCTGCTCGCCGTCTACCGCAGCGTGCTGCTGCCGCTCCTGGTCATCCTCGGCGCTGTCTTCGCCCTCGGCGTCGCCTGCGCGCTGGTCTACCTGCTCGCCGACCACGACCTGGTCACTGTCGACGGCCAGATCCAGGGCCTGCTGTCGATCCTGGTCATCGGCGCCGCCACCGACTACGGCCTGCTGCTCGCCGCCCGCTTCCGCGAGGAGCTGCACCTGCACGGCGACCGGTTCGCGGCCATGCGCACCGCCTGGCGGCAGTCGCTCGAACCGATCGCCGCCTCCGGTGCCACCGTCGCCCTCGGTCTGCTGGTGCTGCTCCTCTCCGACCTCACGAACAACCGGGCCCTCGGTCCCGTCGGCGCCATCGGCATCGGCTGCGCCGTGCTCTCCGCGCTCACGTTCCTGCCCGCCGCGCTGGTGCTGACCGGCCGCGCCGCCTACTGGCCGGCGCGGCCCGCCGCCGACGGCCGGCCACCGGTGCACGCCGTCTGGGGGCGGATCGCGGCGCTGGTCGCCCGCCGCCCGCGCGCCCTGTGGGCGGGCAGCCTCGCCGTCCTCGCCGCACTGGCCGCCTTCGCCCCGGGACTCGACGCGGGCGGCGTCCCGCAGACCGAACTGTTCGTCAAGGCCCAGCCCTCCGTGGCCGGCCAGCGGCTGCTCTCCGCGCACTTCCCCGGCGGCAGCGGGAACCCCGCCGTGGTGATCGCCGCCGCCGACCGGGCCGAGGCGGTCGCCACGGCCGCCGCCGTCCCCGGCGTGGCCGCCGTCCGCACCGTCACCGCCGGCGCCCCCGGCGGCCCGCCGCTGGTGGTGGACGGCCGGGTCCGCCTGGAGGCGACGCTCGGGGACCCGGCCGACAGCGACGAGGCGATCGCCACCGTGCAGCGCCTGCGGCAGGCCGTGCACGCCGTCCCGGGCGCGGACGCGCTGGTCGGCGGGTACACCGCCCAGCAGTACGACACCCGGGTCACCGCCGACCACGACCGCACACTGATCACCCCGGTGGTGCTGCTCTGCGTCCTCGCCGTGCTGGTCCTGCTGCTGCGCTCGCTGCTCGCGCCCGTGCTGCTCGCCGCCACCGTGGGGCTCTCCTACCTGGCGACGCTCGGTGTGAGCGCGGTGGTGTTCCCGCACGTCTTCGGCTTCTCCGCCGTCGACCCGTCGGTGCCGCTCTACGGGTACGTCTTCCTGGTCGCGCTGGGCGTCGACTACAACATCTTCCTGATGACCAGGGTCCGGGAGGAGGCGCTGCGCATCGGCACGAGGGAGGGGGTGCTGCGGGGGCTCACCGCCACCGGCGGGGTGATCACCTCGGCGGGCGTGGTGCTCGCCGCGACCTTCGCCGCGCTGGGGGTGATCCCGCTGGCTTTCCTCGCCCAGATCGCCTTCATCGTGGCCTTCGGCGTGCTGCTGGACACCCTGCTGGTGCGCTCGCTGCTGGTGCCGGCGCTGGTCCGGGACCTCGGCGACCGCGTCTGGTGGCCCGCCCGGATCGGCCGGCCGGCCTCGCGTCCGGCGACGCAGGATCCGACGGTGGAACGGGTCTGACGGCGGGCCCGCCGGGAGGCGGAACCCCCGGCCGCCCCGGCACGCGTCCGAGAGCGTGCGCCGGGGCGGCACCGTTAGGCTGAACGGATTGTCACCCCGTACGCCGGGCAACCCCCGTACCGGCTCGTACCCGACCGGAAGAAGAGCCCTTGCCCGAGCAAGAGGAACAGCAGGGGCGGGAGAGGCCGGAGCCCGGCACGGCGCCGACCGGTGACCACCCCTCGGCCGGCGACCGCTCCTCGCCCGGCACCCCGGCGCTCGGCCGGCTGCTCCAGGACCTCGCCTCCGAGATGAACCTGCTCGGCCACGGTTTCGCCGCCGCCAGCGGTCTGCACACCACCGACGTCCAGGCGCTGCTGGCGGTCATGCGGGCCGCGCCCGGGCCGGGCGGCGACCCGGGCGGGATCACCCCCGGGAGGCTCGGCGAGGAACTGGGCCTCAGCTCCGGGGCGGTCACCGCCGTCCTGGACCGGCTGGAGCGGGCCGGGCACGTCCGGCGGACCAGGGACGCCGCCGACCGCCGGCTCGTGGTGGTGCACTACCTGCCGGGCGCGGGACGGATGGCGGCCGAGTGGTTCGCGCCGGTCGCGCGCCGTACCGAGGAGGTACGGGGGGAGTTCACCCCGGACGAGCTGGCCGCCGTGGCGCGCTTCCTCGGGCGGATCACCGGCGAGCTGGAGGAGCTGCGGCACTCGCGCTGAACGGCCCCCGGCCCCCGGCCCCCGGCCCTCGGGCGGCCCCCGGCCGGGAGGCCGGGGCCGGACGGCGGGCCGGGATCAGCGCGGAGGGGCGATCCGGGCCCCGCCGTCCAGGACGGCCTCCACGGTGACGGCGCTCCGGGCCGGGCGTTCGACGGCGACGGCGCGGTCCGGCGCCGGCCGGTCGGCCGACCAGTCGGGGCCCTTGACGGCGATCCGGGCGGTCCGGCGGCTTCCGGCGGCCAGCAGGTACTCGGTGCCCTGCGGGGAGCGCCACCACGTCCAGCCGACAGTGTCCTGTTCGAACCGGCTGCACGCCCGGCCGGGCCCGCCGCCGGTCCGCTGCGCCGTCCTGGCCCCGGGCAGCAGGACGGCGGTCGCGACGCTGCCCTCGCCGTCCCAGCGGTCGGCGCGCAGGCAGACCCAGGCCGCCGTCCCCGCGTTCTGCGGCAGCTGCTGCACGGCGAAGGTCCAGAGATTGACCTGCCGGACGCCGGGCGTGCCGTCCGGTGCGGCGCACCCGGCGCGCGCCCAGGCCTGGAGCGCGTCCGGGCCGACCGCCTCGCGCGGTGACCCGGCGGGCTGGGCCCGGTCCGGCGGCGGCGTGTAGGTGAGGTGGGCGGGGAGGAGACCGCCGACGTCGGCGAGGAGGAAGGCGTGCTTCTCGGCGATCGCCGGGGAGGAGCGCAGTTGGAGCACGGTGGCGCCCTGACAGGTGGCGGTTCCCGGTCCGGCGGCCGGCGGGACGGCGGGGGCGCCGGGCGGTGAGGCCGCCGAGGTACCCGCCGGCCGGGCGGTCGGTGAGACGGCCGACGACGGGTCCGGTGCGGACAGCGCCGCGGTCACGCCGTCCGACCGGTCCACCGGGCGGGCGGGGGAGTCGGGCTGGTCGAGCCGGCGGCTGTCGGCCGCCTCGACCCAGGGCGCGAGCAGGTAGCGGGCGGTGGCGCCACGGCGGCGCAGCACCACCGCCGCCGTGGTGACCGAGGAGCCGTCCGCCCGGGCGAGGTCCAGCCCGCCGCCGCGGCCGTCGGTCCACCGGGCCAGCGTCCGGCCGTCGAACAGCACCACGACGGCGGCGCCGTCGACGGTGCCGGCGAACAGCAGCTGGGGCGGTCCGGCCGGCGGGGCGGCGACGGTGCCCGGTTCCGCCCGGCGCTGCGGGCCCGGCTGGGCCCAGACGGTGAGCGCCCGGCCGAGCAGGGCGGCGTCGGCGAGGCGGTCACCCCGGGCGGGCCAGGCGGAGAGGTCGATCCGGGCGGTGCGCCGCCAGCGGTCCGCGGCCACCCGGACCAGCCGGGCCGGGTCGGTCGTCGCGGCCCCGGCCGGTCCGGCCGCGTCGCCCGCGGGCGGGACCGGCAGGGCGCGGGCGGCCGGGGCGCGGTCGGCGGCGGGGGCGCCCAGGACGGCCGCCGTGGTGGTGAGCGCCAGTGCCGCGACGGCGAGCACGGCGCCCAGCGTGCGGCGGCGCCGGATCAGGTCGGTGGGCTGGACGCGGACCGCGCACGGGTCGAAGGCGGCCGGCCCCGCCGTGCCCCCGGCGTCCGCGGCGGACCCGTGCTCGGTGAGCAGCCGGGCGGCCCGGTCCACGGCTCCGTCGGGGTGGTCGACCCCGGCGCGTTGCAGCACCGCGGCGGCCCGGCCCGGGGCGACCCCCTCGACGGCGAGCAGCGCGAACGCCGCGCGGACGGGAGCCTCGGTCTCGGCGAGGGCCCGGTCGAGTGCCGCGTCCTCCTCGCCGCCGGTCGGCGTGAACAGCCGCAGTCCCCAGACCCGTGGTGCCAGCAGCCGGCCCGCCGGGCGCGGGCGCAGGGCGGCGCGCAGCACCGTCAGCCGGAGGGCGTCGTACAGCGGGCCCCCGCCGTCGGCCGTCCCGTCCCCGGACGTCCCGCCGTCGACGGGGTCGGCACCGGGCTCGTCGGGGGCACCGGCGGGGTCGACGGGCCGCGTGCGACGGTACGGCAGGGCGTGCTGGACGGCGGTGTGCGCGGCGAGGACCCGGCTGTGCCGGTCCCGGTCGGCCGGCAGGGCGAGGTAGGCGAGCCGGACCAGTCGGCGGTAGTGCCGGACCAGCGCCGCCTCGGCCAGTGCCACCGGTCGAGGGGACGCGCCCGGTCGCCCCTCCCGGGCCGGCTGCGGGTGGCCGTCCGGCTGCGGGTGGGGTCCCGGTCGGGCCGCCGGCTCCCGCTGCGGCCCCCGGTCCCGCCCCGGACGCGGCCCGGCCGCCGGATCCGGTCAGGTCCCGCGGGTTCGTCCGGCCGGGCCGGTCCGCCGGCGTTCCGTCGCAGCAACGTGCCCTCCCGAGCCGTGAGATGGATGGTGGCGGAGGGTCCAACGAGTCGATCATGTGATGGTTGCGCCGATCGGGGGAGCCGTCCGTGCCCGTCCCGCCGGGTGGCGGCTCACCCGCCGTGGCCCTGGGTGCCCTCCAGCTGCGCCCGCTCGGTGATCCGGCGCGCCATGCCGCCGAAGACCACGGCGTGGAACGGCGCCACCGACCACCAGTACGCGTGCCCGGCCAGCCCGTGCGGGTGGAACAGCGCCCGCTGCCGGTAGTGGCTGCCGTCCCCGTCGGGACCGACCGACAGCTCCAGCCAGGCGAGGCCGGGCAGCCGCATCTCGGCCCGCAGCCGCAGCAGCCGGCCCGGTACGAGCTCCTCGACCCGCCAGAAGTCCAGCGAGTCGCCGACCCGCAGCCGGTACGGGTCCCGGCGGCCCCGGCGCAGGCCGACCCCGCCGACCAGCCGGTCCAGCCAGCCGCGCAGTGCCCAGCCCAGGGGGAAGGAGTACCAGCCGTTCTCCCCGCCGATGCCCTCCACCACCCGCCAGAGGGCGGCCGGTCCGGCGTCCACCCGGAGCTCCCGGACGTCCTCGTAGAGGCTCCCGCCCGCCCAGTCAGGGTCGGTGGGCAGCGGGTCGCTGGGCGCCCCGGGCAGGGAGGCGGAGGACCATCGGGTGACGACCTCCGCGTCCTGGATCCGGCGCAGCGCCAGCCGGACCGCCTCGTCGAACCCGGTGGCGCCGCCGGGAGGATCCGGCAGGTAGCGGACGAGGTCGTGTTCCGCGCAGACCACCTCGTACCGCAGCGACTCCACCAGCGGGCGGGCGATCCGGTTCGGCACCGGCGTGACCAGGCCGACCCAGTGGCTGGAGAGGCGGGGAGTCAGGACCGGCACGGCGACGATCAGCCGCCGCGGCAGCCCGGCGACGGCGGCGTAGCGCTCCATCATCCGGCGGTAGGTCAGGACCTCCGGGCCGCCGATGTCGAACGCCCGGTTCACCTCGGGGGGCAGCGTGGCCGACCCGGTCAGCAGCCGCAGCACGTCCCGGACGGCGATCGGCTGGATCCGGGTGTCCACCCAGCTGGGTGTGACCATCACCGGCAGCCGTTCGGTGAGGTGACGGAGCATCTCGAACGACGCCGAACCGGAGCCGATGATCACGGCGGCCCGCAGCTCGGCCGTCGGTACGCCGCTCTCCCGCAGCATGCGGCCGACCTCGGCGCGCGAGCGCAGGTGCGGAGAGAGCCGGTCGGGGTCCACCCCGGCGGGGACGAGCCCGCCCAGGTAGACGATCCGCCGCACGCCGGCCCGGGCCGCCGCCTGCCCGAAGGCCCGGGCGGCGTCCCGGTCGGTGGCCTCGAAGCCGGGGCCGGTGCCCAGCGAGTGCACCAGGTAGTACGCGACCTCGACGCCGGCGAAGGCGTCCGCGAGGCGCTCCGGCCGGGTGACGTCCCCGGCGACGGCCTCGACCCGGGCCCGCCAGGGGTGGTCGCGCAGCCGGCCCGGGTCGCGGGCCAGGCAGCGGACGGAGTGCCCGGCGGCGAGCAGTTCCGGTACCAGCCGGCCGCCGATGTAGCCGGTGGCGCCGGTGACCAGGCAGAGCCGGCCGGGTGCGCTCCGGCCGCCGTCGGCGGGGTCGGGGGCCGGCTCGGCGGCGTCGGCGGCGGTCCCGCCGCCGACGGGGCCGGTGCCGCCGGTGGATCGCGGGTCGGCGGGGGTGCTGTCGGCGTTCACGGTGGCTCCCGGGAGGGCGGGGACAGGGGTCAGAAGGCGTACCTGACGCGCAGCCAGGGCGCGTGCCGCCCGATGAGCGTTCGCAGCTCGTCGAGCGCGGCGGCCTTGGCCCCGAGGCGGTAGCGGACGTTCAGGTCACCGTTCTGCGACCGCTTGGGCTCCTGGAGGGCGGGGCGCCACAGCACCTCCTCGGCCCGGGGGTGCCAGCCGAGGTTGACCTCGTGGAGCGCGCGGTTGTGGGTCAGCATGATGATCTCCGCCGCCGCCTGCGCCTTGACCGCCGCGGGCAGGGTGTCGTCCATCCGGCGCAGCAGCTCGGCCCAGTCGGCCTGCCAGCCGGCGCGCAGCACGACGGGCGACAGGTTGAAGTGCACCTCGTAGCCGGCCGCGAGGAAGTCGCCGGCCGCCGCGATCCGGTCCGGCACGGGCGCGGCGCGGACGTCGAGCAGCCGCGCGTCGGCCGGGGGCATCACCGAGAAGCGGATCCGGGTCCGGCCGCGCGGGTCCAGGTCGAGCAGCGCGGGGTTGACCCACTTGGTGGCGAACGAGGCCTTGGCGGTCGGCCAGTGCCGGAAGGCGCGGACCAGGTCGGCGGTGTTCTCGCAGAGCAGGGCGTCCACCGCGCAGTCGTTGTTCTCCCCGATGTCGTAGACCCAGGCGGCGGGATCGCACTGGTTGGGCGCGGGCTTGCGGCCCTGGCGCCGGACGTGCCCGGCGAGGTACCCGACGATCCTGTCGATGTTGGTGAACAGCGTGACCGGGTTGGCGTAGCCCTTGCGGCGGGGGACGTAGCAGTACGCGCAGGCCAGGGCGCAGCCGTTGGCGGAGCTGGGCGCGATCCAGTCGGCCGAACGCCCGTTGGGCCGGGCCGCCAGCGACTTCTTCACCCCGAGCACCAGGACCTCCCGTTTGATCCGGGCCCACCGCTCGACGTTGCCGGCGTTGCCGTGCAGGTGCGGGATCTGCCAGTGCGAGGGGACCTCGATCACCTCGGCCTGCGGGAAGCCGGCCAGCACCTCGCGGCCCCGGACGGAGGCGGCGGCCTCGGGCTCGGCGTAGACGTAGCGGATGTCGAAGGGCTGGGGCGGCCGGGGCGGCCTGACGGCGGGTGGCACGGGCGGGGACCTCCTGACAGGGTGATGCTGTTCGATCTTCGGAGCCGGCGCCCCCGTGGACGGGTCCGGCCCCGCAGGGTCTGTCCGGTCAGGTCCGCCCGTGCCGTTCGGTCCGCCCGGTGCGGGCCCGTCCGGACGGCCGGTGGCGGGCCGTGGCGGGCCGGACCGCCGTGCGTCCCCTCGGGGCCGGGACGGATCCGCCCACCGTCGTGCCGGGAAGCGGGAAGGCCGTTCCGGAAAGTCGGGGCAATCCACCGGGCACGCGGCCTCGAAGACCCGGTGCCCCAACCGTACGACCGTCCCGGCCGCCCCCGCGCCGCCGGGGCACTGGAGGAACGATGCCGACCAACCGCCCACCGGGCGGCCAGCCCGTCCGTGCCACGCGACCGGGGGTGGCCGCGTGAGCAGCGTCGTGCCCCTGCCGATGCCCGGACGGCGCGGTCCGGACCTCGGGGATCTGGTGGCCCGGACCGCCCGGGGCGACCAGGACGCCTTCTCGGCCCTCTACGACGCCGTGGCCGGCCCGGTCCTGGGCCTGGTCCGCCGGGTGCTGCGGGACGCGGCACAGTCGGAGGAGGTGGCCCAGGAGGTCCTGCTGGAGGTCTGGCGGACGGCCGCCCGCTACCAGCCGGAGCGCGGCGAGGTGATGACCTGGGTGCTGACCATGGCCCACCGGCGCGCCGTGGACCGGGTGCGTGCGGCCCAGGCGGCGGCCGACCGCGACCGGCGGGACGCCGCCCGGTCGCACACGCCCGCCTTCGACGAGGTGGCGGAGCAGGTCGAGAACCGGCTGGAGCGCGAGCTGGTCCGGCGCTGCCTGCGCGCGCTCACCGAACTGCAGCGCGAGGCCGTCACGCTCGCCTACTACCGCGGCCTGTCCTACCGCGAGGTGGCCGATCTGCTCGCCGCCCCGCTCGGCACGGTGAAGACCCGGATGCGGGACGGCCTGATCCGCCTCCGCGACTGCTTGGGGGTGGCGTCATGACGACCGGAGCGGACCTTCACACGCTGACCGGCGCCTACGCGGCGCACGCGCTGCCGGATCCGGAGCGCGAGGCCTTCGAGGAACACCTCGCCCGGTGCGCGTCGTGCGCCCAGGAGGTCGCCGAGTTCGCGACCACCCTGGCGCGTCTCGGCGCGGCCGAGACGGTGATCCCGGCGCCGGAGCTCAAGGCGCGGGTGATGAGCGGCATCGGTTCCGTCCGTCAGGTCCCGCCGCCCGGCCGGGCCGCCGTGGCGCGGCCCGGCCGGTCCGGTGGGCTGCGCCGCCACTGGCCGAAGCTCGCGCTGGCGGCCTCGGTCGCCGTGGCCGCCACGCTCGGCGGGGTCGCCGTCCACCAGCACGACGAGGCGCGGCAGGCCCGGGCACGGGCCGACCGGCTGGTCGAGCAGCAGGCCGCCCTCGGCTCGCTGTTCACCGCGCCGGACGTCCGGACCGCCTCGGCGACGGCGGGGACGGGCAAGGCCACCGTGGTCTGGTCGGAGAGCCGAGGCCGGGCCGGGCTGCTGGCGGCCGGCATGCCCGCGCTGCCGCCGGACCGGACGTACGAGCTCTGGTTCGACGACGCGGGCACCATGCGGCCGGCCGGGCTGTTGCCCGCGGGCACCGGCGCGGTGCTGCTCGACGGTCCGATCGCCGGGGCTGCCGGCGTCGGTGTGACGGTCGAGCCCGCCGGTGGCTCGCCGCACCCGACCGGGGCCCCGGTCATGCTGCTGCCGTTCGTCTGACGACGGCCCGGGACCGCCGCCGCCCCGATCGTCCACGCGGGGCGGCGGCCCTTCACCGCCGCCCGGCCACCGGTCCGGGGCCGGACCGGTGGCCGCCCGGCGGTCCGGTTCGGCTCCGGTCCCCTGCCGGGCCAATCCGGGCGGGCGGCGGCTCCGAAGCACGGGTGAACCCGACGTCCGGCCGGCCCGGACACGACGGGTGAGCCCGAGAGGACACCAGTGCACATGACCCGAGCAGTCACCCGCAGGACGGCCACCGTGGGACCGCCGCGAACCGGCGACCGCCGGCGGATCGCGGTCGTCGGCGCCGGGGTGGCCGGTCTCACCGCGGCGTACGAGCTCGGGCGCGGCGGCGCCCACGTCGAGCTGTTCGAGGCGGCCGACCGGCTCGGCGGCCACGCCCACACCCAGCGCGTCAAGGCCCTGGACGGCCGGACCGTGCCGCTCGACACCGGCTTCCTGGTGCACAACCGGCGCACCTACCCCGAACTGACCCGGCTCTTCGCCGAACTCGGCGTCCGCACGCGCGAGAGCGACATGAGCATGTCTGTCCGGTGCGGGGGCTGCGGCCTGGAGTACGCCGGAGCGCGCGGCCCGGCCGGTCTGCTGGCCCAGCCCGGCAGCCTGCTGCGCGGCCGCTACCTGAGGATGCTCGCCGAGATCCCGCTCTTCCACCGCCGGGCCCGCCGCCTGCTCGCCGGCCCGCCCGGCGACGAGCCGACCCTCGCCGAGTTCCTCCACCGGGGCGGCTTCACCGGCTACTTCGCCGCCCACTTCATGCGCCCGCTGGTCTCGTCGGTCTGGTCCTGCGCCCCGGACCTCGCGGGCGACTACCCGGCCCGCTACCTCTTCACCTTCCTCGACAACCACGGCCTGCTCGGCGTCACCGGCTCCCCGACCTGGCGCACCGTCGTCGGCGGCTCGCACACCTACGTCGACCGGATCGCCGAACGCACCGCCGCCGTCCACCGCGGCGCGCCCGTCCGCGCCGTCCACCGCCACCCCGACGGCGTCACCGTCACCACCGAGGACGGACGCCGCACCGAGGCCGACGCCGTGGTCGTCGCCACCCACGCCGACCAGGCGCTGCGCCTGCTCGGCGACCCGACCCCGGCCGAGAGCCGCGTGCTCGGCGCGTTCCGCTACTCCCGCAACCCCACCGTGCTCCACCGCGACGCCGGGCACCTGCCCCGCGCCGTCTGGGCCCGCGCCTCCTGGAACTACCTGACGCCCGACTGCCACGGCCGCTCCGGGACGGCCCGGGTCAGCTACCACCTCAACCGCCTGCTCGGACTCGACACCCCCGAGGACTACCTGGTCACCCTCAACGAGGACCTGCACCAGCCCGTCCCGGAGGCCCTCGTCGTCTCCCGGACGGTCTACGAGCACCCCCTCTACACGACCGAAACCGTCGCCGCCCAGCGCCGGCTGCCCGAGCTCACCACCGCCCGCACCGCCTACGCCGGCGCCTACCACGGCTGGGGATTCCACGAGGACGGCTGCCGCTCCGGGCTCGCCGCGGCCCGCGCCCTGCTCGGGGCGGCGGCGCCGTGACCGGGCCCGCCCGCACCCGACCGGCGGAGCCCCGCCCCGGTGCCGCCGCCGTCCCGCTGCCCGGGCCCTGGGGCGCCGCCCTGTACGAGTGCCGCATCACCCACGTCCGGACCACCCCGCTCCGGCACGCCTTCCACCATCGGACCCGTCTGTGGCTCACCGACCTCGACCACCCGCCCCGGATCCCCGCACCGCTGCGCCCCCTGGCCGCGATCCGCGCCGCCGACCACCCCGGCGACCCCCGGCACGGCCTGCGCCGCACCCTGGACGCCTACCTCGCCGGCCGGGGGATCCACCTCGACGGCGGGCAGGTACTGATGCTCACCCAGGCCCGCTCGCTCGGCCACGTCTTCAACCCGCTCACCGTCTACTGGTGCCGTGACCGGACCGGCCGCCCGGTCTGCACCGTCGCCGAGGTGCGCAACACCTACGGGCAGGCCCACCGCTACCTGCTGCGCCCCGACCAGGACGGCACCGCGACCGCCGCCAAGGAGTTCCACGTCTCGCCGTTCTTCCCCGTCGACGGCGCCTACCGGCTGCACCTGCCGGAACCGGACGAACGGCTCCGCCTCACCGTCCACCTCGATCTGCCCGCCGGCCGCGCGTTCACCGCCACCGTGCGGGGTACCCGCGTCCCCGCGACCGCGTGGACGGTCCTGCGCGCCGCCCTCCGGCACCCGCTGGCCACCTACGCGGTCAGCGCGCACATCCGGTTCCAGGGCATCCGGCTGCTGCTGCGGGGACTGCCCGTCCACCCGCGTCCGGACCGCCCCCGGCCGCCCGCCCACCGACCCGACCGACGAGAGGCCCACCTGCCGTGACCGCCCCTGCCCACCCACCCGCCGTCCGGCCCGCGGCCGTCGACCCGCTCCGCTGGCCCGACGTCGCCGCCCGCCCGCACAGCCCGGTGCGAGCCGCCGTCGCCGGTCGGCTGCTCCGCCGGGCCGCCCGGCTGCGCGGCGTGCGCGTCGACCTGCCCGGCGGCCGCCTGCCGGTCCCGGCGCCGCGGGACGCCCCGGTCCTGCGGCTGCACCACCCCGAGGCCTTCCTGCACCGGATCGGTGCCGACGGGCTGATCGGCTTCGGCGAGTCCTACCAGGCCGGGGAGTGGGACTCGCCCGACCTGGTCCGGCTGCTCACGGCGCTCGCCGCCGACCCCGCCGCCCTGGTCCCGCCCGGCACCGCCCTGCTGCGGCCCCTGGTGTGCCGGCGCCGGCCGGCCCACGACCTCGGCACCGCCGACAACGCGCGGCAGAACGTCCACCGCCACTACGACCTCTCCAACGACCTCTTCGCGCTCTTCCTCGACCCGACCATGACCTACTCCTCGGCGCTCTTCCCCACCGGTCCCGACGGCGCCCCGCACGCCGCCCGGCCGGACCTCCCGGCGGCCCAGCACCGGAAGATCGACCGGCTGCTCGACCTGGCGGCCGTCGGGCCGGGCAGCCGGGTCCTGGAGATCGGCACGGGCTGGGGCGAACTGGCCCTGCGCGCCGCCGCCCGCGGCGCCACGGTCGTCAGCCTGACCCTCTCCCGGGAACAGCAGGTGCTCGCCCGCCACCGGATCGCCGCGGCCGGGCTCGCCGACCGGGCCGAGGTGCGGCTGTGCGACTACCGCGAGGCCGAGGGCCGGTACGACGCGGTGGTCAGCGTCGAGATGGTCGAGGCGGTCGGGAGGCGGTTCTGGCCGGACTACTTCCGCGCCCTCGACCGCGCCCTCGTGCCGGGCGGCCGGGCCGCCGTCCAGTCGATCACCATGCCGCACGAGCGGATGACGGCCGCTGCCGACACCTACACCTGGATCCTCAAGTACGTCTTCCCCGGCGGGCTGATCCCCTCGGTCCGGGCTCTGGGCGAGGCGGCGGCCGGCCACAGCAGACTGCTGCTGGCCGACTCCACGGGCTTCGGCCCGCACTACGCCGAGACGCTGCGGCTCTGGCGCGAGCGGTTCACGGACCGGGCCGCGGAGGTGGCCGACCTCGGCTTCGACGAGGTGTTCCGGCGGACGTGGGAGTTCTACCTGGCCTACTCGGAGGCCGGCTTCCGCAGCGGCTACCTCGACGTGCGGCAGCTGCTCTTCACCCGGCCCGGCGAGGTCCCGCCGCCGCGCCGGGAGGCCGGGGCCGACCGATGAGCGCGGCGGCCTCCCAGGGCGCCGGCCTCGGGGACCTGTCGGCCTTCGCGGTCGGTACCGCCGGCGCGGCCGGTGCGGCGCTCGCGGTCATGGCCGTCGCCGCCGCGGTCGGGATCCGGACCGGCCGGCACCGCGTGGTGGACGTCGCCTGGGGCCTCGCCTTCACCGCCGTCGCCCTCACCTGCTACGGCCTCTCGGCCGGCCACGGCGATCCGGTACGGCGGGCTCTGGCGGCCGGACTCACCACCGTCTGGGGCGTCCGGCTGGCCGTCCACCTCGCCCGCCGCGCCCGTGGCGCACCGGAGGACCCGCGCTACGAGCGGATGCTCGGCCGGGTCCCGGCCGAGCGCCGCACCGGCTACGCGCTGCGCAAGGTCTACCTCCTCCAGGCGGCCCTGGTCTGGTTCGTCTCGTTGCCGGTGCAGGCGGCCGGGTACCTCCCGGGACCGCCCGGGCCGGTGGCCTGGGCCGGCGCCGCCCTGTGGGCGGTCGGCCTGGCCTTCGAGGCGGTCGGCGACCACCAGCTCGCCCGGTTCCGCGCGGACCCCGCCAACCGCGGCCGGATCATGGACCGGGGACTGTGGGGCTGGACGAGGCACCCGAACTACTTCGGCGACGCGTGCGTCTGGTGGGGCCTGTTCCTGCTCGGCGCCGACACGGCCGTCGGCTGGGCGTTCACGGGCAGCCCGCTGCTGATGACCTGGCTGCTGGCCTACGGCAGCGGGCGGCCGATGCTGGAGCGGCAGCTCGGCGCCTCGAAGCCGGGCTGGGCCGCGTACGCCGCCCGGACCAGCTCCTTCCTGCCGCGCCCGCCGCGGCGGACCCGCCCGCCCGGACCGGCGCGCTGACGGATCCGGGCCGGAAGCAGGCCCCGCTTCCGGCCCGTTCGGGGTACGTTCGATGGCAGGGCCCTTGGTCCCCGGCTGTCAGCCCCTTGGCCCCTGGCGGTTCCCCCCGCCCGGGGGAGATGCTCCAGGTGTACCGGCCGGACGTCCGGCTGTCCGGCCGAACGACGCTCGTGGACGAGGTGAACCGGCGTGCACCACGCCAACGTCGCATCAGTGATGACCACCCCCGTGGTCCGGATCGCCCCCGAGACCGGCTTCCGGGAGATCGTCGCGCTGCTGACCGAGTACGACATCACCGGTGTGCCGGTGGTGGACGGGGACGGCCGGCCGCTCGGCATCGTCTCCGAGGCGGACCTGCTGCTCACCCTGGCCGCGCAGGAGGACCAGGGCAGCCTGCTGCCGCCCCCCGAGTTCTCCCGCACCGGTCCCGGCGGCGCGGTGACGGCCGTCGACCTGATGACCGGCCCCGCCGTCTGCACGACCCCCGACACCAGTGTGGTCGCGGCGGCCCGGCTGATGAGCCGGCACGGGGTGAAGCGCCTGCCGGTGCTGGACGAGGACGGCCGGGTCTTCGGGATGGTCAGCCGGGGCGATCTGCTCCGGGTCTTCCTGCGCGAGGACCGGGTGATCCGCCGGGAGATCGTCGAGGAGGTGCTGGGCGTGGTCGAGGGCGTCAGCCCGGCCGAGGTCGGCATCGAGGTGGACCAGGGCCGGGTGGTGCTCAGCGGCACCGTGCCGGAGCCCCACCTCATCCCGATCGTGCTGAACCTGTGCCGCTCGGTCGACGGCGTCGTCTCGGTCACCGACCGGTTGAGCGCCGAGACCTTCGGCGGCGAGCCGGCGAACGGTGAATCCGCCGGGGACGAGCCCTCCGGGGAGCCGTCGGTCGGCGACGGGCCCTTCGGTGGCGGATCCGTGTCCGCCGGTAGGGGCGTGCGCGGCGGCAACGCGCGCGGTAGTGGTGCGCCCACGCCCGTCGGCTGATCCCGCGCGCCGGCGCACCCGGCCCACCCCGCCCCGACCGGGGGGCGCCAGGTCTGGACCCGGAGCCTCCGGTTCGCATACTGCGCTTCGTGCCGGGTAAATCACTCTCCGTGTGCGGCGGTATCCGGCCGCCGCGCCGCCGGGGCACCGGGGAGGCAGCCGTGGCCGTCGTGTTCGACGCCGACTTCACATCGACCAGCCAGTGGATCGCGGGCCGCAGCAGCGCCTATCCCCGGATGGGGCCGACCAACCGGGGCGATCACAAACTCGACTTCCTCAGCCGCGCCCACTGCCCCGGAGGGGTGTTCGCCGCCACCCGGCGGCACGGCGGTGACCTGTGGACCTGCAATTTGCTGACCACCGAGGGGAGTCCGGAGGGATTCCAGGCCCGCACCGGTGACACCCTCGCCGCGCGGGTCACCCTGCCCGTCGAGCTGGGCGCCTGGCCCGCGATCTGGACCTGGCGGGAGGGTGGCAGCGAGGTGGACGTCTTCGAGTACCACCCGAACCACCCCGACCTGCTGGAGATCTCCAACCACGTCCGGGGCGGGTACCGGTACTGGCACGGCGCCGACGCCGGGATAGCCCCCGGCGCGACCTTCGACCTGCGGACCGTCTTCGGCGCCCACTCGGTGGACTGGTTCGTCGACGGCACGCTCATCCACGCCGACCGGCGCGGTGTCGGGCCGAACTGGCACGCCTTCCTGATCGTCAACCTCTCGGTCGCGGACGGGACCTACCACGACCGGCCGCCTGTCCTCGGGCCGGACCGGCTCAGCTGGGTCTGCCACAGCCTCCGCGTCGAGCGCTGAGTGCTGAGCGCTGAGCGGCGAGGCGGCGGGTGTCGAGCCGTGCCGCGAGCCGTCGGGCGGTGTCGCGAAGCGTCGGGCTGTGCCAGGAGGCGTCGGGAGGCGTCGGGAGGCGTCGTCCGCGCGTCAGGACTCGGGCGGGAACATCGCCGTGATCAGGCCGCGCGGGCCCGAGCGCTGGAACCAGACCACCCGGCGGTACGGGCCGATGTACGCCGGGTACGCGACGTACAGATCGTCCCGCGGGGCTCCCTCGTTGCCGGGCGCGAGCGCGGCGTCGACCGCGTCGGCGGCGATGGTGCGCAGCAGTGCGTGCGCCGTCGGGGCGGCCGCGGCAGGCGCGATGGCGAGGGCGGTGAGTTCGAACCAGAGCGCGGTGGAGACGTAGCTGACGGGGGAGTGGCGCAGGGTCGGGTGCGGCTGCGGGTCCTGGTAACGGAGCAGCACCCCGGCCGCGACCTGGCGCTCGCGGTCGTCGGCCGGTGGGTGGTGGTTCATGGGTTGCCACGCTACCCCTCCGGGCCCGGGCGGGCAGCGCCCCGGCCGTGGCGGTGGCGGTGGGTGACGGGTGCCGGCATGCCGACGGGCCCGCCGCACTCGCGTGCGGCGGGCCCGTCCCGTTCCCTGCGTCCCGTTCCCTTCGTCACCGCGTTTCGCGGCGGTGTGCCCCGGGGGCTGCGGCGCCTCTGGGTGTCGGCGCTCCGGGGCCCCGTTGCGGAGGCCCCGCCCGGCTACTCGACGACGAGCTCGACCGGGATGTTTCCGCGGGTGGCGCGGGAGTAGGGGCAGACCTCGTGCGCCTGCTTCACCAGCAGCTCGCCGGTCTCGCCCGCCAGCGAATCGGGCAGTTCGACCCGGAGGACCACCGAGAGGCCGAACCCGGCGCCGTCCTTGCCGATGGAGACCTCGGCCGTCACCGAGACCTCGCCGGTGTCGACCCGCGACTGCCGGCCGACCAGGCCCAGCGCGCTCGCGAAGCAGGCGGCGTAGCCGGCGGCGAACAGCTGCTCCGGGTTGGTGCCCTCGCCGTTGCCGCCGAGCGCGGGCGGCATCGCCAGGGCGAGGTCCAGCCGGCCGTCGGAGCTGACGGTGCGGCCCTCCCGGCCGTTCGCGGTGGCGGCTGCGGTGTAGAGCGCGTCCATGGTC
Organism: Streptomyces sp. BE20; assembly: GCF_036322525.1. Lineage (NCBI taxonomy): Bacteria > Bacillati > Actinomycetota > Actinomycetes > Kitasatosporales > Streptomycetaceae > Streptomyces > Streptomyces sp. BE20. The sequence goes on along the minus strand of NZ_JAQYWW010000939.1, from coordinate 134,406 downwards.
CGTTCCTTCCGTCCTGCTGTGGTCGGTGTTTTCGGTGTGCCGGTGTCGGGCCGGCTGCCGTTTCCGGGCGTCCCGACGAGGACAAGTAGAGCACGCAATTAAGTTGCGCACAACTCAATGGCGTGGGAGGCATCGCTACCATGGAGGCATGACCACGCTCCCCGACCGGCCGGACGCCGAGTTGCTCCGCCTCGACCAGCAGATCTGCTTCTCGCTGAACGCGGCCTCGCGCGCCTTCGGCGGCGTCTACCGGGTGCTGCTCAAGGACCTCGGGCTCACCTACCCGCAGTACCTGGTCATGCTCGTCCTCTGGGAACAGGGCGAGCTGCCCGTCAAACGGATCGGCGAGCGCCTCCGGCTGGACTCGGGCACCCTGTCCCCGCTCCTCAAGCGGCTGGAGGCGGCCGGCCTGGTGCGCCGCGAGCGCAGCCCGGAGGACGAGCGATCGGTCACCGTCAGCCTCACCGAGGACGGCGCCGCCCTGCGCGAGCGGGCCGGTCAGGTGCCGCGCCGCCTCCTCACCGCGACCGGCCTTCCGGTCGACGACCTCGCCGAACTCCGGGCCCTGCTCGACCGGGTCACCGTCGCCCTCGACGCGGCCGTCCCCGACCTGACCGAGGGGTGACCGAGGACTGACCGACACCGACGTCCGACACCGACGTCCGACCGGCCACCGCAGTCCGGCCGCGGTGCGGTCGTGGTGGGGTCGTGGTGGGGTCGCCGCCGCCGGGCGCGGGCGCACGGCAGCGGTCCCCGGCCGGGGGGGTGTCGGCCGGGGACCGCGGTCGGTGGGGACCCGTCAGGAGGCGGGCATCAGGACGGTGTCCACGATGTAGACCGTCGCGTTGGCGGTCTGCACGTCACCGCAGAGGACCTTGGCCGCGCCGTTGACGGTGAACTCCGGGACGCCGCCGGTCACCGTGACGTCGTGGGTCTCCAGGGTCTTGTGGCCGCCGGTCAGCGCGGTGGGGGTGAGGCGCTGCGGGACCACGTGGTACGTGAGGATCTTGGTGAGCTTCTCCTTGTCGGCGAGGACGGCGTCGAGGTCCTTCTTCGGGAGCTTGGCGAAGGCGTCGTTGGTCGGCGCGAACACGGTGATGTTCTTCGCCGAGTTGAGCGTGTCGACCAGGCCGGCCTGCTTCACCGCCGTGACGAGCGTGGACAGCAGCGGGTTGTTGGAGGCGGCGGTCGCGACCGGGTCCTGTGCCATCCCGTCGAAGGAGCCGGCGCCGTCCTTCGGCACGGCGGAGCACGCGGCACCGAACGGCCGGCCGGCCGCCGCCTGGACGGCCGGGGATCCCATCCCCGGGTCCGGGCTGGTGGCGGCGGACGTGGAGCCGGCGGCGGTCGTCGCGGGCGCGGCGGACTTGGCCGTGTCGGACGCCTTGGTGCCGTCGTCGCTGCCGCAGGCGGAGAGGGCCGCGGCGAGGAGGCCGGCGGCGAGCAGGGCGGTGACGGGCTTGCGGCTCAGGATCGGGTTCATCGGACGGACTTTCTGTGAGGTGTGCCGGCCGGTTGCCGGCGACGGTCGAGGTGGTCCCGCAGGGGACCGGGGGTGGGACGGTGGGGGTCGGGTGGGGCCGCCGTTCCGGCGGCCGGGGAGTGGTTCAGACGACGGTGACGACCGTGCTGTGCCAGCCGGTCGCCCCCGAGGGGTAGGGCGGCCGGCGGGCCTCGTCCTGGACGGCGCCGGCGGCGTCGGTGGCGCGCACCTCCAGTCGGTGCGTGCCGGGCGTGGCGCCCGTCCAGCGCAGGCTCCACTGCCGCCACACGTCGGGACCGGCGTCGACGGCGAGTGACGCCTGCCGCCACGGGCCGCCGTCGACGCGGACCTCCACGGCGGCGACGCCCCGGTGGGTGGCCCAGGCGGTGCCGGCGACCGTGACGTCCCCGGCCGGGACGCGGGCGAACGCGGCGGGAACGTCGATCCGCGAGGCCGTGCGCACCTCGCCGGTGCGGTCCCAGCCGCGCCGCACCCAGTACGGGTCGTGGGCGGCGAAGGTGGTGACCTCCAGGTCGACCAGCCACTTGGTGGCCGAGGCGTAGCCGTAGAAACCCGGCACCACCGTCCGGCAGGGGAAGCCGTGCTCGACGGGCAGCGGCTCGCCGTCCATCGCGACCGCCAGCAGCGCTGTGCGGCCGTCCAGCACCGGGTCCAGCGGGGTGCCGATGGTCATGCCGTCCTTCGAGGTGCCCAGCAGCTGGTCCGCCCCGGCGCGCACACCGGCCCGGCGGAGGAGGCCGGGCAGGGAGGCGCCGAGCCAGCGGGTGGTGCCGACGTACGGGCCGCCCACCTCGTTGGAGACGCAGGACAGCGTGTGGTCGAACTCGTCCAGGGGCAGCGCGAGCAGGTCGTCGAAGTCGAGGAGAAGCGGTCGGTCGACGAGGCCGTGGATGCGCAGGGCCCAGTCGCGCGGGTCGATCCGGGGCAGTGCGAGCGCCGTGTCGACGCGGTAGAAGTCGGCGGTCCCGGTCCGGAAGCCCGGCATCCCGGGGAGCCGGAGGTCGGCGCCGGCCGGGAGCGGCGGCGCGGGGCGGGCCGGTGCCGGGAGCCGGACCGCGCGGCGGGCGGTGGTGACGTCGTTGCGGCGGTCGGACAGCGTCCGGCCCCCGGTTGCGAGGCCTGCGGAGACGGCGATCACGGCGCCGGCGGCGAGGACGGTCCGGCGGGTAGGTGGTGCGGGGTCGGCTCCGGCGGCCGTGGCGGTGTCGCGCGTCCGGTCGGGGCCGTGGCCGCCCGCCCTCTCCAGGCCCGTGTCCTGATCGGGGTCCTGCTCGGCGCCGGACCCCTCACACGCCGTGCCGGTCCCTTCTCCGCCCCGCTCGCCGCCGCGTCCGTCGGTCCGTCCGTCGTCCGCTGCGTCTCCGCCGTCGCCGGCCCGGCCCTGTCCGTCGCCGGCCCGCGCTTGCGGGACGGACCGGACCGGCGGGGCGGGCCGGCGACGCAGGAGCGCGAGGAGTGCGGCGGCCCCGGCCAGTGCGGCGGCCGACGACGGCAGCGCGTCGGCGGGTCCGGCGTCCGGCCGGGCGAGTGCCGCCCAGGCCCCCAGGGCGCCGAAGCCGACCGGAAGGAGGATGCCGAGGGCGCGACGGCGGGCCGCGACCGGTCCGAGTGCGGCGGCGAGCACGGCGAGCACGGTGAGGATCCCGGACAGCAGCACCGTCTTGTCGGCGGTGCCGAAGGACCGCACCGCCCACTCCTTGACCGCCGTGGGGGCGAGGTCGACGGCGGTGGAGCCGATCGCGAGCACGGGCGCCGCCGCCGGCCGGCCGAACGCGGCCACGGCCTCGCCGACCCCGACGGCGGCGGCTGCGGCGGCGAGGCCGCACAGCATCGGAACCGCTGTCCGGCCGGGGCCGCGCGTGCTTCCGTCCGCTCCGCCGTGCACCGCGTCGCGTGCCTCGACGCTCGCGTCGCGGTCGCGGCCCGGCGGCCGGATCCCTCGGGTGCTCGTCCTGTTGCTCACACCGCGCATTCGGCCCAGCCGCCGTGGCGGATGGGTGAGATCGGCACACTCACCCGATCGGGTGAATCGGGACCTCTGGAGCCGACCCTCGGGAACTCTGCGGCCCAGGGGTGAGGCCCCAGGGGCCTCCTGAGGCCCCTGCAGCTTCTTGGCGCTGAGTGCCGGGCGGCTTCCGCTTCCGTCGGAGGCGCCGTTCGGGCATAATAAACGAACGTTCATTTACTAATGGAGGAGGTGGCCGGTGGCCGGTCGACCGAGAGGCGTCGACGACGCGGTGATCCTGCGTGCGGCGGTGGAGGTGATGGGCCGGGTCGGCCCCGCCGGGCTGACCCTGGCGGCCGTCGCGGGCGAGGTCGGGTTGGTGCCGGCCACCCTCGTCCAGCGGTTCGGCTCCAAGCGCGGCCTGCTGGTCGCGCTGGCCGAGCACTCCGTCCGGGAGGCGGAGGCGCGCTACGGCGAACTGTCGGCCGAGCACACCTCACCGCTGGCCGCGCTGACGGCGCTGGCCGTGGACTCGACGGCCGCCATGGAGACGCCGGACGGCTACGCCAACCACCTGGCGTTCCTCTGTGCGGACCTCACCGACCCGACGCTCCGCGAGCACGCCCTGGCCGTCCACCGGAAGCAGCGCGAGGCGCTGGAGAGGCTCCTGGCCGAGGCCGTCGCCGCGGGCGAACTGCGCGCGGGGACCGACCCGGCGGCGCTGGCCGGATCCGTCCAGGCGGTCGCCGCCGGCGCCGGACTGGCCTGGGCCCTGGACCGCGAAGGCACGCTGCCGCAGCGGATCGAACGGGAGATCGACGCCCTGCTGTCGCCCCGCACGCCGTCGTGGGGCGGCACCGAGACGGAGGGATCATGACGCACGACACGCAGCCGCTCGCGGGGAAGGTCGCCCTGGTCGCCGGAGGCACCCGGGGAGGCGGGCGGGGGATCGCCGTCGAACTGGGAGCGGCCGGGGCCACGGTCTACGTCACCGGGCGGTCCAGCTCTGCCGGACGGTCCGAGCTGGACCGCCCGGAGACGATCGAGGAGACCGCCCGCCGGGTCACCGAGGCCGGCGGCACCGGGATCCCGGTCCGCACCGACCACAGCCGCCCCGAGGAGGTCCGGGCCCTGGTCGACCGGATCGCCGCCGAGCAGGACGGTCGGCTCGACCTGCTCGTCAACTCCGTCTGGGGCGGCGATCCACTGACCGACTGGCAGCACCCGCTGTGGGAGCAGGACCTGGACACCGGTCTGCGGCTGGTCCGGCAGGCCGTGGAGACCCACGTCATCACCAGCCGGTACGCGCTCCCGCTGATGGTGGCGCGCGGCAGCGGCCTGGTCGTGGAGGTCACCGACGGCAACACCGCCCGCTACCGGGGCTCGTTCTTCTACGACCTCGCCAAGTCGTCGGTGATCCGGCTCGCCGTCGCCCAGGCGGCCGAGCTGAAGCCGCACGGGGTCGCGGCGGTCGCCCTCACCCCCGGCTTCCTCCGCTCGGAGGCGATGCTGGAGCACTTCGGCGTCCGCGAGGAGAACTGGCGCGACGGGGCCGCCGCCGACCCGGACTTCGCCCACTCCGAGACCCCCGCCTACCTGGGCCGGGCCGTCGTCGCGCTGGCCGCCGACCCGCACGTGATGGCCAGGACCGGCCGTGCCCTGGCCACTTGGGGCCTCTACCGGGAGTACGGGTTCACCGACGCCGACGGGACCACGCCGGACTTCGCCGCCCACTGGGCCGACGCCCTGGAGGCGGAGCACGGCCCGCTCGGCGAGCCGCTGTAGCGCCGGGCGCAGGCGGCTGCGGGGCGCCGGACATCCGGCGCCCCGCCCCCGGCCCGCTTCACCGGGCGGCGTCCCGCCCGTTCACCTCGGCCCGCCCTGCGTCGGCCCGCTTCACGTCCGCTCGTTCACGCAGAGGATGTTCCCTTCGCTGTCCTTGAACCAGGCGGCGCGCATGCCGTCGGCCTCCACCACGCCGTCGACCGTCTTCAGCCCCGGCAGGTCGTACTCCTCGAACGTGACGCCGCGGCTGCGCAGCGTCGACATCTCGGCATCGAGGTCCGCGACCTTGAAACTGGCCAGGGTGTGCGCAGCCTGCCCGGCGGTCGGGGTCTCGTAGAGGCCGAACTCCGTGCCGCCGCACTCGAAGGTGACGTCGTGCGAGCCTTCCTCGCTGAGCTTCACACCGAGGGTTTCGGTGTAGTAGCGCTTCGCCCGGTCCAGGTCGGCCGCCGGGATGATGGGGATCAGCGGTGCGTTTCCAAGCATGTCCATCGCCTCCTACTACCACCAGGCTAGTTCTCCGACCCGGCACGGCCACCCGGTCGTGCGGCGAGGGTCCCGGCCGCCCCGGCACCGTGGACGTCCGGCCCCTGCCTCCGCCCCGACCTCCGCCCCCGGGGGCGGCCCGGCTGTGACCCCGGGGCGCGAGCGGCCGGCGACCGACGGTCACGATGCGCCGAGACGCCAGAGGGAGGTCACCTCGGCGGCACGGGCGGCCCGGAGCGGGTCGCCCGGCCGGGTGCCGTCGGAGCCCCGGATGGTCCCGGCGGGCTCGGTGGCCCCGGCGGGCCCGGAGGGTTCGGCGGCGCGGGCGGCCTCGACGGCCCGGCGGTGGCGGGGGCGGGTGTCGAGACGGCCGAGGACACGCAGACCGGCCTTGGCGAACGCCGCGTTCAACTCGTCACGGGAGCGCAGGCCCAGGTGCTCGGCGAGGTCGGAGAGGATCAGCCAGCCCTCCCCGCCGGGCACGAGCCGGTCCGCCAGGCCGTCGAGGAATCCGGTCAGCATGCGCCCGTCGGGATCGTAGACACCCTGGTCGAGGGGAGAGCTCTGCCGGGCGGGCAGCCAGGGCGGGTTGCAGACCACCAGACCGGCCCGTTCACCGCCGGGTGGGTAGAGGCCGGTGCCGACCGGCCGGACGCGGTCGGCGAGCCCGAGCCGGTGCGCGTTGTCGAACGCGCAGGCGAGGGCGCGCGGGTTGACGTCGGTGGCGAGCACCCGGCCGATCCCGCGCCGGGCCAGCACGGCCGCCAGGACCCCGCTGCCGGTACCGAGGTCGAACGCCGTGCCGTGGCCGGGGCACGCAGCACGGACGGCGGAGGGCAGCGGAGCACGGGCGACCAGGTCGACGTACTCGCCGCGGACGGGGGAGAACACGCCGTAGTGCGGGTGGATGCGTGCGCCGAGCGCGGGCACGTCCACGCCCCGCTCGCGCCACTGCTGCGCGCCGATGACGCCGAGCAGCTCGCGCAGCGCGACGACCCTGGGTCCGTCCGGCGGGCCGTAGGCCTCGCGGCAGGCCCTGCGCACATCCGGCGCGCGTCGCAGACGGAGTGAGTGATCGGCTTCCAGCAGCACCAGGAGCGAGCCGGCCACCCGGGCGGTCCGGGCGCGTTCCTCCCGGTGGAGCCGGAAGGCCGCGGCCGCGGTGGTCGGCGCCGTACCACCGGGCACCTGCGGGCGGTGCGGGTCGGCGCCGGCCCGGCGAGCCAGGGCGGAACACAGCTGGCGGGCCCCGTGGTAGTCGCCCTGCCAGAGCACGGCGGTACCGCGCACCGCCCACGCGTGGGCGGCGTCGGCCCGCAGCCGGTCGTCGGCGACGATCACTCCGCCGGGCGGCGGCGCACCGTTCTCGGAATGCCAACGGGCGGGCAGGGCGGGAAGGGTGGGCAGGGCGGCGCCGGTGATGACGCCGGGGGTGTCGGTCCGGTCGAGCTCGGACACCGGTACTCCTCGTGGTCGAACGTGCGGATGGGCACGAAGAGCACTTCGACGAGGAGGGGGAGCGGACAGCAGGTCAGGACGGGCGCGGCTCCCCGGTCGAAGTGCGGACCGTGGAGTCGCCGAGCACCATGCCGGGCACCGCGCAGCCTGTCATGATCAGCCCTTTCCGGAAACGGGTGGATCCCGCCGTGGGTGGGCGGAACGCGGCGAGGGTGTCACGTCGTCGGGCTGCTCCGCAAACGAATTGCCACCCGCCGCACCGGACACGCAGGCTCCCTCCGTCCGCCGGCCGGCCCTCGGGCGGCTGGGTGGAGGGGGCACGGGGAGGAGAGACACGGTGCTCCACCTCCCCGCGCCCGTTCACCCGTCACGGTCGGCCACGCCCGTCATCCGGCGGTGAGGAAGTCGGCGACCAGGGCGGCGAAGTCCTCGGGCGAGAGGACGCGGATGCCGAGCTCCTCGGCCTTGGCCAGCTTGGAGCCGGCCTTCCCTCCGGCGACCAGCAGCGTGGTGCGCTTGGACACGGACGAGGACGCCTTGCCTCCCGCCCGTTCGATCAACTCGTTCATCTCGTTCCGGGACAGCGCGGCGAGGGGCCCGGTCATGCTTCCCGTCACGACGACGGCCTCGCCCGCCAGCGGTCCTTCGCCCTGCGTCCCCTCCGTTCCCTCCGTCTCCGCCGTGGCCACGGCGGCCCGCACCGGCTCGGTCGTCGCGGTGCCGACGTTCTGCGCGATCAGCTTGTCCAGGACGGGCGCGAGTTCGACGAGCTCGGCGACGATCACCCGGGCCTTCTCCGGGCCGATGCCGTCGACGGTGGCCAGGGTCTCGGCGTCCGCACTGCGGATGGCGGCCATCGACCCGAAGTGGGCGGCGATGCGCCGCGACATGGTGCGTCCGGTGCCTCTCACTCCCAGGGCGCAGAAGACGCGGTTGAGCGGGCGGGCCCGGGCGGTCTCGATGGCGGCGAGGAGGTTGTCGGTGCTGGTGTCGCCCATGCGTTCCAGACCGAGGAACTGCTCGCGGGTCAGGGCGAACAGGTCCGCCACGTCGGTGACGAGCCCGGCTTCGACGAGCTGGACGGCGCGGGTGCCGCCGAGGCCCTCGATGTCCAGCTGGTCACGGCCTGCGGCGTAGCGGATCGAGGCGACCGCCTGGCAGTTGCGGCCGCGTGCGCAGCGCCAGCGCTGCTCGGTGGAGTCGATCGCGTCGCCGCAGCGCGGGCAGCTCTCCGGGAAGACGATCGGCTTCTCGTCTCCCGTGCGCTCGTCCACGAGCGGCGCCTCGACGCGCGGAATGACGTCGCCCGCGCGGTAGACGAAGACGCGGTCGCCGATCATCAGGTCGCGGCGGGTGATGTCGGCGGGGTTGTGGAGGGTCGCGTAGGTGACGGTGACGCCGTCGATGACGACGGGTTCGAGAACGGCGCGCGGGGCGATGATGCCGGTGCGGCCGACGTTCCACTCGACCTCCAGCAGACGTGTGACGGTGTGCTGGGCGGGGAGTTTGCGGGCGATCGCCCAGCGCGGGGCGCGCGAGCCGGAACCGGCCAGGGCCCGGTCGGCGGGGGAGTCGGCCTTGACCACGATGCCGTCGATGCCGAACGGCAGGGCGGCGCGCAGGGCGGCGATCTCCTCGACGCGCCGCTGGACCTCCTCGATCGTGGCACAGCGGGCGGGGCCGGCGGCGGTGGAGGCCGCGGTGTTGGCGCCGAGGGCCGCCAGTCGCTCCAGGAGGGCGCTGTGGGTGAGCTCCTCGCCGAGGCCGGGGCCGAGGGCGTCGTAGGCGAAGAAGGTCAGCTCGACGCGGTAGGGGCGGTCCTTGGCCCGCAGGGTGCCCGCGGCGCCGTTGCGGGGGTTGGCGAACGGCGTCGCGCCGTGTGCGGTCCGGACCGTGTTGGCGTGCTCGAACTGCTCGGCGGTGAGCAGGACCTCACCGCGCAGTTCGACGTCGACGGGGGCCGCGAGTTCGGCGGGCAGACCGAGGATCGCGCCGGCGGCATGGGAGATGTCCTCCCCGGCGAGGCCGTCGCCACGGGTGAGGATCCGGTGCAGGCGGCCGGCGCGGTAGCGGGCGGCGACCGCGAGCCCGTCCAGCTTGGGCTCCACGCACCAGCCGTCGACGGGGTGGTCGAGGCGGCGCTCCAGCCCGGCCGCCCAGTCCGCGAGTTCCTCCGCGGTGAAGACGTTGTCGAGGGACAGCATCGGCACGCTGTGCGGGACGTCGCCGCCGACCGCGCCGCCGGCGACCTTCCCGGTGGGGGACTCCGGCAGGGCCTGGTCGGGGTGTGCGTCCTCGAACGCGGCGACGGCGCGGAGCAGTGCGTCGTACTCGTCGTCGCCGAGCGGTGTCGAGCCGTCCGTGTAGTACGCGGCGGAGGCCTGGAGGGCCGTCCGGACGGCGGTGGCGTAGTCGGCGGGGGAGAGCACTGCGTCTGTCATGTGGCCATCCTGACCTGTGCCACTGACATCTCCGGTCGGCGCCGCGGACGGCCGTCCGCGCCGTCGGGGCGGGCCGGCGCAGTGCCCGGGACGGTGGGCCGGGACGGCGGCCGCGGGGCCCGGAAAAATTCCTCGCAACCGACCTGCAACCCGGGGCGCCGCCACACGTCTGTACGGATGAGAGGCGGGAAGCCGCCTCGGTGAGGGTTCGGGCCGAGCGCGGGCCCGCACCCGAAGCACCGCCACCCGGGGCCGGCCGGCGCAGCCGCGCACCTGTGGAACACCCACCCGCACCGCCGATCGCTGCTGACGCCTGCCCGCAGCCGGAAACCAGAGGACCCTGCCATGCTCTCCGCCGTCCGTCTCCCGCACCGCCTGCGCCGCTCCGTCGTGCGCACCGCCACCGCCGTCGTCCTGGGAACCGTCCTGGCCGCCGGGCCGGTCCTGCTGTCGGCGCCCGCGGCGTTCGCCGACGCGCCGCCGTCGGCCGTCCTCACCGTTCAGCCCCCGGCCTCGGTCGGCTTCGCCGGCCAGCCGGTCGAGTTCACCGAGACCGTCACCAACACGGGCACCGAGACCACCTCGTACGGCCTGTCCCTGAGCACCACCAGCGAGGCGGGCACGCCGACCCCGGACGCCATCACCATCGACTACCGGGACCCGGCCGACGGCACCTGGAAGCCCGTCCCACTGGAGACCGGCACCACGGGCGGGCTGGTCGGCTACCAGGGCACGCTCCCCGGCGACCTGACCGTCGCGCCCGGGGCCACCGCCACCGTCCGGCTGCGCATCGGGGCCCCCATGGGCCGGCCCCACAACGGGTACAGCAACGGCGGGTTCCGGTCGATGGACCTGCGTTCCGCGGTGGCCGCCCTCGACGGGTCCTGGGTCGCGCTGGCCCAGGAGACCCGGACGATCGGCGTCGACTCGATCTCCGCCTCGCTGGGCCCGGTGCCGGCCACGGCCGTCGCGGGCGGCGAGCCGATCGAGTTCGACGCCGTCCTGGCCAACCCCACCCCCTCCGCGTACGCCAACCTCGGCCGCGTCCTGTTCACCGACCCGCACGCCACCGTCCAGGTCCGCCGGGCCGACGGTTCCTGGAACACCCTGGCGCCGGTCCGCGGGAGCGACCCCGACGGGAAGCCGGGTGTCTACCTGGAGGGCCGTGACTCCGGTATCGGCGCGGGTGCCACGGCGACCACCCGCGTGCGGGTGTCCTACGACGCGACCACCCCGGTCGGTGCGACCCCGCTGACCCCCTGCACCTTCGTCAACGAGCCTGCGGCCCAGCCGTTCCAGGGGACGACCATGTGCGTCCGGGGCGCCGTCGTGGAGATCACCGCCCCGAAGGCGACCGCCTCACCCGAGCCGACCGCCACCGCCACCGCCACGGCCACTGCGACGGCCACGGCCGTGCCGACCACGCCCGGCACGCCCGTGCCGACCGCTCCGGCCCCGGCGACCAGCAGCGCCACTCCTGCGGCGGCCGTCCCGTCCGCCACGAGTTCCCCGGCCCCGGTCCGTGCTGTCGCCCCGGCCCCGGCGGTCCCGGTGGCGGTGGCCCCGGTGGCGGCAGCCGCCCCGGTCGGAGGTGAGCTCGCCAGCACCGGTTCCGACGGGTCCGCGGCTCTCCTGGGCACGGCCGGCGGCCTGTCCGTGATCGGCGGCGGCGCCCTCTGGCTGGCCCGCCGCCGACGCGCCTGAACCCCGGCGACACGGGGAGCGCCGGAACACGGCTCCCCGGTGGCCGGGCCCGCTGACGGCGCGCTCGGTCCCCGGGGCCGCCCGCCGCCGCTCGCGGCCTGCGGTTCGCCCTCAGGCGTCGATCCGCCGGACGACGACTTCGTACTGGTCGACCGAGCCGTCCCAGCGGGCCACCAACGGCCCGCCGTCCTGCTCCTCCTCCATCTCGTAGAGGCAGAGGGCGAGGTCGTGCGACTCCGGGTCGCAGAAGGCCGCCAGGTAGTCGCGCAGGCGGTCGTCCTCGACGGCCGCGATCCGGTCGTGGGCCTCGCCGTCCACCTCGTCGGCTGAGTCGCCGAGACCGGCGGGCACGCCGTCCGGGCCGGTGACGCCCAGGAGACCCGTGGCGGCGCGCAGCGCGTCGAGGAGGGTGTCGGCGGAGGCTATCCGGCCCTCCCACAGCCTCCACGCCCCGCCTGGCAGGTCGGCCGAGGCGAGGTCGAGCCCGTGACGGTCCGCCAGCCGACCCAGGTCGGCTCCCAGGACCGCGCCGGTCCAGGACGGCGACAACGCGACGAGGTCGTCGGCGAAGGCGTCGGGAAACTTCGCCGGCTCGACCAGGAAATAGGAGCGGCTCGCGTCGAAGACCAGCTCCGTGGCGTCGAGGTCGCCGGGCGGGGTGAGCAGCAGGTGCGCCGTGACCACGGGTTCCTTCCCCGCCAGCGCGGCCCCGCCCACCCAGACCGGATCCCGGTCCAGCTCGCTCTCCAGGATGAAGTTGCCGCTGAAGTAGGCGCCGTAGCGGGCGGCGGGGTCGTACGCGGAGAGCGGTCGGCCGAGGACCTGGCCGAAGGAGTGGGCGAGTACTGCCTCCCAGTCGTCGGGGGCGGCGGGGCGGGTGGTGTCCTGCGTCATGGTCGGGGCTCCAGGGGCAAGGCGGGGTAGCGGTGCGTCGGAGGAATTGAACCGCACGGGTCCGACAATCGGGCCGAGGAACCGGACGGGCCAACCGGCGTGCGGACGGGCGGCTTTGGATGATGCCCGGCACGGCAGGGGCTCGCCGGGGCCGGCGCGCGGACGGTCGCCTCGCGCCGAGAGAAGGGAGTTGTCGTCGACCGACGCACTGTGGGCGCGGCCCGGTGGGTGGTTGACTGGACCGTATGGACCACGCGCGAGCGCTTCCTGGACGCACCGCCCTCGTTCGACGGGGCGCCGCGTCATGACCGCCGGTAATGTGCCGTCCCGTTCCGGCCCTGCTCCCGAGGCCGGAGGCGCTCCCCCTTTCGATCCCGAACTGAGCGTGGCCCTGGCGGCTTTGGGAGCCGGGGTGAGGGATCCGTTGACCCCGGAGAACCTGACGGCCCGGCAGGAGGCGGACGTGGCGGCACGGCCCGCGCCGACGGACCGGGAGCTCGGCGCCGGCGGCCGCTTCGAGGTGGACGAGCTGCGTGTGCCGGGCGCGCCGGGCGGCCCGGACATCACGCTCGTGCGTGTGCGGCCCACCGGGGTCGCCGGGCCGCTGCCGTTCCTCTACTACATGCACGGCGGCGGGATGGTCATGGGCAACGCCCGGTCCGTGCTTCCTCCGCTGCTCGGTGAAGGGGCCCTCCCGCCGGAGCTGGCCGTCGTCTCGGTCGAGTACCGCCTGGCCCCGCGGACGCCGTACCCCGGGCCGGTGGAGGACTGTTACGCCGGATTCGCCTGGACGGTCGAGCACGCGGCCGAACTGGGCCTCGACGCGGACCGCGTGGTCGTCGGGGGCAAGAGCGCCGGCGGCGGGCTGGCTGCCGCGCTCGCCCTCCTCGCGCGCGACCGGGGCGGGCCCGTACCGATCGGGCAACTGCTGCTGTGCCCGATGCTGGACGACCGCAACGACACCTTCTCCGGCCACCAGATGGCCGGCATCGACACCTGGGACCGAACCTCCAACGCGACCGGGTGGCAGGCGCTGCTGGGGGACCGGTGCGGCGCCGCCGACGTGCCGCCCTACGCAGCTCCCGCCCGCGCCACCGATCTCTCCGGGCTGCCCCCGGCCTACCTCGAGGTCGGGTCGGCCGAGACCTTCAGGGACGAGGGCGTCGCCTATGCCGATGCCATCTGGCGGGCCGGCGGGCAGGCCGAACTCCACGTCTGGCCCGGTGCGTTCCACGGCTTCGACACCCTCGCTCCGCAGGCGGCGCTCAGCCAGGACGCCCGGAACGCCCGCGCCCGCTGGCTCCGGCGCATCCTGGCACAGCCCCGTCCGGGCGGCGGATCCCGGCGGCTGAGCAGGGTGGACGGCGGCCGGGCGGTCCGCCCCCGGAGGCCCCGACGGGCATCACCGACCTCCTCCGCCGAAGGAGTGGATGCGACGGTGCGGGACCCGGCGCCCCGACCCACGGAGGGCTCCGATCCGGCGGTCCGGCACGGGGCCGCCCTGGGGCGTTCCGCCGGGGAGGACGCGGTGCTGTCCGGCGAGCCCCGGCGACCCGGGGTATCCGGCGAACTCCCCCTGCCGACCCGTTGACGAGGCCGGCGGTCGCCGCGGTCACCCGGTCCGTCCGGCGGGCGGGCCGCGGTCACCAGCCGTGCGGCACGCGTTCCAGGACGCCGCCCGCGAACACGTCGTACAGCGGCAGGGTCTCCAGGTGCACGTATCCGATGTGGCAGTCGCAGACCGGGAGCGGGCAGGCGCGGGGACCGAGCCGGGCCCGGTAGGAGTCGTCGTAGAGGTTGCCGAGCTCCTCACGGACGAAGTGGCAGCGGCGGACGGTGCCGTCGCCGTCCACCGAGAGGACGGACTCGCCGGTGCGGCAGGGGCGGCCGGCGCTGGGGTGGGCGTGCCGGCTGTAGCCGAAGTGCGGATCGACGGCGGCCCAGCGGGCGGCCTCGGCGTCGGTGTAGGTCAGGCCCTCGGCGGCGTTGATCCACAGGTAGACGGCCGGCGACAGCTCGGCGCGCAGCCGCCGGGCCGCCTCCAGGTGCTCGGGCTGCCCGACCACGCCGACGCTGTAGCGCACGCCCAGCGCGTCCAGTTCACGGCACTTGCCGAGGAAGCGGTCGTGGTCCGTCTGCCCGGGGTGGTAGGTGACCCAGAGCGCCAGGGTGGCGAGGTCGGCCTCGGCCAGCCAGCCGGTGCGGCAGCTGAGGTTGGTCTGGATCGCGACCCGTCGGACGTGCGGCAACCGGCTCAGCTCGACCAGCGCCCGCCGGTACCAGGACCGGACCAGCCCCTCGCCCCAGGGGGTGAACAGCACGGAGAGGGTGTCGCCGGTGCCGGCCCGGCCGGTGGCCCAGGCGCTGAACCGCTCCAACGCGGCGCGGTCGGAGCGCAGTTGTCCGGGAGTGTCGCGCCGCTTGGCGAACGGGCAGTAGGGGCAGGCGTAGTCGCAGGAGGAGAGCGGGCCGCGGTAGAGGAGGGTGAGGTCGAGCCCGGTCGCCGGCCCTGCTGAACTCCCGGCCGCCGGCTCGGGCTTGGGGCCGGTCGTCGGGCCGGTCGTCGGGCGGGCGGAGGGCATGCCGAGGAAGGTCATTTCGCCTCGTACGCGGCCATCAGCGTGCGGACCTCGGGCGAGAAGAGCATCGGACCGACCGCGTCCGAGTGCGCCAGTCCTTCGGGGGAGAGCGCCAGCCGGCCGGGGGCGTCGACGCCGGGGGAGAGCCAGCCGCGGGCCTCGAAGTCGGCCAGCTCGACCGGGAAGTCCTCGGCGGGGGTGCTGCCGAACCGGGCCCGGTACTCGGCCACCGGGAGGCCGTCGGCCTGGAGCAGCGACTGGACGAGGTGCCTCCGCCGTGCCTCGTCCGGGGTCATCGCCCGGCCGACCACGGCGTGCCGGAACTCCTCGGTGGCGACATAGTCGTCGATGATGCGGCGGACCTCGGTGGCGTCGACCGCGTAGTCGAAGGAGTAGTGCAGCCGGGAGGTGTACGAGCGGGCCCCGCAGCCGAGGCCGACCATGCCGTCGGTCTGGCAGGCGTACTCGCCGCTGCCGGCCTGCGGGGAGGCGGCGCGGCGGAACATCCGCATCGACACCTGCTGGTAGCCGTGGGCGAGCAGGTGGTCGCGGCCGGCCCGGTAGAGCGCGAGCCGCCGGGCGTCCCACTGGGCCGTGCTCTCCGGCTCCGCGCGTCGGGCCAGACCGGTCAGCGGGCGGACGTAGAGCGGGTAGAGGTACAGCTCCTCCGGCTGCCAGACGAGTGCGGCGTCCAGTGAGTGGAGCCAGCTGGCCTCGGTCTGACCGTCGATGCCGTAGATGAGGTCGATGTTGAGGACGGGGAATCCGGCGGCGCGGATCCGTCCGAGCGCGGCTTCGACGTCGGCGCGCTTCTGCGGGCGGACCGCCGAGCGGGCCTCGGCGTCGACGAAGGACTGCACGCCCAGGCTGAGCCGGGTGGCTCCCCGGGCGGCGAGCACCTCCAGGCGGTCGGCGGTGGCGGTCGCGGGTGAGGCCTCCACCGAGAGCGGGATCGCCCGCAGGTCGGCGCCCATCCGGTGCTCGGCGATGTCGCAGAGCCGTTCCAGCTCCGCCGCGTCGAGGTAGGTGGGGGTGCCGCCGCCGAACGCGGCCAGCGCGAACCGGGCCCCGTCGTCGAGCGCCGCGCGGACGGCGTCCGCCTGGCGGTCGAGGGCGTCCAGGTAGGCGGTGGTCAGGCCGTCCGGGCCGCCGATCCGGGTGAAGAGGTTGCAGAAGCCGCAGCGCACCTCGCAGAACGGGATGTGGAGGTAGAGGGAGAGCGCGTGCTGGGGCTCGCCGGCCCACAGGTCACGCAGCGCGGGGCGGTCCGACAGCGTGCGGTACGCGGTCTTGTGCGGGTAGGCGTAGACGTAGGACCGGTACGGCGATTCGGGTGCCGCGGGGCTCGAAGGAGTCGCGGGGGAGGCCCGGTGCGACGGTCCGGCGGGCCGGGCGGGGGCGGTGGTCATACGGTCTCCTCGGCGGCATCGTCGTCGGTGGTGGCGGCCGTGGTGGCGGCGTCGGTGGCGTCGACGCGGGCGCCGGCTGCCTCGGTGTGCGCGGGGAGCGTGAAGTGCGCGTACGGGACGGTCCAGACGACCTCGTGGCCGATCCGGTGCCCGGTGTAGCCGTCCTCGCCGTAGGCCGTGCCGTGGTCGGAGCAGACGATCGCGAAGCAGGGGCGGCGTGCGCTCATCGCCGCGAAGAGGCGGCCGATGTGGGCGTCCACGTAGGTGAGGGCGGCGGCGTGGCTCTCCCGGCTGTCGCCGTGTTCGCGCGTGGCGCCGGGCAGGTGGAACCAGTTCGGCTGGTGCAGTGCCGAGACGTTGAGGAAGAGGAAGAGCGGGCGGTCGGCGGGCTGTTCGGCGGTCACCTGCTCGGCGCGGGCGACCTGTGCCTCGAAGGAGGTGGGCGAGGGGACTCCCATCTCCGGTGCCCAGTGGCTCTCCTGGAAGAGGCCGGGCAGTACCGAACCCAGCGGTCCCTGTTTGTTGAAGAAGCCGACCCCGCCGATGCAGACCGTCCGGTACCCGGCGGTGCCGAGCGCACCCGGAAGGTCCGCGGCGTCGAACACCCAGGTGAGCGGCGCGGTGGTCTCGGAGCCGGCGAACCGGGCGGCGAACAGACGCGGGTGCGGCCCGTCCGGCGAGGCCGGGGTCGGCAGGAACCCGGCCAGGATCGCCTGGTGGGAGGCGTAGGTGAAGCTGCCGGGGGAGTGCCGCTTCTCCCAGCGCCCCCCGGGGAGGTGGGCGGCCAGGTTCGGGAGCCGCCCCGCGGCGGCCAACTCCTCGGCGACGTCGAACCGCAGGGTGTCCAGGGTGACGAGGAGCAGGTTGTGGCTGCCCACGACGGCGTTCATGTCCGGGCCGCCCGCCGGAGCGTCTCCGGGCACGACGACGGGCGCGGGGGCGACGGGCGCGAACATGGTGGGCGTGGGCGCGGTGGGCCGGGTGGTCCGGTGGTTCATCGGGGCTGTTCCGTACCTGGGTGGTGCGTCGGATCCTGCCCGGGGCCGGGCAGGAGGAGGGCGGCGAGCTGGGCGGCGTAGGTGTCCAGGCCCTCGGCCGGCCCGCCGGGCAGACCGGTGAGGTCGGGCAGCAGGTCACCGAAGGCGTTGACCTCGCCCACCAGTGCCCGCCGCCAGTCGGCGACGGGAAGCACGTCGACACCGACCATCGGGGAGTTCGGGAAGCACCGGGCCGCCCGCTCCGCCGTCTCCAGGAGCGCGGGCCACGCCGGGCCGGCGGCCTCCCGGGCCAGCGCCAGGCTGCCGCGGGAACCGCCGAGGTGCAGGTTGGTCATCGGCTGCGGGCTGGTGCGGACCACCACGTGGGTGGCCCGTCCGGCGATCACGACGACCCGGAGGTCGGCGGAGCGGCCCGACTGGGCGGCCTTCGGGACCCACTGCTCGACGTGCAGTCCGTCCGGGGCGAGCCGGTCGACCAGCTCGGCCACCACGGGCTCGTCCCGGTAGCGGCGGACCTGCAGCGAGTTGTGGAGCTCCCCGCCGGCCAGCTCCACCGAGGTGGTCGCCTGCACCTGGCCGCGGGGGCCGAACTCCAGCGCCACCACCCCCGAGGCGGAGGAGCCGTGGGAGGGTTTGAGGAAGACCCGCCGCAGCCCGGCGACCGCCAGCCGCTCGCGCAGGTCCTCCCAGCCGGTGGCGGCGGCGCCGCCGAGCGCCCGGGGCACCGGTACGCCGGCCGCCGACAGCAGCGCGTGCGTGCGCCGCTTGTCGAACATCACGGCGATCTCCCCGGGGTCGCCGAGCAGCCGGACACCGGGTGCCTGCTCCAGCGCGCGCAGTGCGGTCGTCACCCGCGCGTACCAGGCCGCTCCGCCCTCGACCCTGGTCGGCGCGTAGCCGTCGCCGAGGGCAGGCCCGCGCAGCAGCGCGTCCACGGCCTCGTCCTCGCCGGGCGACTCGATCCGCACCAGGCTCCCCCCGGGCAGCCGGTGGGTACCGTGCAGCACGTCGATCCAGGGCAGCACGGTGGGTTCCGGCAGCCCGGCGGCACGTGCGGCGGCGGCGAACAGCGTCACCCGGCGGTGGCCCGGGTTGCCGAGCACGGTCAGTCGCCCGGACGCCGGGAGCCGGTGGCCGCCCCGGGCGGGGCCGGTGGTGCCCGCCGGGCGGGTAGCCGCGGCGTCGATGCCCGTGCCCGTGGCGATGCCGCCGCCCGTGGCGGTGTCCGTGTGCGCGGTGGGGGCCGCGGCCGGAGGCGGGGGCCCGGGGCGGGAGGTCGTCATCGCCGCCCGCCTACTCGGCCACCGCGACGTAGCGCCACTCGCTGTCCGGATCCTCCGGCTCGGAGAGGTCGATCGCCACGCCGGGCAGGGAAGCGCGAATCCGTTCCTGCATCGCGTCGGTGAGGTAGTGGTGGTGCAGGTCGAGCGTCCTGAGGTGGGTGAGCGGCTGGCCGTCCAGGAGCGCGGCCGCGCCCTCGTCGGTCAGCGTGCCCATCGAGAGGCCGAGCGTCCTCAACCGGGCCACCACGGGGGCGTGGGCGACGGCGGCGGCGATCTCGTCCTGGAACATGCTGTTCTGCAGCCGGAGGTGGCGCAGCGCCGGCAGCCGGGTGCCGTCGAGGAACGGCGTCAGGTCGTCAAGGTCGGAGCTGCCGCCGTGGTCGTCGACACCGAGCCAGAGCTCCAGCCCCTCCAGGGCCGGCAGCTCGCTCGCCGCGACCCCCCGGACCAGCTCGGCCGACAGGCCGCCGGCCTCGAAGCGGAGGTCCACCAGACGGTCGTGCCGGACGGGGCTGAGCCGCAGCCCGTTGCCGCCGCGCACCACCAGCTCGGTCAGCTGCGGGAACGCCGTCACCACCGGAGTGATGTCCGACATCTCCAACCAGGAGATCTCGCAGTCCTCGTACGTCACGTCGGCGATGAAGAGTGCCTCCAGCGCGCTGAGCCGCGTGGCGTCACCGGCCAGGGTGGCGAGCATCTGCTCAGCCGGTTCGTGGTCGTGCGGCCACCACGTACCGATGACCAGTGCGCGCACGGAGGCCGGGTCGACGGTGGCCAGGAAGTCCGCCCAGAGCGCGTCGAACCCGCCCTCCGCGGCGTACTCCACCGACAGCCGCCACGCGACGGCGCCGGGCTCCGGGAGGGTGTCCGGGCCGCTCCGGTCGGTGGGGAACCCGACGACCGGCAGACCGTGGAACTGCTCGTTGGTAGAGGTGATCATGGTGCCCCCCTGGGCTGGACGACTGACGGGTGGTGGGGAGGTGGTCCTTCCGCGGCCGGGTTACTCGGAGACCGCCACGTAACGCCACTGGTCGTCGGGCTTGCCGCCCCCGGAGAGGTCGACCGACACCCCGTGCAGCGCCTCGCGCAGCCGCTGCTGCATCGCGTCGGTGAGGTAGTGGTGGTGCAGGTCGAGCGTCTTGAGGTGGGTGAGCGGCTGGCCGTCCAGGAGCGCGGTGGCGCCCTGGTCGGTGAGCACGCCCATCGAGAGGTCGAGCGACTCCAACCGGGCCACCACGGGGGCGTGGGCGACGGCGGCGGCGATCTCGTCCTGGATCGCGCTGTTCTGGAGGCCGAGGTGGCGCAGCGCCGGGAACCGGGTGCCGTCGAGGAACGGCGCGAGGTCGTCGAGGGCGGTGTCGCCGCCGTAGTTCGGCACGCCGAGCCAGAACGCCAGCCGCTCCAGCGCGGGCAGCTCGCTCGCCGCCACCGCCCGCGGCACCCCGACCGGGAGCCCGCCCGACTCGAAGCGCAGCGCCCGCAGGTGTTCGTGGCGCACCGGCTTCAGCGACACCCCGTCCCCGTCGACGCTCTCCCCGGAGGCGCCGCGCACCACCAGCTCGGCGAGCAGCGGGAACGTCGTCAGCAGCGGCGTGACGTCGACCATGTCGATCCAGGAGATCTCGTTCTCCTCGTACGTGATGTCCCCGACGAACAGGCCTCGCAGCGCCGGCAGCCGGTCGGCGGCGCCCAGGATCGCGGCCAGCGGCTCGGCGAAGCTCTCCGGTCCGTCCTTCGACCACTCGCCCACCACCACCGCGCCGACCCGGCCCGTGTCGACGGCGTCCAGGAACTGCTGCCAGCGCTCGACCCAGCCCGTGGAGGCGTCGAACTCGACGGCGACCTTCCAGGCCACCGCGCCGGGCTCCGGCAGCTCGCCGCCCTCGTCGACGGCCGCGACGAAGTCGAAGACCGGCAGGCCGTGGAACTCCTCGATGTGCTTGTTGACCGTCATGCGCTGCTCCTGGAGGTGTCGGTGCGGGCCGAACAAGTGTCTACCAGGCGGGTCGGACAATCCGGTGGCCGGGGCGGAAACCGGGCGCGTCACGGCGGCGGCGCCGGCCGCCGGCGGGCCCCGCGCCCGGCCCGGACCGGCCGTTGTCAGTCCCCTGTCCTAAGGTCCGGGGCGTGGGATTCCGATGGTCCGTCGGACCGGTCGAGGAGGACTGATGTACCGCCAGGGTGACGTGCTGATCGTGCCGGTGGAGGAGTCGGCGGTGCCGACACGGGTGGGCTCGCTGGCCCCGCAGCCCCGGGACGCGCGGGGCAGGCTGGTCCTCGCGCTGGGCGAGGTGACGGGCCATGCCCACGCCGTGGTCGGCCCGGGGGAGCTGCGTCGCGAGGCGGGGCCGTTCGGCGCGGCCTGGCTGCACCTCGTCGAGGGCGGCCGGGTCGTGCACGAGGAGCACGCGGCGATACCGCTGCCCAAGGGCTGGTACCGGGTGGTCCGCCAGCGCGAGTACGTGCCGGGATCGGTCCGCGTCGTCGCGGACTGACGGCGGTCGGGCGGCCGGGCCGCCGGGTCCACGGTGCCCGCGACCTCGGCGGGGCCCGGGGTGCACGGCGGTACAGGGCGCTGCACGCAACGGAACGACGGAACGGAACGGACGTGGGGTGCCCGGGTCGGGTGCCCGGCCCGGGATCGGAGTGTGTGATGACGGCGGCGGAAGCGGTGGAGACGGTGCGGACGGCAGTGGACCGCGGGGTGGCCGGACCGGCCGAGGTGACGGCCCGTTGGCGGGCGGGAGCGGCGGCCACCGGCCCGGCCGACCGGGACGGGGTCGAGCGGGCCGTGCGGGCCGCGTACCGGGCCGTGGGGCTGGCGGAACCGGCCGACATCCGGTGGTTCGGCTCGCCGCTGGCGGCTGCGGCGACGGCGCTGGAGCTGCACGGCTCCGGCGCGGTCACCGTGCGCGAGACGGTCCGGACCAGGCCGTGGGACGCGGTCCGGGGCCGGGCGGTCGAACGGGTCGGCGCGGGCGGCTGGGCACCGCTCTGGGCGCTGACCGGCGGTGAGCTCGGCCCGGTGACGAACGCGCTGGCCGACCGGATCCGCAACGCCGTGCTCGACCGGCTCGCCCCCGAACCCGACACGGAGGAGGAGCCGGACGAGGTGGTCGATGCGGCCCTGCAGCGCCGCACCGCCGTCCGGCTCGCCCTGCTGGAGTCCGTCCGGGGCCAGCACGACGCACCGTGGTTCGCCGCCTTCGAGGCGGCCGGGGTCCTGGGACCGGCTCCGGGCGATCCGAGCGGTACCGCGGACCGGGACGGCGCCGGTGGGGCGATCGCCGCGCTGGCCGAGGTGGCGCTCGGTGTCGGCTGGTGGTGGCCGTACGAGGACGTGGTGCTGATCAGCGAGCGGCCGGTCGAACTGCACCGTGACGAGGCCGGCCGCCCGGACCGGGCCGACGGACCCGCCGTCGCGTACGCCGACGGCTTCGCCCTGCACGCGTGGCGCGGCATGCCCGTCCCGGCCGAGTTCCTGGCGGGTCTCGGCTCCGTCACCGTCGAGCGGATCCGCACCGAGGAGAACGCCGAGCTGCGCCGTGTCCTGCTGGAGCACTACGGCTACGAGCGGTACCTCGCGGACTCCGGCGCCGAGCCGCTGCACCGTGACGGGACCGGGGTGCTCTGGCGGATCCAGCTGCCCGACGACGAGCCGGTGGTGATGGTGGAGGTGGTCAACTCGACCGCCGAGCCCGACGGCACCTTCCGGACGTACTGGCTGCGGGTCCCGCCCGGCACCCGCACCGCCCGGGCCGGGGTGGCGTGGACCTTCGGGGTGCCCGAGGAGGAGTACCACCCGCAGCGCGAGACCTGATCGGGCTGGGGGAGGGACTCCAGGTCGGTCGAGTACCGGCGCGAGGCCCTGCGGACGCTCCACCGGCTCCGGAAGCCGGTGCCGGCCGAGTGAGGTCCCGGCGCACACGACACCGCCCGCGCCGGAGGGGGGCGCGGGCGGTGTCGTAGGTCAGAGTGGGGGAGTCAGGAAACGTTGTTGGCGTTGAAGGCGCCGATGATGGCGTCGCCGCCGGTGTTGTAGATGTCGCCGCCGGCGAGCTGGTTGCCGGTGCCGATGACGGTGATGGTGGTGACGGTGACGGTGTCGCCGCCGTCGGCGAAGGCCTGGGTCGGGACGGCGACGGCGCCGACGGCGGCGAGGAGAACGGCGAAGGTGCGGACGGTGCGGTACATGGTGGTATCCCTTCGTAGACCAACTGTGTGGTGAACACTAGGGACCCGGGTCGGGCCACCGGAGGGAATGTCACTCGAATGGGGTGAGCTGCGTGTCGTCCAGGCCCTTCCGGCGTTGTCGGCGGTCGCAGCGCCGCCGCACGCGGGCCGCACGTGGGCCGGGCGCGGGGCCGCTGCGACGGTCCCCGACTCAGTCCAGGGCCGGCCGGTACACGGTGAGCGCCTGGCGGGCCTTGGCCAGCCGCAGCGCACCGGCCGCGGGGACGGACTCGCCGTCGACCGCGATCCGGTCGGCGCTCCCCAGCGCGTCGAGGTCGAGGGCGCCGAGACGGGCGGAGTGGTAGACCCGGGAGCGGGAGAGGGTCCCGGAGAGGAAGGCGGCGGCGAGCCTGGTCCGGCCGAACGGGCTACCGCCGTCCACGATCCGGATGTCCAGCAGGCCGTCGGCGAGACCGGTCCGGTGGGTCGGGGCGAAGCCCGGCGGGTCGTACGCGCCGTTGCCCGCGAACAGCAGCCAGAGCCGCCGGTCGCGGCCGCCCGCCCGGACGGTGACCGGTTCGGCGGCGGCCAGCACCCGGACCACCGCCACCGCGAGCGCCGGCCACTTGCCCAGCCGCCCCTCCAGCGACTCCCGCACCCTGACCAGCTCGGGGTAGACGCCCAGACTGAAGGTGTTGAGGAAGTGCCGCCGCTCGGTGTCGTCGGCGGCGATACCCAGGTCCACCCCGCAGGCGGTCCCGGCGGCCACGGCCGCCGCGGTCGCCTCCGGCCCGTCGATGCCGAGGTCCAGGGCGAAGTGATTGAGCGTGCCACCGGGGAACACCGCGAGCGGGAGGTTCCGCTCGACCGCGAGCCCGGCGGCCAGGTTCACGCTGCCGTCGCCGCCGCAGACCCCGAGCGCCCCGCCGGCCGCCGCGGCGCGGTCGGCCGCCTCGGTCAGCAGCGTGGGAAGGTCGTCGTCGGGTCCGCAGACCCGGACGTCGGCCCGCGTGAGGAGCGTGCGCAGCAGCTCCGCGGTCTCCTCCGGTCCGGCGGGCGTCAGGGCGCCGCTGCCGGAGCCGCTGTTGACCACGACCGACAGCCCGGCTCCCTCGGGCAGCGCCGGGGCCGCGCGGCGGGGCGGGCCCGCGGGCGGTGGCACGTCGGACGACCTGGGCCACCATCGCAGGGTGAGCGCGGCGAGCGCGGAGCCGAGCGCGAACCCGGCCAGCACGTCGCCCGGGTAGTGCGCACCGGTGTAGACCCGGGACGCCCCGACGGCCAGCGCCGCCGGCACCACCACGGCCGCGGCCGCCGGGGACTCGATCGCGACCGCGGTGGCGAAGGCGGCGGCGGAGGCCGAGTGGCCCGAGGGGAACGAGGTGGTGATCGGCTGGCGCAGCAGGCGGCGGGCGGCCGGCACCGGGTCCAGCTGCGGACGCGGACGCCGGGTCAGCTGTTTGGCGGCGATGTTGGCCACCGTGGAGGCGAGCGCCAGCGAGCCCACCCCGCGCAGGGCCGCCCGCCGGCCGGCCCGTCCGCCGACGGCCCCCAGCACGGCGGCGGTGCCGAACCAGAGCACGCCGTGGTTGGCGGCCCGGCTCAGTCCGCGCATCCACGGCGCGGTCCGCCGCCCGGTGCCGCGCGAGCGGGCCGTGGCGATCCGCGTGAACAGGGCTTGGTCGAGTACGTCCAGTCGCCTCATCCACGTGAGCCTAGACAGGGTCGGCCCGGAATGCGAGGTCGGGACCTGCTCCGAGCGTCTCGCAACCGGTGGTGGACCGGGGGGAGTCGTTCGGGGAACGCGCCCGGACGGCCGGGCACCCCACCGGTGACGGCCGGTCGGACCCGTCCCGGCCGAAGCTGAGTACGGGTACTCAGGCGCACCGCAGCGGGCTCCCGCAGACTGGCCGACAACACTGCGAAACCGTCACAAGGACCACACCACCGCCATGATCAGTCGCACCGCAGCGTTCCTCGTCCCCGCTCTCGGCCGTCTCCAGGTCACCGCCGAAGGCTCCGAACTCCCCGCCCCCGGCAGCATCGTCGCGGCCAACCACACCTCGCTCGCCGACCCGGTCGTCGTGTTCGCCGCCCTGCACCGTCTCGGCATCCGGCCGGTCGTGCTGGCGACGGCCGGGCTCTGGCGGATCCCGGCGCTCGGGCAGCTGCTGCGTCGCGAGGGGCACATCGCCGTCCACCGGGGTACCGCGCGGGCCTCCGAGGCCCTCGACGCAGCCGCGGAGGCACTCGCCGCCGGGCGGGTCGTCCTGATCTACGGAGAGGGCGGGCTGCCCCGCCGCCGGGACTCCGGTGAGCAGCCGCCGGGGCCCTTCCGCAGCGGCCTGGCGCGGCTTGCCCGCGCCGCCGACGCTCCGGTGGTCCCGCTCGGCCAGGCGGGCTCCCGGCGGCTCACGTCGGGCGGCTCGTTCAAGCAACTGGCGGGCCTGGCCACCGCACCGGTCCGCCGTCCGACCCTCCACGTCCACCTCGGTGCGCCGGTCCGGCTGGCCGGCGACGCCGTCGAGGCGACGGCCGCGGCCCACCGTGCCGTCACGGCGGCCTGGACCGTTGCCGCGCGCCGGGCCGAGGCCGCCTGAGCCGGCGGGGTCCGGGGGGCGGTTCCGGGCGTTTCCGGTCGGGCGGGTGACGGGCCGTCGACGGCCGGGGACCGGCGCGGGAGCGGCAGTGTCAGTGCCGTGCCCTACGGTCACGGAACGGCCGGGGGCGCACGGAGACGAACGGACTGTTCTCGGCGATCGCCCGCACGGTGGTGGTGGTCGACGACACGGAGGCGGCGCTGACCTTCTACCGTGACGGGCTGGGCCTCACGGTGCTCTTCGACGGTGAGGCCGACGGCCACCGTCCGCTGCACGCGGGGCTGTCGGACGGGGCGGGGCTCTGGCTGATGCCGGAGGAGTCGCCCGAGGCGCGGGCGGCGGCGGGGCGGCAGACCGGCGGGCTGCCGTTGCCGGCCCTCCACACCGCGGACCTCGACCGGGTGGAGGCCCGGCTCGCCGAGCTCGGGGTGTCCACCCCACCCGGGGTACCGGACGGTGGCCCGGACCGTTCACCGCACTTCCGGGACCTCTCCGGCAACGAGCTGGTCGCCGCCCGGCTCGCCTGAGCCGGAGGCGGCCGGTGGGGAACCCTGTGGTCCGGAACGCCGCCGTCGGGAGCCGCGCGGGCGGCGGCGATCCGATGGCGACGATCCGAGGCCGGGGCGGGGTCGGACGCGGCCGGGGGAAGCAGGGCGGACCGGAGCGGGGCAGGATGGGCCCATGGAGCGGACGTTCGAGGAACTGGTGGCCGAGGCCGAGGCGGTGTCGGTCGACGGGTGGGACTTCTCCTGGCTGGACGGCCGGGCGACCGAGGACCGCCCGTCGTGGGGGTACCAGCGGCTGCTGGGGGAACGGCTGGCCCGGGTGTCTGCGGCCCTGGACTTGCAGACCGGGGGCGGTGAGGTGCTGGCGGGTGTGGCCGGGAGCTTCCCGGCCACGATGGTGGCCACCGAGTCCTGGCCGCCGAACGTGGCCCGCGCGACCGGGCTGCTGCACCCGCTGGGCGCCGTCCTGGTCGCCGATCCGGACGAGCCGCCGCTGCCGTTCGCCGACGGCGCCTTCGACCTGGTGACCTGCCGGCACCCGGTGACGGTCTGGTGGGAGGAGATCGCCCGGGTCCTGCGTCCGGGCGGCAGCTACCTGGCCCAGCACGTCGGGCCGGCCTCGGTGTTCGAACTGGTCGAGTACTTCCTCGGGCCGCAGCCCGAGGCACGCCGGGCCCGGCGACCGGAGGACGAGGCCGGGGCCGCCCGGGCCGCCGGACTGGAGGTCGTCGACCTGCGCTCGGAGCGGCTGCGGACGGAGTTCCGCGACATCGGTGCGGTGGTCTACTTCCTGCGCAAGGTGGTCTGGATGGTTCCGGGCTTCACGGTCGGCGCGTACCGGGACCGGCTTCGTGAGCTGGACGCCCGGATCCGGGCGGAGGGGCCGTTCGTCGCCCACTCCGCCCGGTTCCTGATCGAGGCCCGGAAGCCCCGGGACCCCGGCCGGCCGAGTGCCCCGGACGACCGGGGCGGGCCGGTCAGCCTGCCGTGACCAGGTCGAGGTAGCCGTCGTTCCACAGGTCCTCGTCGCCGTCCGGCAGCAGCAGGACCCGGTCCGGGCGCAGCGCCTCGACGGCCCCGGGGTCGTGGGTGACCAGCACGATCGCGCCGGGGTACGTGCCGACCGCGGCCAGGACCTCGGCGCGGGAGGCGGGGTCGAGGTTGTTGGTGGGCTCGTCCAGCAGCAGGACGTTGGCGCCGGAGTGGACCAGTCCGGCCAGGGCGAGCCTGGTCTTCTCGCCGCCGGAGAGGACTCCGGCGGGCTTGTCGGCGTCGTCGCCGCGGAAGAGGAACGCGCCGAGCACGTGCTGCAGTTCGCCGTCGGTGAGGTCGGGCGCGGCCCGGGAGAGGTTCTCCCGGACGCTGCGGGACGGGTCGAGGGTGTCGTGTTCCTGGGCGAAGTAGCCGAGTCTCAGCCCCGGGCCGGGGACGACCCGGCCGCCGTCGGGGTGCTCGTAACCGGCCAGGATCCGCAACAGGGTGGTCTTGCCGGCGCCGTTGTGGCCGAGCACGACCAGCCGGGTGCCCCGGTCGACGGCGAGGTCGAGGCCGGCGAGCACGCGCCGCCCGTCGTAGGACTTGGCGAGGCTGACGGCGCCGAGCGGCATCCGGCCGCAGGGCGCCGGGTCGGGCAGCCGGATCCGGGCCGTGCGCTCGGCCCGCCGGGCCGGTTCGAGGGCGGCGAGCATCCGGTCGGCCCGGCGGGCCATGGAACGGGCGCTGACGGCGGTCGCGACGTTGGCCCGCATCCGGTCGGCCTGGGCGTGCAGCGCGGTGGCCTTCCGCTCGGCGTTGGCGCGTTCGCGGACGCGGCGGCGTTCGTCGGCGTCGCGTTGGACGAGGTAGGCGGCCCACCCGGTGTTGTGGACGTCCACGGCGGCACGCTGCGGGTCGAGGTGGAAGACCCGGTTGACGGTGGCGGCGATCAGCGGCACGTCGTGGCTGATCAGTACCACGCCGCCCGGGTAGCCGGCCAGGAAGTCCCGGAGCCAGGCGACGGCGTCGGCGTCCAGGTGGTTGGTGGGCTCGTCGAGGAGCAGGGTGTCGTGGCCGGCGAAGAGGATCCTGGCCAGCTCGACCCGGCGGCGCTGACCGCCGGAGAGCGCGCCGAGCGGGCCGTCGAGGACTCGGCCGGGCAGGCCCAGTCCTGCCGCGACCCGGGCGGCCTCGGCCTCCGCCGCGTAGCCGCCGCGAGCCTGGAACTCGGCCTCGGCCGTGGTGTAGGCGGCCATGGCCCGGCGTTGGGCCCGTTCGGGAGCGGCGGTTCCCGTCGCGGGGTTCCTCGCTGAACGGCCCGTCGTCGCGACCACGGCGGTGGCGGCCTCGGCCAGCGCGCTCTCGGCGGCGCGCAGGGCGTGGACGGCGGAGTCCAGACCGCGTGCGGACAGGATCCGGTCCGTGACGGTGACGGCCGGGTCGGCGGCCCTGGAGTCCTGGGCCAGGTAGCCGACCGGGCCGGTGCGGGTGACGGTCCCGGCGGCGGGCCGGATCCGGCCGGCCAGGGTGGAGAGCAGGGTGGTCTTGCCGGCGCCGTTGCGGCCGACGAGGCCGATACGGTCGCCGGGTGCGATGTGGAGGGTGACGTCGGACAGCAGCAGGCGGGCGGCGACGCGCACGTCGACACCACGGGTGGTGATCATGGGATGACGCTCCGGAACGGCGGACGGACACACGGGTGGCGTGGAGGCGGGTCCGTCGGCTAGGAGATGCGGGGCGTCGACATGGGGCCGACGGTAGCGCGGGAGGCCGGTGCTTCGCATCCGGATTTCCGTCCGGCCGGGGCGGAGGGGGGCGTGCGTGCGGGACACGGTCTTGCCTGACCATGTCCGCGACATGTTCCATGGCTCCATGGGGCGCAGCGAGCTCGTTCTGATGACCGATCACAGTTCGTCCGAGGGCAGTCGGGAGGCGCTGGCCTCCGCCGTGCACAGGCTCACCGGCCGGGCACCCGTTCTGCTCGACGCACGGCACTTCATGGCCGGCGGTCCCGGCCTGGTGCGCGGCGTCGACGGCGGGGTCAGCCTTGAGGTGCCCGGCGAGGGCCTGGCCGTGGCCGCCACGGCAGTGCTCCTCTACGAGATACCGCCGCACCGGCGGACGGAACTCGCCGACTGCCAGCGCGCGCTGCGCGAGCACGGTGTGCGCTCGCTGGGCACCGCCGTGGACGGCTGGCGGGTGGCCACCGACAAGCGCCTCGCGGTGGAGCGGTTCGCCCGGGACGGCGTCCGCCAGATGACCACCCTCACCCTCTCCCGGCCCACGCCCGAGGAGGCGGTGGAGGTCTTCGACCGGCTCGGCGGCGACGTCTGGGCGCGGCCGGCCGTCGGGATGAGCGGCCAGGACGTGTTCCACGTCACCACCCGGGCCCAGCTCGCCGACGCCGCCCGGTGCTACGCCGAGGCCGGCACCGACTGGCTGCTCGCGAGTGACGCCGGCAACTTCACCGCCGACGGACGGCGTCACCAGTTCCGGGTGACGGTGCTGAACGGGCGGGCGATCCGCGCGGTCGAGCACGTGCAGGCAGACCCGGACGCGCCGTGCAACCTCGCCCGGGGTGCCGTCTCCACCCCGCTTCCGGTCGACGACCTGCCCGCCGGACTGGCGGAGCTGGCGGTCGAGGCGACCGGAGCGGTGGGGCTGCCGTTCGCCGCCGTGGACCTGGCGGCCCAGAGCGGCGGTGTGGTCTTCGAGGTCAACGTCCACCCGGCGTTCGGTTCGCCGGGCGCGCTGGAGGCGGTCGCGGTCCCGTACGTCGCCGCCCACCTCGAACCGTCCCACTGAACCGCCCCACTGAACCGTCCCACTGAACGGTCGCACCGAAGTCCGGGCCGAACGGTCCCGCCGAGCCGCCGTACCGAGCAGCCGCGCACGGCTGCCGTCCGGTCGGCATCCCTGCCGGCCCGTCGCCGATCACCGCCGCCGTGCCCCGTTCGGGGGTCGTCCGGGGGCCGTGCCGAAGGAAGCCGCACTACCGAGCGTAGTCGACCGAGGGTGGATCCACTTCGGCGTCTCGCGGTTCGCCCGTCGTCTCAACGCTCGTGCAACACAAGGATGCTGACGTTTCGAAAGGTGTGAACGGAGGGTCGCGCGGAAGGGCTTTCGCCGCCGTCGCGCGCCCCTTCGGGCGTGTTCCGCCGGATCGGGCGCGGGCCCCCTGGTCGAAGGGAGTCCCCGGTGGGTACTAGACTCATTGAAGTTGTGAAGGCACCTCGTTCGGTGAGGCGTCGCCACGGACACAGGCCACTGACCCCACGACGTCGAGAGACGCCCAGGGTCAGGACAGGTCTCCCCGGCCTAAGGGGTGACCCCAAGTGGCTGCACCCCCGGGTGCTACGCCGTGGCGTGCCAAAGCTCTGACGAGATCAGGGGTGCCCACCCGTTTCTGTCGCGGGCACGTGTGCGTGCGGCCGGACGGTGTGGATCCTCCTGGTGGCCCGGTCACGGTGACCCTGCGTGGGCGCCCCGACGGCGAGGAGGTGAGATCGGTGGAGAGCAGTAGCCCGGGTCGAAGTCGGCCCTGCCCCAGGACGTCCCCCCCATCTCCTGGCCCCCGGCACTTCTCCTCCCGCACCGCTTCCGGCTCCCGTCGTCGCACCGCCCGCCGCTGATCCCGGCAGGCGGCACCGCGCGGCCGGGCGCCGTGCGTGGTGGAGGGCGGCCGGGCGTCTCCCGCCTGCCCCGCCCCGAGCCTCCCGGCCGGGTGCGGTGGCCCCCGAACAGCGGAGGTACCCCGCCATGTCCGACTGGCGTGTGCGCGCCGTGCGCGCAAGCAAGCGTCCGTTCTCCCGTTCCGTCGTCCCGACCCGCTCCACCGACACCCAGCCCGCCCCCGAGCACTCGATGGACCCGCGCCCGGACCAGCCGGCCGAGGACGTCAGCCTGGAGCGTTCGGTCGTCGACGCCGCCGTCTACCGCGAGGGCCGCCGGATGCCGACGCCGGCCAACCTGGCGGACGTCTACCGCGAACTGCCCGGCAAGCCCGGCACGATGGCCTGGATCGGGCTCTACCGCCCGGCCGAGGCACAGCTGCTGGAGGTCGCGGAGCGGTTCAACCTGCACGAACTGGCGGTCGAGGACGCCATCGTCGCCCACCAGCGGCCGAAGCTGGAGCGCTACGGCGACACGCTGTTCGTCGTGCTGAGGGCCGCCCGGTACCTCGACGACGTGGAGGAGGTGGACTTCGGCGAGATCCACCTCTTCGTCGGCCCCGACTTCGTGTTCACCGTCCGCCACTCGCAGGCCCCCGACCTCTCGGCGGTGCGGCGGCGCCTGGAGGCCGACCCGGAGCTGCTCGCGCTGGGCCCGGAGGCCGTCCTGTACGCGGTACTGGACGCGGTCGTCGACGGCTACGCGCCGGTCATCGCGGGCCTCCAGCACGACATCGACGAGATCGAGACCGAGGTGTTCGGCGGGGACCCGCAGGTGTCCCGGCGCATCTACGAACTCTCGCGCGAGGTCATCGAGTTCCAGCGTGCCACCCGACCGCTGCTGGAGATCATGAAGAGCCTGGAGGCCGGCTTCGGCAAGTACGGCACCGACGACGAGCTCC
Organism: Streptomyces sp. BE20; assembly: GCF_036322525.1. NCBI lineage: Bacteria > Bacillati > Actinomycetota > Actinomycetes > Kitasatosporales > Streptomycetaceae > Streptomyces > Streptomyces sp. BE20. The sequence goes on along the minus strand of NZ_JAQYWW010000939.1, from coordinate 103,093 downwards.
AGCGCTACCTGCGGGACGTCGCCGACCACGCGACCTACGCCGCCGAGCGGGTCGACGGCTTCCGGCAGATGCTGCAGAACATCCTCACCGTCAACGCGACCCTGGTGTCGCAGCGGCAGAACGAGGAGATGAAGCAGCTCGCGGAGGCCGGGCACGCGCAGAACGACGAGATCAAGAAGATCTCCTCCTGGGCGGCCATCCTCTTCGCCCCGACGCTGATCGGCACCGTCTACGGCATGAACTTCGACTCGATGCCCGAGCTCAAGTGGGCCTTCGGCTATCCGTTCGCGATCGCCCTGATGGCGTTGGTCTGCACGAGCCTCTACCTGGTCTTCAAGCGCCGCAACTGGCTCTGACGGCCGCGGCGCAGGCTCTTCGTCCCGCGCGCGTCCGCCCCTGCGCCGTCCGCCCCTGCGCCGTCCGCCGCGTCGCTGCTCGTCCGGCCGTCGGCCGGTGGGCGGACCCAGAGGAGGACGGCCAGGGTCAGGGCGGCGACGCCGAGGAGCCAGCGGGGCGGTCCGGCCGGGAGCACCCCGAGGGCGAGGCCGGCCAGGGCGCCGACCAGTTGCAGGGCGAGCGACTGGACGGAGAGCGCGGTGGCCCGGGCGTCCGCCGTGACGGCCCGGTGGAGCAGGGCGCCCTGGCTCGGTCCGGCCGTGCCCAGCCCCAGGTAGGCCAGGCCGTACCCGATCGCGGCGGACGCGGCGGCGGCCGGGCCGGCGGTGTTCGCGGTGACGGCGAGCAGCAGGAGGCCGGTGGCGCAGAGCACGAGGCCGACCGGAACGGCGCGGGCGTCGCCGAACCGTTCGGCGGCGCCCGGGGCGATCCTGGCGCCGAGCGCGGAGCAGAGGAAACCGGCGCAGGCCAGCCCGCCGACCAGGACCGCGCCGGACTCCACGGTCCCGGTGAGGTCGGCGGCCCGCCCGGGGGTGAGCAGTTCGACCACCGCCAGGCCGGCCCCGGTGGCGGCGGCGGTGAGCACCACGCGCCGGACCACGGCGTTCCGCCTGCCCAGCCGCAGGCCGGTGGCGATGGTGGTGGGGACGTCGGCGACCACCGTGCGCAGCGTCGCCGGCGGCCGTGGGGGTTCGGCGAGGGCGGCCAGGACGTAGCCGGCGAAGACGGCCGCGACGACGGCGCCCAGGAGGACCGGTACCGAGAGCGGCAGGACCAGGCCGCCGGTCGCCAGGGTGAGGCGGTCACCGAGGTCACCGGAGAGCAGCCACGGCACGGCCCCGCCGACCAGGGTGCCGACGGCCAGGGCGACGGAACCGGTGGCGCTGCCCCGGGCCAGCCCGGGTCGGAGGTCGCCGTCGGCACCGGTCCGGGAGTGCACGGCGTCGACGTACCAGGCTTCGGCCGGGCCGCTCGCCAACGCGCGCGAGGCACCGAGCAGCACCATGCCGGGGAACAGCAGCGCGGGGGAGTCACCCAGGGCGAGCAGGGTGAAGGCGGCGACGCCGACCAGACCGGCGGCGGCCAGGACGGGTCGGCGGCCGAGGACGTCGGAGAGCCCGCCGGTGGGCAGCTCCAGGGCGGCGGTGGTGAGCGAGTGGGCGGCGAAGAGCCCGGCGACGGTGCCGAGCGGGAGGCCGCGTGCGGTGAGCAGCAGTACCAGGGGGGCGGTGGCCAGGCCGAGCGGTAGCCAGTAGAGCAGGCAGGTCGCCAGGTACCGGCGGCGGGCCGCGTGTTCGTCCGGCGGAACGGTCATGCGGGATCGTCCTGGCCGGTGGATGCGGGCACGGGCACGGGTGCGGCCGTGGGCGCGGCCACGGACACGGGCGCGGCTGTGCGGGCGGCCGTGGGGACGCCCCCGTCGGTGGGTGCCGGGGCGGGTGCCGGGGCCGGGGCGAGCGGCCTGGCGGCGGTGATCGACGCGACCATGAGAGGAGGGTAGACCGCTCCGGGCACTCGGCAGAAGGAGTTCCGCAGCGTCGGTTCCCTCCCGTCAGGGTCACAACTCGGTCGCACCACAAGTGATCTGACGGTACCGAGGGAATGAGTGCGAGGGACTGTTCGGAATGAGGGGGCGGGCCGTGGGCGGGCGGGGGCGGCTGCTGTGGCGGCTGGTCGGGGCGGCGGTGCTGTTCGGAGTCCTGGCGGGACTCGCGGCATCGCTGGTGGTGCTGGCGCTGACGGGGCCGGTCGACGGGATCCGGGAATACACGAGAGAGCACTGCGTCGTGATCTGGGGGCGGAACTGCTGACGATCCCTCAGGGGCGTTCGAACAGCGGGGCGCCGCCGGCCAGGCGGGACCATTCGGCGTCCGGATCGCGCTGGGTGCGGTAGACGAGGTGCAGCCGCACCGCGCCGTCGGGGGAGGTGAAGCGTGCGAGCGGCCCGTCGGCACCGGGCAGCGCGCGGCTCGGCCCACTGCTGGGCGAGAACGGCCAGGGGCGCGCCTCCGTCCACGGTCAGCACCCAGGTGGCACGGCCGCCGGAGACGGACGCGGGGTAGCGGGCCGCGAGCAGCGCGACGCCGGCCTCGTGCACCGTCGCGCCCTCCCGGAGGGCGAGTTCGGCGGCGTGCGGGGCATCGGTGTCGTCGCCCATCGCGACGCTGTCCCGGGTGAGTCGGACCATCACGAGGATGAGAATACGCCGCTCCGACCCCTCCCAGAGGCGGATGCCGAACCCTCCGTCAGGCGCATGGGAGGGTGGTGGGTATGCATGCTAGCTTCCGGCGCATGGGATCACGTGGGGCACGTGGAGCAGCGGCACAGCAGGCGATCGAGGGGCTGAAGGAGCTGGTCGGGGAGGGTCTGGCGGTCGAGGAGCTGTTCCGCCGGGCGGACGAACTCCTGCGCGGCGTCCTGGAGTACGACGCCGTCTGCTGGCACTCGGCGGACCCGGCGACGGGCCTGGTGACGTCCGTGCTGAGCGACGACCTCAGCCTGGCGACCTTCGAGGACGCCGTCCGGCTGGAGGTGTGGGAGGACGACTACGCGACCTTCCCCAAGATCCGCCTCAGCGGTGTCCGGGCGGAGACGCTCAGCCGGGCCACGCGGGGGGAGCTGAGCGAGAGCATCCGGTTCCGCGAGCTGATCAGCCCCGCCGGGTTCGGCGACGAACTGCGCGCGGTGTTCGACGCGCACGGCGGGATGTGGGGCTGTGCGGCGTTCATGCGGGGCGCCGACCGGGGGCCGTACCTCGGCCAGCAAAGGGAGTTGGCCGACCTCGCGGCGCGGCACCTGGGCAACGCGCTGCGCGCGTGTCACCTCCCGGCCGTCGGCGAGGCCGGTCCGGGGGCCGGCCCGGGAGAGGGAGAGCCCGGTCCGGCCGTGGTCGTGCTCGGCCCGTCCAACCGGCTCCTCGCGATGGCGGGACCGGCCGAGGACCTGCTGCTCCGGCTCGCGGACCCGAGCCGGACGTCGCTCGGCGTCCCGACCGCCTTCGCGATCGCGGCCGAGCAGGCGCGTCGGACTGCCTGCGGGCTGCCGGTGCCGCAGACGAAGATACGGGTGCAGGACCGGGACGGTCAGTGGTACGTGCTGCACGGTTCGGCGCTGAAGGGCGGCGTGGCCGGCGAGGTGACGGTGGTGGCGGCCCCGGCGACACCCGCCGACGCCATGCCGCTCTACCTCTCCGCCTACGGGCTGACGGTGCGGGAGCAGGAGGTCGCGCTGCTGCTGGTACGCGGGTGCGACACCCGGGACGTCTCGCGGCTGCTCGCGATGACGCCGTACACGGTGCAGGACCATCTCAAGTCGGTGTTCGCGAAGGCGGGCGTGGCCAGCCGCCGCGAACTCGTCGCCCGGATCATGCTCGGAGGCGGGGCCCCGTAGGGGCGTGAGCGGGTGTACGTTCTGACGGGTCGGCAGGCGCCGGACCGGTGACCGTGACGGGAACCACCGTTCGTTAGCTGACCATGGGGGGTTCCGCACCGGGCCCGCCGGGCCGTCCGGAGGGGGCCAGGAATGAGCATGGACGAGACCGCAGGTCCGGCGGGAACCGGTGGTGGCGGCGGAAGCGCCGGAGGCGTCGGGGGAGACGGCACCTCCACCACGCCCGGAACGGCGACCGCCGTCGACGGCCCGGGCGGCCCGGGCACGCCGGAGCAACCGGGCGGTGACGGTACGGGCGGTGACGGCGGCCCGGGCGGAGGCGACGTCGGTGACGGCGGGGCCGGCCGCCGGGCGGGGAAGGAGCGGCGGAAACGTCCGCTCTGGCAGGAACTGCCGCTCCTGATCGGCATCGCGATCCTGCTCTCCCTGGGCATCAAGACCTTCTTCGTCCAGGCCTTCTCCATCCCCTCGGGCTCGATGCAGCACACCCTGGAGAAGGGTGACCGCGTCCTGGTCGACAAGCTCACCCCGTGGTTCGGCGCCGAGCCGGAACGCGGCGAGGTGGTGGTCTTCAGGGACCCGGGCGGCTGGCTGGGCCCGGTGCCCAGGTCCGAGGGCAACGGCTTCGTCGAGGGCATCCGTACGGCGCTCAGCACCGTCGGCCTGCTGCCGTCGGACGACGAGCAGGACCTGATCAAGCGCGTCATCGCGGTCGGCGGCGACACCGTCGAGTGCAAGGAGGGCAGTCCGGTCAGGGTCAACGACGTGGCGCTGGACGAGCCCTACCTCTTCCCCGGGGCGACACCCTGCGGGGACGCGCCCGTCGGCACCGTCACCGTCCCCAAGGACCACCTGTGGGTGATGGGGGACCACCGGAACGACTCGCGCGACTCGCGTTTCCACGTCAACGAGCCGAGCGGCGGCTTCGTCCCGGTGAAGAACGTGATCGGCCGGGCGTTCGTGATCGCCTGGCCCCTGACGCGCTGGGACACCCTGCCCGTGCCGGACACCTTCGACCAGCAGGGCCTCGCCGCCGGCAGCACGTTCGGCGGGTCGGCGGGTGACCCGCTCGGCGGGCCTCCGGCGCCGGAGGCCGCCGTGACGGCCGTCGCCGTTCCCCTCGCCCTGTGGGCGCGCCGGCGCACCGCCCGCAGGGGGCGCTGACCCCCTCGCACCGCCGGCCCGTCCGGCTCGCCCCGGTCAGGCGCGGCGGGCGCCGTAGCGGGCGAGGAAGAGGTCGATCCCCGCCTCGATCACCACGGCGAGCTCCGCGTCGTCGACCGGGGTTTCGGGGGCGAAGGTGTGCGTCAGCTGCGGGATGCCGACGGTGGTCGCCACCAGTTGCTGGACGGCGAGTCTGGGATCGGGCACGTCCAGCTCGCCCCTGGCGGTCAGCTCGGTGAGCGCCTCGACCAGGGGGCCGTTGTTCATGTCGTAGGTGACCTGGTACCAGAGCCGGCCGAGCTGGGGGAACCGGTCGATCTCGCCGATCACCAGGCGGCGCAGCGACATGATCTCGGGGCGCAGCAGGATCCGGGCCAGCTCGGTGGCGTGCCGGACCAGCGCGCCGCGCAGGTCCGGGGAGTCGGTGACGGCGCGGCCGGCCGGCGTCAGATCGGCGTAGGTCCTGGGCAGGATGCCGCCGACGACGGCCAGGAACAGACGTTCCTTGCTGCCGAAGTGCTTGTAGATGGTGGCCTTCGAGACGCCGGACCGGCCGGTGATGGTGTCCATCGAGGCCGCCGAGTAGCCCTCGGCGAGGAACTCGGCGAGTGCGGCGTCGATGATCGCCCGACGCTTGCGGGAGGCGGCGTCGGAGGGGTCCGGGATGATCGGGATGCCGTACTGGTCGGTCGCGTCCTGGGGGTCGGCTCCCATGGCTGTCCTTCGCGCGGTGGTGGGGGGTGCGGGGCGGGGTGGCGGCGTCGGACCGCCGGTGGCGTCCGGTACCGGGCACCGAGGCCGGAATCAGGAGGAACCGGGCACCGGGAACGGGCGCCCAGTATATGAACTGAACCGTTCGGTCGGCAAAGGAGGGTGCCGGTCGTACCGGTGGCGACGCGGGCCGGGAGGGCCGTGTGCCGTCACGTCTCGAATGAACTACACCGCCCGGTGCACTGTCAATACTGAACTGTTCAGTTGACACTCTGAACTGATCGGTTTAGTTTTCTCGGTGTCGGCAACGACGAGCACGAAACGACCACCTCCACCGAAGGAGCCCGCCATGACCGCCTCCAGGATCTTCGCCATCTCCGGCTCGCTGCGTGCCGACTCGCACAACACCCGACTGCTGCGCGCCGCACAGAAGTTCAACCCGGGCGGCCAGGAGATCGAGATCTACGAGGGCCTGCGCGACATCCCTCCGTACGACCTGGACCTCGACACCCCCGAGCTGCGGCCCGCCGTCGTCCAGGACCTGCGCCGCCGGGTCCAGGAGGCCGACGGCCTGCTGATCGCCACCCCGGAGTTCAACTACTCCATCCCCGGCGTGCTCAAGAACGCCATCGACTGGCTGAGCACCGACTGGACCCGCACCGAGGGCCTGCCCCTGCACCGCAAGCCGACCGCCATCCTCGGGGCCGCCCCGACCAACTTCGGCACCGTCCGCGCCCAGCTGGCCCTCCGTCAGGTGTTCGTCTGGACCGAGACCGACGTCGTCGTGAAGCCCGAGGTCATCGTCTTCCGGGCGCACGAGCGCTTCGACGGGGACGGCAACCTCACCGACGAGACCACCGTCGGACTGCTCCAGGGCCTGCTCGCCGCGCTCCAGGAGAAGATCGACGCCCGCGCCGCCCGCCCGGCGAGCTGACCACCGGCGCCGACGACGGCAACGGGACCGACGCCGAAGACGGTTCGCAGCAGGATCCGTCCCTCATACCGTCGGCGCGGGCGCCGGGTTGCCCTGGTGGGTGAAGGCGGCCCAGTGGTGGAGGTGGTGAAGGTCCGACCGGGTGGCCTCGTGGCGGAGGGGACCGTCGAGGGCGGGCGGGAACGCGCGGCCGGGGTCGATCATCCACATCTGGGCGGCGCGCAGGGCGTCGGGCGGAGCCAGTCCGCCGGCGGTGAGGTGGTGGTGGAAGACGGCCGTCATCACGGCGGTCGGACCGTCGCGCACCGCCCAGCGGGATCCCACGACATCCGCGGCGCCACCCGTGACCAGCGCGGTGGAGAGGGTCAGTGCCTCGTCGTGGTGGCGCGTACTCAGATCGGTCTCGCAGGCGCTCAGCACGACCAGCGGGCCGGCGTCGCCCGGCCGGCGGCGGGCGGCGCAGTCGAGGATGCCGGCCACGGTGAGCCGGCCTGATCCCGGGACCGCACCGGGAGGGTCGGCCAGCCACAGCGCGGAGTCGGTGGGGCGCGGTGCGGCCAGGGCGTGGCAGGACAGGTGGACCACGGAGGCCGGCAGGTCGCCTCCGGGCAGCGCCGCGAGGATCTCCGCCGGTGTGCCCGCGGCGTCCGGTGCCTCGTCGGCGGAGAAGAACTCGCCGTAGCGGAGCGCGTCGGGGTAGCAGGCGGCGCGCAGCGCGGCCGTCTCGATCTCGGCCCACGGGAGGCTCAGCCCCGGGTCGGCGACCAGTACCTGCCGGCCGGCGGCCGGGGGCATCCGGCGCCGGGCGGTCGCGGCCAGGAACCGGGCGCCGGACGGGGCGTAACTGAGGACGGCCTCCTGGCAGGCGTACCGGTGACCGTGCTCGCCCTGCCCCCGGACGTACGCGGCGTGCCACGGCACGGCGCCGAGCCGCTCGCAGGGCACCAGCACGATCCTGGGCGGCCGGGGCGCCGCACTCTCGGGCACCGGCCCCCGGGGCTCCGGCGGTGGGGGCACCGCCGCGAGGACCGGGCCCATCACGGCCCGCCCGGCCCACTCGCACAGCGTGCGCAGCGCGTCCTGCCACCGTGCCTCGCAGGCCGCCCGCGACGACGCGTCCGCCGCCGGATCGGCGAGAGCGCGGGAGCGCTCTGCCGCGGCGTCGAGGTAGCGCTCCAGCGGCGGGCTGCCCGTGGCCAGCAGCTCCGGCAGGGGGAGCAGGACGGGACCGGTGGAGGGCAGCAGGATCAGTGCGAAGCCCGGCAGCGTACGGTCGGGCAGCGGCATGCCGGGCACCAGGTAGACCAACGCGTCCGTGTCCGTGGCCGCGAGGCCGGCGACCAGCTCGGCCACGTCGGCGGTGTCCGCCGGCTGCCCGGTGCGGGGGGCGTCGGGGGTTGCGCGACGGACGAGGCCGAGCACGGCCAGCGCCTGGCGCCGCAGGCTCCCGGGGATCGGCGGGCCGTCGGTCGCTGTCGACGGCCCGCCGGCGTCCTCCGGCCGTAGCGGGCCCGGGGTGACCTGGGCGCGCCACCGCCGGGCCAGATCGGGACGGCCTGCGGCGTCAAGGCGTTCGGGGATGCCCCGGGACGCGTCGGCGGCCTGGAGCACCAGGGTGCGCCCCTTCTCCAGGTCGGCCACCGCGTCGGCGGGCCGCCGGGTGAGGAAGGCGGCGAACGCCAGCCGCCGGGCCAGCACGGCACCGGCGAGGGCCGCCGACAGGCCGTGGTCGGCGCCGACCTGGAGCAGGACGTCGGCGGCCAGCTCGTCCAGCGCCTCGCGGGTGATCTCCACGAATGCCCGGGCGTCCTCGCGCCCGCCCGGGCCGCCCCGGGCGGCGCGCATCATGTGGGCCTCGGCCAGCTTCGTCAGGACGTCCACGCGATGCGTCCCGCCGCGCCCCTCGGCGAGCAGCGCGCGGGCACCGGACAACTCGGTGACGGCCTCGTCCAGGAGCGCCGGATCGTTCTCGCCGCGCATGACGGCGAACAGCAGGCGCAGGCCGAGCGTGGCACGGCGGCCGTACTCGTGATCGTGATACCGCTCCGGTTCGTCGAGTGCCCGGCGGAACGCGGCGAGCGTGCGGACCAGGGCGGTGCGGTCCTCGGGCCCGGCGAGCCCGGGCACCCCGGGCGTGCCGGTCTGCCCGGGGTCGGCGAGCAGGTCGTCGAGCCGGCCGAGCCGCTGCGTCAGTTCGCCGCGCAGGCCGCTGTCCGGTGGCAGCGCGTCGTACCGGCCGCGGAGCTCCTCGACCAGGCGCGGCAGGGCCTCGTGGTCGCCGGTGCGCTGCGCGTACTGCAACTCACGGTCCGCGGTGGAGAGCACGAGGTCGAGGGCGAACGGTGAGTCGGGCGGCACCGAGCCGTCGCGTTCCAGCGCGGCGCCCAGCCCGCGCAGGGTGACCAACGAGGCGTCGGCGTCCTGGAGACTCCCGCCGTACGTGGCGGCCTGCTCCAGCACCGCGACCAGGTCCGCCTTCAGGACCAGGGACCACCAGGACCCTGCGGCGGCTGCCCCCACTGCCTCCCCGAGCAGGGTGGCGGCGTCCTCCAGATAGCCGGGATCGCCGGTCCGATAGGCCAGCAGCCGGTCGAGAAGGGCGGCCTGACGCCGCTCGCGCAGCCCGACATGGGTGACGAAGTCCATGACGTGGCCGGGGAGATGGGCTGCCAGGCCGGGCTCCGGGGTGACGCCGGCCGGCCACTCCGTCAGACGGATGCGGTCGTCGTCCGGATCCGGTGCGGGCCGCTCCGTGGTGCCGAAGTCGACCGATCCGGGTTCCCGGACCTCCACGGCGAGGAGCAGGTAGGCATGGAGTCTGGCGACCCGGGCCCGCTCGGGTGCGTTCGACGGCAACGCGCGGAACGCCCGCAGCGCCACGTCGGCGATCCGACGAACCCCGGCGGCGCCGGTGCCCCCGCCCGTGGCGGCCAGGCACAGCAGCGACGAGGCCTCCTCGTCGATCCCCAGCGCCGTGTGCGACCCGCCGTTCGCTCGGGCGTGCGTCGCGACGGGCAGCCAGCACAGGAGACGGGTGAACTGCGGCGTGCTGCGCGCGCCGGCCAGGGTCACCAGGCCGAGGACGGCCTTGAGCAGCGCGTGCTCGGAGCGGTCGACGTCGTCGGCCGCTCCGCCGCTGTCCCGCTCCCGGTCCCGATCGGATGCGGCAGCGTCCGCGGCCCCACCGCCCGCCGACGGTCCGGCGTCCGCCGCGCCGGCGGTGAGCATCCGCTCGACCTTCCCCTTGATCCTCGCGTACATCCGTTCGAGCTCCGGGTCGAGCGACGCCGCCGTGATGCGGTCGACCACGTCCCGGGCTTCGACGAGGTCCCGGCGCACCGCATCGGTCAGCACCCGTCCGTCGGTCGCGTCGAGCAGCGCGTGCAGCAGGGCGGTGCGGGTGCCGTCGGTGCGGAGCAGGGCCCAGGGCGTGAGCAGGAAGAGCAGCACCATGCGGGCCTCTGCGGCGAGCATGCCGGTCGGCGGCCCGTCGCGGTCCACGAGCCGCAGGCGCCGCAGCGCCTCCGCCCGTTCCGCGGAACTCGCGGGCGAGGCCCCGGACGCTCCGCACCCGGTCGTGTTCAGCCAGCGGATGCCGAGCAACATGCCCAGGTGCACGAAGACGACGGCGAAGTCCGCCCCGTCCTGCGCCAACGCGACCTCGACGCGGGCCAGACGGTCGATCACCGGCCCCAGGGTCTCGGCGGTCTGCCCGTCTCGCGACCGGTGCAACAGCCGTCGGGCCTCCAGGACGGCGTCTGCCGCGGTCTGCGGCAGTCCCGCCGACCCGGTGCCGTCGTCGTCCCGAACGTCCTCGCCGACCATCGGTTCCCCCCACCGTTGCGCGCGCCCCGTCCCCGTTCTCCAGGGGCCGGTGTGCCGTGCGCGTCGGCCGACGCTCCGACGGTACCGGGCGGGCCGTGGCTCCTGGTCGAACGGGCAGATCCGCATCATGCACGTCACGCGGCCGGTTGACCACCGTGGCCGCGCGTCGGGGCGGCGCGGTGTCGGTGACGGCGGCCGGTCGTCGGTCTGCGGTCCGCGGCCGGACGTCTCAGCCGGCGAAGCGTGGGACGACCAGGCCGGACTCGTACGCGATCACCACCGCGTGGGTGCGGTTCTGGGCGCCGAGCTTGCTCAGTACGTTCCCGACGTGGGTCTTGACCGTCTCCAGGCTCACCGTGAGCGAGTCGGCGATCTCCGGGTTGGACAGGCCCGTGGCCATCGACCGCAGCACCTCCTCCTCCCGGCCGGTCAGCGCCGCCCTGGGCAGCGCCTCGGAGGAGTCCAGCGGGCGGGCGGCGACCATCCGGCGCAGCGCCGCCGGGAACAGGATCGCCTCGCCCGCCGCCACGACCCGCACCGCTTCGGCGATCTGCCGCACCGGGAGCCGCTTGAGCACGAAGCCGCTGGCGCCCGCACTGAGCGCGGCGGTGACGTAGTCGTCGTTCTCGAAGGTGGTGATCACCACGACCTTCGGGGGTTCGGCCGACTCGGCGAGCAGCTGCCGGGTGGCGTCGATCCCGTTGCGGCGGGGCATCCGCACGTCCATCAGGACCACGTCCGGCCGCAGCCGCTGCGCCAGCTCGACCGCCTCGACGCCGTCGGCGGCCTCCCCGATCACCGAGATCCCCGGTTGTACCGACAGCAGCGTGCGCAGTCCGCTGCGGGTCACCTCGTCGTCGTCCGCGATCAGGAGTGTGACGGCGGTGTCGGTGGGGCCGGCCGGGCCGGTGGTTCCGGTGGCTCCGGTAGTGGAGGAGGGGGAAGCGGTGCCGTGGCCCGCGTCGGCCGCCCCGGCCGGGTGTGGGGCGGGGCCGGTCGGGCCGGCCGCGCTCGCGTCGGAGCCGATCATGCGGACAACCGTACCGGCAGCCGGACCGCCAGCCGCCAGTGCTGCGGACCGTCCGGGCCGGCCTCGATCTCACCGTGCAGCAGCCGAACGCGCTCGGCCAGTCCCGGCAGGCCGTGTCCGGAGGTGGGGAAGGAGCCCGGGCTCCGGCCGCTGCCGGCCCCGGCCCCCACGGCGGTCCGGTTGACCACGCTGAGTTCCAGGCCGTCCGGAGCGGCCGCCACCCGGACCTCGATCGGACCGCCGGTTCCGTGCCGCAACGCGTTCGTCAGACCCTCCTGGAGGATCCGGTACGCCGCCCGGGAGAGCGTCCCCTGCACCTGCGTCAGCTCGCCGGACAGCTCCGGCTCCACCAGGGCGCCGGCGTGCCGGATCCGGTCCAGGAGCTCGGGCAGGTCGGCCAGGGTCCGGGTCGGCGCGGTGCCCGCCTTCTCCTCGCGCAGCACGCCCAGCACGTAGTCCAGGTCCTCCAGGGCGGCCCGGGTCGACTCCTCGATGCTGCGCATGGCGGCCCGCGCCGCCACCGGGTCCGCGGCCAGTACCTCACCCGCCACCGCCGCCTGGACGGTGGCGGCCGTCAGGGTGTGCCCGATCGAGTCGTGCAACTCGTGGGCCAGTCGGTTGCGTTCGGCGAGTCGAAGTTCGCGCTCGGCCGCCAGGGCGAGTCGCTCGGCCGACGACGGACCGAGCAGCCTCGGCGCCGACCACCGCAGAGCGCTCGTCACGGCCCCGCACACGACCGCCGCCAGGAGCAGGCAGACGGCCGCCAGCACCCAGCTCCAGACACCCGTCACGCGTATCGACCGGTCGAACAGCGTCAGCTTCGCGTCGGTACCGGTCCAGTTCTCCGGCACGGCCACGGCGGCGGCGACCAGCACGGTGCTCGCCAGGCCGCCCGTCCACCCCAGCGTGACGTGCAGCAGCAGCCAGGCCGGAGTCCGCCAGCGGTCGGCCCGCGACGGTGCGGCGGGGGCCGGTGCGGGAGAGGGCTGTGCGGCGGACGTCGGCGCGGTGCCGGCCGGGCTCGCGGGCCGGGGGGCGGTCACGGGATCGGGCAACGGCACCTTCAGGAGCCGGCGGGCACCCGCGATCAGCGCCCGCCGCGTGGTGCGGAGCAGCCCGACGGCACCGACCAGGACCGCCCAGACCAGCAGGCAGAGAGCGGCCTGCACGCCGAAGGGCGCGGACGGCCAGGCCAGCGCCGGCAGGATCGCGAAGGGCAGCAGGGGGAGGCTCGCCAGCGCGCCGCAGTAGGCGAACAGCACACCCGAGTACGTGGAGCCGCGCAGGAGCGGCCGGAGTCCTTTGATCATGGTCGTCAGTATGGCCGCGCAGCTCACAGGGGACCTCCCCCGATCGGGGGAGCGCTCTCTCCCCCTGTCCCGTGGCCTGTCGTCCCGACCTCCCGCCGTCCGGCGGTGTGCGACCGCGACCTCGGGGATCGGGATCGGGTCCTGACCGACCGCCGGATCGCCGGCCCGCCACGTGCGTCGGAGGGGGCGGGGGCGGTGGCGGCCGAGAAGGAGAAGAAGAAAGGTTTCTTCGCCAAGCTGGGCAAGTTCCTGCTGGTCGTGGTCGTCCTGGTGATCCTCTTCTTCGTCCTGCTCGTCGTCGCGATCGTCTACGCCGCCAAGCGCATCTTCGGTCGCCGCCGCTGACGGGCCGTAGCGCCCGCGCCACCGGCGGCGGTCCGGCCGGGGACGACCCTGGTCGGACCGCGGCCGTTTCGGCCCCCACGGATTCGCGCCGCCGCCGTTTCGGGCCACCGGGGTCGAATTGGCCCTGGCCGGGCCCGTGCCCGCCCGGTGAGGATGGGCGGCATGAGCGATTTCCACCACGCGCTGCACCCCGAGAGCCGGATCGTCCACCCGCCCGTCGAGGAGGTGACCGGCAGCCGGCCGCTGGGGGTGCCGCTGCACCAGGGCCACGTCTTCGCCTTCCCCGACAGCGACGCGCTGGCGCACGCGTTCACCGGCCCCGGCCAGGCCTTCCTCTACAACCGCTACGGCAACCCGACGGTCCGCTCGCTGGAGAACGCGGTGGCCGACCTGGAAGGCGGTGCCGGCGCGCTGGCCACCGCCTCCGGGATGGGCGTGATCAACACCGTGCTGCTTGCGCTGCTCCGCTCCGGCGACCACGTGATCGCCCAGCGGAGCCTGTACGGCGGCACGTTCGCCACGCTCGCCGACCTGGCGGAGCGCTGGGGTGTGGAGGTCACCCACGTCGGGGGCGACGACCCGGAGGAGGTACGCGCCGCCCTGCGGCCCACCACCCGGCTGCTGCACCTGGAGACCGTCTCCAACCCGACCACGCGGGTCACCGACCTTCCCGCGCTGATCGGCGTCGCTCGGGAGGCGGGCGTGCTGAGCGTGGTGGACAACACCTTCGCCACCCCGCTGATCTGCCGGCCGATCGAGCACGGCGCCGACATCGTGGTGCACTCGGCCACCAAGTACCTGGGCGGTCACTCCGACGTACTGGCCGGTGTCGCGGTCTTCGCCGACGCCGAGCTGCACCGGCGGGTCTGGCAGCACGCGATCGAACTGGGCTCCTCCCTCGACCCGTTCGCCGCCTGGCTGACGCTGCGAGGGATGCAGACCCTCGGTCTGCGGCTGCGCCGGCACTGCGAGACGGCGTCCGACCTGGCCGGCCGGCTCGCCGCGCACCCGGCCGTCACCACCGTCCACTACCCGGGCCTGCCCGCCCACCCCGACCACGAGCTCGCCCGCCGGCTGCTGCCCGACGGACAGGGCGGCGTGCTCGGCGGCGGGGTGCTGGCCTTCGACCTGGCCGGTGGACGGGACGCCGCCCGCACCTTCACCGAGTCGGTCCGGCTGGCGGCGCTCGCGCCGTCGCTCGGCGGGGTGCACACGCTGGTCATGCACCCGGCGAGCACCTCGCACCGCCAGCTCGACGACGCCGAGCTGACCGCCGCCGGGATCAGCCCGGGCACCGTCCGGGTGGCCGTCGGCATCGAGCACCCCGAGGACCTCTGGGCCGACCTGGAGCAGGCGTTGGCCAAGCTCTGAGGTCCGCCACCGGCCGGGCCCGGCGCGGTGGTCGGGACGATGGGAGGGGTGGCGGGAGGGGTGGCGGACGGGGCGGCGGGTGAAGCGGCGCGGGGTCCGGTCGGGCACACCCCTGGAGCGGGGTCACGGCCGGGCCCGGGGCCGCGCGGCCAGGACGGCGACGTCGTCCTCGGCCGGGCCGGCGCCGGGGGAGTAGGGGCCGAGCGCGTGCAGCACCGCGTCCAGCAGGTCGTCCAGGTCCCCGGCGGTGGGGAGCCGTAGTGCGGCGAGCCGGGCGAGCGAGGCGTCGATGTCCTCGCCGCGCCGCTCCACCAGGCCGTCCGTGTAGAGCAGGAGGGTCTCGTCGGGCAGGAGCTCCCGGCCGACCTGTTCGTAGCCGCCGACGCCGGTCCCGAGCGGTGGACCGGTCGGGATCCGCAGCAGTTCGGTCGGCCGGTCCGGAGCGATCAGGGCCGGCGGCAGGTGGCCCGCACTGGAGAAGGTCCAGCGGCGCCGGCCGGGGTCGGCCAGCGCGAGCAGGCAGGTGGCCGGGCGGGCGGACTCGTTGGCGGCGATGACGGTGTCGAGCTGGCGCAGGATCCGGTGCGGCGGCAGGTCCATGCCCGCCACGTCGCGCAGCGTGGAGCGGTAGTTGCTCATGTCGACGGCGGCCTCGACGCCGTGGCCCATCACGTCGCCCATCACCAGCAGGGTCCGGCCGAACGGCAGCCGGACCGTCTCGTACCAGTCGCCGCCGACCACCGAGCTGGTGCCGGACGGCAGGTAGCGGGAGGCGAGTTCCAGGTTCTGGTGCGGGTGGCCGGGCTCGCTCAGCAGGGCGCGCTGGAGGTCGAGCGCGATGCCCTGCGAGTGGCTGTACCGGCGGGCGTTGTCGATGCCGGTGGCGGCCCGGGCGGCGAGGTCGCCGACGAGGACGGCCTCGTCCGTGGTGAAGACGGGGGCGGTCGGGGGTGCGGTCGGCGCCGTGGCGTCACCGGTGCCGGCCGTGCCGGCCCGGGCCAGGGTCATCAGCCCGACCAGCCGGCCGCGTGCGGTCAGCGGGACGACGAGGACCGACGTCACCCCGGCGGCCCGGTACGCGGCGAGGCTCGCGGGGTCGGGTGCGGCGTCGGCCAGCTCCTCGGGGGAGCGCGGCCCTACCAGGACCGCTACGCCGGAGGCGAGGGCGCGGGAGGCGGCCGAGCCGTCCCGGTGGCGGACGGACTCGCCCGGGTGGGCGAGGCCGGCGACCGTGCCGCGCAGCCGGTCCGCGCAGCCGACGGCGGCGCGGCGCAGTCGCAGCCCGGACGCGCCGTGGCCGTGGACGGCGGTCTCCGTCGGCAGGAGGTCGACGGTGACCAGATCGGCGAGTCGGGGCACGGCGAAGGCGGCCAGTTCGGCGCACGTGGTGTCGACGTCGAGGGTGGTGCCGATCCGCTCGGCGGCGGCGTCCAGCAGCGCCAGCCTGGTGCGGGTCTGCGCCAGGTCGCGCCGCAGTTCCTGCACGGGGTCGGGGTCGTCCAGGACGACGACGACCACGCCCGTGACGTGCCCGGCGGCCGACAACGCCCGGTAGCGCACGCGGAGCCCCGGCGGTACGGGGGCGCCCGGGCCCTCCGGGCTGCCGGTGGTGTGCTCGCGGTCCCGGCCGTCGGCGACGATCCGGCGCAGCGTGCCCGCCGCGCCCCCGAACGAGGTCGACTCGACCGGCCGGCCGAGCAGGTCGGCCCGGCGCAGCCCGGTGGCGGTGGCGAACGCCGCGTTGAGGTACTGCCAACGCAGGTGTTCGTCCAGGATCGCCACGCCCGCAGGCAGCACCGCCAGGAGGTCACGGAGCAGGTCGGGCATGTCACCTTCGGTGAGGTCGCCGCCGCTCCCGGCGAAGGCCGCCGCCGCTGCCGCGAACGCCGTGGCGTCCGCGCCTGCGGGTGTGGCGCCCTCTCCTCCGCCGCCGTTCCGGAACCGCATGGCCCCATGATCACCCGCCCGGGCGCGGCACGCCCACGGGTCGGTCGATCTTTGACCGATCGGGGGTGGGTGTTGTAAAAGGCCGCGACCGCAGCCGCGGAGGCGCGGCCGGCTCCGGGGCCCACCGCGGGCTCAGGCGGTCGGCTGCTGCTTGAGCTTGGTCCAGACGGCTTCCAGAGCGGCGATGTCGGCGTCGTCCAGCCGGTCGTCGAAGACCTCGGCGAGCGCGGTGCGGCGGGTGGCGTCGGCGGCGGCGAAGAGCGAGCGGCCCTCCGGCGTGAGGGCGATCCGCACCGAGCGGGCGTCGGTGGGGGAGGGGACGCGCTCGACGAGAGCGCGGGCCTGGAGCGAGTCGGCGACCCGGGAGACCTGGCTGCGGCTGAGCAGGGTCTTGGCGCCGAGGTCGGAGGCGGCGACCGGGGTGTCCTGGGCGTGCAGCCAGAGCATCACCTCGAACCAGGAGAGCGGCAGGTCGTGGGCCCGGATGAGGGCCTGGTCGACGAGGGTGCTCAGGGTGGTGCCGGCCCAGACCAGGCCGTAGAAGGCGTGGTCGCGGGCGGTGAGGTCTCCCAGGGTGAGGTCGGTGCGCGCCATGCCGGCCACTCTACCGGTGTGCGTGTGCGTGCACGCATCCTGCTATGGTGTGTGTGCACGCACACAAACTTCCAGGGAGTTTCGATGGCCACTCCGACGACCGGTCCGGCGACGGGCCCGGCGACCACTGCGGCGACCGCCGACCGCACCGTCCTGATCACCGGCACGTCCTCCGGTATCGGTCTCGCCGCCGCGGTGGGGGCGGCCCGCGCCGGCTACCGCGTCGTCGCGACCATGCGGGACGCCGGCCGCTCCGGCGCGCTGACGGCCGCCGCCGCCGACGCCGGGGTCGCCGACCGGGTCGAGGTCGCCCGGCTCGACGTCACGGAGCCCGGCTCCGTCGCCGCGTGCCTGGACGCGCTGATCGCCCGGTACGGCCGGCTCGACGCCGTGGTCAACAACGCGGGCGCCGGCCGCGTCGGCACCGTCGAGCAGGACGGCCTCGACCCCGTCCGGGCGGCGATGGAGGTCAACTTCTTCGGCGTCGTCGAGGTCACCCGCGCCGCCCTGCCGCACCTGCGGGCGAGCGCCGGCCGGGTGGTCACCGTCACCAGCGTCGGCGGCGTGGTCGGCCAGCCCTTCAACGAGGCGTACTGCGCCGCCAAGTTCGCCGTCGAGGGCTTCATGGAATCCCTCGCCCCGGTCGCCGCGACCGTCGGCGTCCACGTCACCGTGGTCGAACCCGGCGCGGTGGCCAGCGAGTTCGTCGCCAGCCAGGCCATCGACCTGCCCGCCCTGCTGACCGCCGCCGGCCCGTACGCCCCCGCCCTGCAGTCGTACGCCGAGCGCACCCTCGCGGCCTTCGGCCAGGCCCAGAGCTCGGAGGAGGCCGCCGCGACCGTCGTCGAGGCGCTCACCGCCGAACGGCCGCCCTTCCGGGTGCAGACCTCCGAGCGGGCCCGTGCCTTCGTCGGCGCCAAGCTCGCCGACCTCGACGGCTCGGCCGTCCAGCGGCTCACCGGCAGTTGGGTCGGCTGAGTCCCGACCCGGGCGGACGGTTCCTGGACGGACGGCCCCCGGCCCTCCGGTGCCCGGCCCGCCGGGGGGAAAACCCGCCGGTGAGGGGGTTGACGACCGGTCATACTGGGCGGTGCCCAGGCCGGGGCGCCGACCGGGTGCTCCGCGCAGCGTCCGGACCGGAGGATGATCCGATGAACAGCCACCCACCGACCGCCGTTCCGGTGGCCGGGACGCAGCCGCAGCCGTGGAACCGGCAGCGGCTGCGCAGCAACAACGAGTGGCTGCTGCTGGAACTGCTGCGCACCGGCGGCCCGTCCTCGCGGGCCCAGCTCGCCCGTGACACCGGCCTCTCCAAGCCCACCGTCTCGACCGCGCTCGCCACGCTGGAAGCGGCCGGGCTCGCCCGGGAGGCGGGCCGCTACGTCCCCGAGCGCGGTCGCACCGCCGTCCTGTACGAACCGGACCCGACGGCCGGGTACGTGCTCGGCGCCGACATCGGCCGGGCCCGGCTGCGGGTGGCGGTCGCCGACCTCGCCGGCACGATCGTGGCCAGGCGCGACGTGCCCAACAGGGGCCGCACCGCCGACGCGGTGGCCGACGCGGTCGTGGCGGCGGCCCGGGAGACCACGACCGAGGCGGGTCTGACGGCGGGGGAGATCGTCCACGCGGTGATCGGCACACCCGGCGTCTGGGACGAGGAGCAGCGCGGCGTGCGGTACGCCACCAGCCTGCCCGACTGGGGCAGACCCGGGCTGTTCGACCGGATAGCCGCCGGTCTGGAGACCGGGATCACCGTGGGCAACGACGCGAACCTCGCCGCCCTCGGCGAGTACACCCTGGGGGCGGGCCGCGGGAGCGGCAGCCGGATGTTCGCCTACCTGCTGGTCGGTACCGGGCTCGGGGTGGGGGTGGTCAAGGACGGCGAACCGCTCACGGGAGCGCACGGTGCCCTCGGCGAGGTCGGCCTCGTCCCCCTGCCGCCGGGGCCGGACGGCGAGCCGGGCGGCACGATCGAGGAGGCGACGGCCGCCGACGCGATCGTGCGCACGGCACTGGACCTGGGCATGCCGGGGCCGCTCACGGCGCGGCAGGTGTTCGAGGCGGCCCGGGGCGGTGACCCGGCCGCCGCTGTCGCCGTCCGCCGCGCCGCCGGGCAACTCGCTTACGCGACCGCCGTGTTGTCGGCGGTCCTCGACCCCGATCTGGTCGTCCTCGGTGGCGGCGTCGGCGCCAGCGCCGACCTCCTGCTCGAACCGTTGGAGCACGCCCTCCGCGGGCTCACGGTGATGCGTCCGGCGCTCGCCCCGAGCCTGCTCGGCGACGAGGCCGTCCTGCTGGGCGCCGTCGCCACGGCGCTGGACATCGCCCGCCCCGAGGTCTTCGAACGCCGCTCCGCCCCGGTCGACTGACCGTCGGTCGGGTGGCGGCCGGACGCGCCGTCGGCCGGATCGCCGCACCCGGGCGGCGACCTGGCCACCGGAACCTCGGGTGGTCAGATCCCGGGGCCGTAGCCGGGGTCCGGCCGGTGGCGGGGGGCGTACCACTCGGCGAGTCCCCACGCCGCGAGCGCGAGCACGGCCACGGCCGCGAGCGCCGCGAGCCAGGGACGGGGCACCCACCTCGCGACCAGCGCCCGGGCGAGGAGCGGTACCAGGACGCCACCGAGCGCGATGAGTGGCAGATCGACGAGGAGCACGCTCAGATCGCGGGCATGACCCTCGAATCCGCCGTCGACACGGAGGGCGGCCCGCGGTGCCCACACGAGGACCCCGGTCGTCGCGCCGAGGCCGGCGAGAAGGCATCCGGTGCAGCCCCCGGCCCTGGGGTCCACCCGGACGGTCCGTCCTGCGGGGCTTTCGCTCATGCCCACGACGGACGCGGTGGTGCGCTGCGCGGTTCCGGCGGGGCCACCTGGCCGGCGCGCGGCGCTCGTCTTCGCGCGGTCGTTCGCCTCCGCAGGTCGGGGACGACCGATCCACGATCACGGGCCGGCTGCCAACCAGGCGGTCGCGGCGGCGGTGACGACGAGTCCGACGTTGAGTGTGATCCGGCGGTCTCCGCCCGTCAGGTGAACGGCGATCGCACCGGTCTGCAGGAGTACGAAGCCGATGGCCGCGGCCGGCGCCAGCCAGGGAGCGGTGCCGGTCAGCGGTGGCAGGACCAGACCGGTCGCGCCCAGTATCTCGATCGTCCCCAGCGCCCGCAGGGCCGGCAAGGGCGTGCGGTCGACCCAGGCCATCATCGGGCGGAGTTGATCGCGGTTGCGGATCACCTTCAGCGTGCCCGCGTAGAAGTAGAAGAGCGCGAGCAGTCCCGCGACGATCCAGTAGGCGATGTTCATGGTTCCCGTTCATGGCCCCCGGATCGCGGGGGCCTGTCGATTGCGTCGATCACGTCGATCACGTCGATCACGTCGATCACGTCGATCACGTCGATTGCTTCAATTGCCAGGGAAGCCCTGGAGTGGGGCGGCTGGGCGGCTCCGTCCCGTCGGGTTCAGGCGGGGTCGGTGGCGGGCCGTGTCGCGTAGCGACTCATCGCGTCGACGTTGGCCTGCGGCGTCAGCGGCCGGCCGTCGGCGAGCGACTCCTGAAGGTCTCGGAAATACTGCACGTACAGGTCGGGCGTGAAGGTGCTGAGCATGACAGCGGGTTGGTCCGTCAGGTTGGCGAAGGTGTGCGGGGTGCCGGGCGGAACCATCACGAGCGTGCCCGCGGCGGCGTCGTAGTCCTCCTCCCCGACGGTGAACCGCACGGTGCCGGACAGCACGTAGAAGCCCTCGTCGTGTCGGCCGTGTCGGTGCTGCGGCGGGCCCTGCGTGTGCGGGGCGAGGACGGACTCGGCGATCGCGAGGCGGTGGCCGGTGTGGCTGCCGTCCTCCAGAACGCGCATGCGCGTGGTACCCAGAACGATCGTCTCGCCGTCCAGGGGACCCACCACCGAGATGACGGGGTCGGCCTGCGGTTCGGTGCCCTTCGCTTCTTCGGTCATGTTCACGAGTGCACCGCCGGGAGCCCGCCGGTGTCCAAGACCCGTTCCGCGGCACCGATACCCGGTGGGTATCGTTGCAGCGTGGAGCTGCGGACCCTGCGCTACTTCGTGGCGGTCGCCGAGGAACGTCACTTCGGCCGGGCCGCCACCCGGCTGCACATGAGCCAGCCGCCGCTGAGCCGCGCGATCAAGCAACTGGAGACCGAGATCGGGGCTCTGCTCCTCGCCCGCTCGACCACCGGCGTCACGCTCACTCCGGTGGGCGCGGTGCTGCTCGACGAGGCGCGAGCCCTGCTCGACCACGCCGACCGCGTCCGGGTACGCGTGAGCGCGGCAGCCGGCGTCGAGACCCTCACCGTCGGCATCCTGGGCGACGGCACGGACCCGGGAGTGGCCAGGCTGGCTGCGGCGTACCGCCGCCACCACCCCGGCCTGGACATCCGCATCCGCGACACCGATCTGACCGACCCGACGTGCGGACTGCGCGCCGGACTGGTCGACGTCGCCCTCACCCGGGCGCCGTTCGACGAGACCGCCCTGACGGTGCGTACGCTGCGGGCCGATCCGGTCGGCGTCGTGCTGCGCGCCGACGACCCGCTGGCCCGCCGTGACCGGCTGCGGCTGGCCGAGCTGCGCGACCGCCGCTGGTTCCAGTTCCCGCAGGGTACCGACCACATCTGGCAGGAGTACTGGAACGGCGGCAGGCCGCGTGAGGGACCAGTCGTGCGCGCCGTCCAGGAGTGCCTGCACGCTGTGCTGTGGAACGGCACTGTCGGCCTGGCGCCGCTCGGGCACGACCTGCCCGCAGAGTTGACCGTGGTGCCGCTGATCGACATGGCACCGAGCCGGGTGGTGGTTGTGTGCAACAGAGGGGAAACCAGCCCGTTGATCCGATCATTCATCGAGATCGCCACAGCAGCGTTCCGCCACTGAGTACCGACCGTGCCTCGTTCCTCGCCGAGGGAGCCGGCACGGGGCGCCGACAGCCGTGCAGACAACCTCCGGCGGCAGCCCGACGGAGAGCGAGTTGTTGATCGACTCACCACCGTAGACGGAGACGAAGTCCCGGTAGTCCGCCGGGAAGGGAGTGCCCCACCTGTGGGCCGCCTCGTCCCGGTCGACGGGATCGCCGGCTCCGGCGTGCGGTGGCAGGATCCCGGACAGTCGGGCAACACTCGGGTGCATCGGTCGTGCCTCTGGGAGAGCTCGGACACGGCCCTGCCGAGCGTTCGCATGTGCGCGGGGCCCACCACAAGACCG
Source organism: Streptomyces sp. BE20 (assembly GCF_036322525.1). Lineage (NCBI taxonomy): Bacteria > Bacillati > Actinomycetota > Actinomycetes > Kitasatosporales > Streptomycetaceae > Streptomyces > Streptomyces sp. BE20. The sequence continues at coordinate 80,865 of NZ_JAQYWW010000939.1, read as the reverse complement.
TGCTTGCCGAGTTCCGGTTCGGGGACGGTCGAGGGGCGGCTCGGCCGGGTGTCTCGGCGGGATGCGGGCGTGGGGGCGGGCGTGAGGGCGGGCGGTGCAGGGAAGGAAGTTAGAGAGCTTTACTTGATCCTTCGTCGACGACTCCACCGGAGGTCGCGTGTCCCCCCGCTTCGCTCTCCTCGCCGCCGCGGCGGCGACCCTGCTCGCGCCCGCCGTTCCGGCGGCGGCCTTCGCGGCCCCCGCCGCGCAGACCGTCGACGTCTCCACCGCGGCCCAGTTGAAGGCCGCGCTGGCGGAGGCCGTGCCCGGGCAGACGATCCGGCTCGCCCCCGGTGAGTACCGGGGCGCCTTCGTCGCCCAGCGGCCGGGCACCGCCGACAAGCCCGTCACGCTCACCGGGCCGCGCACCGCCGTCCTGGTCAACGACGGCCCCTCCGGCTCCGCCCCCTCCTGCCCGGCGCCCACCTCCGGCTGGGACTCCGGCTACGGGCTCTGGCTGTACGGCGCGTCGAACTGGAACCTCACCGGCTTCACCGTGAAGGACTCCAAGAAGGGCGTGGTGCTGGACGGTTCGCCGCACGTGGTGATCGACGGCCTGTACGTGCACCATATCGACGACGAGGGCGTGCACTTCCGCCGCTCCTCCGCCGACGGGGTGCTCCGCAACGCGGTCGTCGAGTACACCGGCCGGGTCCAGCCCGAGTACGGCGAAGGCGTCTACCTCGGTTCGGCGAACTCCAACTGGGGCTGCCACGGCAACAGCAACGGCGCGGACCGCTCGGACCGGGTGCTGGTGGAGGGCAACCGCATCGGGCCGTACGTCACGGCCGAGGGGGTCGATGTGAAGGAGGGCACCTCGGGCGGCACGATCAGGGGCAACACGTTCGACGGGCGCGGCATCAGCGGCCAGAACTCCGCCGACTCGTGGGTCGACGTCAAGGGCAGCGGCTATCTGATCGAGGGCAACAAGGGCACGTTCTCCTCGCCGGGGACCTTCGCCAACGGTTACGAGACGCACAATCCGGCCACCACGCCGTCCTTCCCGAACGGCTGCGGGAACGTCTGGCGCAGCAACACCTCGGACCTCGGCGGTGTCGGCGCGTACGCGATCCGGATCACCTCCGTGTCCGCCTGCTCCGGACGCCCCAACGTGGTGTACGCGTCCAACACCGTTGCGCGGGCGACTGCCGGCTTGACGAACATCCCCGTCACGCCCTGATCGGTGGGCCGGGGCGTGACAGAAGTAGGGCTGTATGTGATCGAATCTGCCCGATGATCGACTCTCTGTGATCGCCAGATCTCGATCTGCTCACAAGTGCTTGAACGATGGACATGTCCGGTGGAAGAGCTGATTGACTCACGATCCTCTTTCAAGTGGAACGGAGCGTTCACGTCCATGCCTTCACGGATGCGCGGCGGTCGTCGCGGCCTGGCCGCCGTCGCCGGACTCGTTTTTACCGTCGGTCTCGCGCTGACCGGTTGTGACCCCACGACGGCGGACACCGTCACCTCGGCCGCCACGACGTCCGCCACCGCGGCTGCCACCGTCCCCGCGACCGCGCCCGAACCGGTGGTCCCGCCGACCACGCCCGCGCCCGTCCAGCCGACGACCCCGCCGGCGCCGACCGCCGCGCCGACCACGGACGTCGCGGTGCCGCCCCCCGCGGTCGCGCAGCCGCCCGCGCCGCAGACCCAGCCCACCAAGCCGGTCCAGCCCGCCGCACCGGTGACGCCCAAGGCGCAGCCGACGCCCACCAAGGCGGCGCCGCAGCCCAAGGTGACCACGGCCCAGCCGCCCACCGACCCGGAGCCGCCGGTCGCCGAGCCGAAGGCCCCCGAGACCAAGGCGGCTGCGGCCGGGGACTGCGAGATCCGCTCCAACGCGGGCAACTGCTACAAGGCGGGCCAGTTCTGCCGCAACGACGACCTGGGCAAGAGCACCCACGAGGCCGGTGGCCGGGTGATCACCTGCCGGATGGTCAGCGGAAAGCCGCACTGGCAGGTCTGACCGGACGGCACCCCGCGCGGGCCGCACCCGAACGCAGAGTGCGGCCCGCGCGGTGTCCGGCCCACCGTCGTAGGAACCGGGCCGAGCGGGGACGGCCCGACCGGCTCCCGACGACCTGCAGCGCACCTGCGGCGTGGCCTTCGTCCACGGCGGCCCGCAGCCTGCCCGTAGCCGCGCGATGGTCGCAACTCCGGTTCCGGCGGCGCCCGCAGGAGCGCGCGCACGACCGACAGAGGTGTCACAAGTGCGCGTCCTACGCGTTCGGGTCCCACTCCGCGAGCTGGTCCATCGGCTCGGTGTCGCCCGTGATCTCCAGGCCGTCGAGCGGGATGCGCGCGTAGAAGTAGAGGACCAGTTCGCTCGCTGCGCCCCGGATCGCCAGGTCGCCCGGCTCCGCGTCGGCGGCGAGGTCGTCGCAGTGGACGCCGTCGGCGTTGAGGGTCAGGCGCCAGGAGCGGCCCTCGGTCGCGTGCAGGTCGATGGTCGCCGGCTTGAACGGCCATGGGACGGTCGTCGCCGAAACGGTCGTCAGGAACTCGTCGACGCCCTCGACCGCGACGTCCGTCGGCAGCGGCTGCGCGGCCCCCTGAGTGAGCTGGACGTCGTAGGTGTGGACGGCGATCTCCTGGATCTGGTGCCTGGCCAGGGCTCCGCTGGTCTCCGGGGCCTGCGAGCGGCCCCACCAGGTCCAGCAGCCGCGGTCCGGGCCGGCCTCGCGCATCGCGTCGAGCATGAGCCCGGTCGACTCGGCGAGCCAGGCGTCCAGGGCTTCGCGGTCGCGGGGCGCGGTCGGGGCGCCCTTCGGGTCCGTCTTCGCCGGGGGCTCGGCGCCCGGGCCCGCCGCGACGATGGCGGCCTGGCGGCGGCGGCCGTCGCCGAGGTGCTGCGCCAGTTCGCGCAGCGTCCAGTCCGGGCAGGCCGGGACCTGGACGTCGAGGTCGGGCGCGGACGCGATCGCGGCGCGGAACGCGGCCGAACGGTCTTCGATCAGCCGCAGGACCTCGGGGAACTCCAAAGTGTTTTGCACCCCGGTTGTGTATCACGGCGCTCCGGCCGCCAGGTAGCGAATTTGTCCGACGAACGCGTCGACGGCCGGGCGGAGCGCCGGGGCCGAAGCCGTCCTGAAACGCCGCGCACCGCTCGCCGACGGTGACTTCGACCACTACGTTCGACGAGCAGGACGGCGACGACGTCAGCTGCTCGGCATCTACTCCTCCGAGGCCGAGGCCGAGGCCGGGGTCAGGCCGTGGCCGTGGAGCGGATCCGTGCCTTGAGCCGGGCCGGGTCCGGCGCGGCGGAGACGTCGGCGGATCCGAACACGGAGACGCCCGAGGGGGACTGAAGGGAATCGTTGTCAAACGTTCCGCTCGTCCAACCAGCCGCCTGGCAGCTCGGCGAGCGTGTTCCAGAAGAGCTGTTCGAACGCTTGCAGGAGCCGGCCGTACTCGCGTGCGGCGTCCGTCTCCCGCGCCGTCAGCCCTGCCGCTCCGATCGCCTCGGCGGCGGCCCGTTCCGGCCCGGTGGCCGGCCGGCCGAAGAAGTCGAAGAACGCGCACGCCTCGTCCTCGAAACCGTGGTGGCGGCGGAGCGCTTCGGCGAGGGCTGCGCAGTATCGGCCCCAGGCCGCGAAGTTGGCGACGAGCGCAGCCGCGACGGCGACCGGCCGCCCGTTCAGTGCCAGCCAGGCGAGATACGCCGGGTAGGCCTGGCAGCCGGGCATCGGCGGGCGGGCCACCGCCTCGGCGGACAGCCCGCAGGCGGAACCCAGGGCGGGCAGGGTGTCCAGCGCGGCGCTCTCGCCGTCGGCCAGTGCGGCGAACCAGGCGCCGAGCGGTGCGTCGGCGCAGCGGGTGGCGAGCAGCAGCAGGCTGCGGCGGTCGGAGGTGATGATCCGCTGCTGCTGGGCGGCCAGTTCGGCGAGCACCCCCAGCCGGCCCCGGCCGGTCGCGAACGCCGCCACCAGTGCGGGCGGTTCACCGTCCGGAGCCAACTCGGTCCGGAGGTCGTGCAGTTGCCGTACGATCTGCCCGTCCGTCGCCATCGGTGGTCCTCCGCCTCGCCGCTCCGGCCCCCGCGAGCCATTCCTACCCTGGGGAGCCGCGGGAGGTGCGGTCGACACGGCGGAGGCGGGTGGGAAGGAAGCCCGGCGGGAAGGAAGCCCGGAGGGGAGCGGCCTGCTCAGCGGGGCAGTGTGACCAGCCCCGCCTCGTACGCCAGGATCACCAGGTGGACGCGGTCACGCGCGTCGAGCTTGGAGAGCAGCCGTGTCACGTACGTCTTGACGGTGGCCATCGACAGGACAAGCTCCCCGGCGATCTCGCCGTTGGACAGGCCGCGCCCGACGAGGGTGAGGATCTCCCGCTCCCGGTCGGTGACGCCGCCGATCCGTCGCGCCGCCGCCACCGGCGCAACTGCGGAGGCCGGCGCCGGGGCGGGTTCGGGCCGGCCGGCGAACTCGGCGATCAGGCGCCGGGTGACGCTCGGCGCGATCAGGGCGTCCCCGGCGGCGACCACCCGGACGGCGGCGAGGATGTCGTCCAACGCCATGTCCTTGACGAGGAATCCGGACGCCCCCGCCCGCAGGGAGGCGTAGACGTACTCGTCCTCGTCGAAGGTGGTGAGCACCACGACGCGCGCCGGTTCCGGGCCGGCGGTGACCAGACGGGTGGCCTCGATGCCGTCCATGCCGGGCATGCGGATGTCCATCACCACGACGTCGGGGCGCAGTTCCCCGGCCAGCCGGACCGCCTCGGCGCCGGTTCCGGCCTCGCCGACGACCTCCAGGTCGGTGGTCTCCGAGATGACCATCTCCAACGCGGCCCGGACCAGCGGCTGGTCGTCGGCCAGCACCACGCGGACGGTCATCGCACCCCTCCCGGCACGGGCAACCGGGCCGCGACCCGGAAGCCGCCACCCGTCCGGGGCGCGGCGTGGAACTCGCCGTTCAGCAGGGCGACCCGCTCGCGCAGACCGGCGAGGCCGTAGCCGCTGCCGGTGGTGTTCCTGCGGCCGAGGCCGGCGTCGGTGATCTCGACGGCCACCTCGTCCGCGTTCCGGCAGTCGACGGACACCCGGCAGGACGGGGTGGCCGCGTGGCGGACCACGTTGGTGACCGACTCCTGGATGATGCGGAAGGCGGCGAGGTCGACCTCCGGCGGGAGCGGGCGCCGTTCGCCGTGCCAGTGGACGTCGACCCGCACGCCGGCGGCCGTCGTCGCGGAGGTGAGCCGGTCCAGTCCGGCGAGGCCCGGTGGCCGGTGCGGCGGAGTCGGTTCGGCGCCCGCGTCCGGGGCGGCGCCCGTGCCCGCGTGCGGAGCCGGGACCCGGGCGGCGTCCGTGCCGGCGTGGTCCTCCCGGTCGGCCTGGCGCAGCGCCCCGAGCATCCGGCGCAGGCCGGCGAGCGTCTCCCGCCCCGCGGCCTCGATCTCGGCCAGGGCCTCGCGGGCCCGGTCCGGCCGGGTGTCGATGACCCGCCGTGCCGCGCCGGCCTGTAGTGCGACGATGCCGATGCTGTGCGCCACCGTGTCGTGCATCTCGCGGGCGATGCGCAGCCGTTCGGCGGTTGCGGCCTGGGTGGCCGCCCGGGCGCTCAACGTCTCGGCGTGCTCCCGGGACTGGCGCACGGACCGGCCGACCAGCCAGGCGATGACGGCGACCAGGATGCCCCCGTCCGAGGCGCCGACGCCGGTACCGCTGAGCAGACCGCCGCCGAGCTCGCTGATCATGCCCAGGTGGGCGACCAGCACGCCCAGCACCAACGCGAAGACGGCGCGCGAGGCGCGACGCGGCCGGGTGGCCGCGACCAGGCAGAGCGCGGCGTCGACCGCCAGCAGCGCCGTCGGGGGCAGCTGCACGTCGGAGCGCCAGGTCTCCGTCTGCGCGACGGTGGCCGCGAGCAGGAGGCCCGTGGACAGCAGTGGCCACCGTCGCAGCAGCGCGGCGGCGGTGAACGCGACCAGGGTGGCGAGCACGGTGGTGGTCCAGCCCTGGAGCTCCGGGGGGAGGCCGGGCCGGTCGGACGGGACGGTGTGCGGGCGCGCGCCGACCACCACGAAGGGGTACACCAGCGAGAGGCACCAGGCCAGGGCCGTCCACACACCCGGCGGCACGCGCTTCGCCGGCGGCACGGTCCCCGGCGACGGCGACGGCGGCGACGATGCCGGGGACGTGGACAGGGGCGGGGGGAGCGGCGCTGACATGCGGTGATCGTATCCAGGCGACCGGGCCCCGCCATCGGACCACGGTCGTACGACCAGGGGTGACAGTCCCTCCGGTCGGGTGTCGACCCCGGTCCGATGCCCCGGCGGGCCCGGCCCCGGCACCGTTGAGCCCATGATCGAAGTCCGTGAACTGACGAAGCGCTTCGGCCGCACCACCGCGGTCGACAGCCTCACCTTCACCGTCCACCCCGGCCACGTCACCGGCTTCCTCGGGCCGAACGGCGCCGGCAAGAGCACCACCCTGCGCATGGTCCTGGGTCTCAACGACCCCACCGGCGGCACCGTCACCGTCGACGGCCGCCCGTTCCGGGACCGGCCGCGCGGTCTGCGCCACGTCGGCGCCCTGCTCGACGCGGGCGACGTCCACGGGGGTCGCAGCGGCCGGGCCCATCTGCGGGCACTGGCCCGGAGCAACGCGCTGCCGCGCGGCCGGGTGGACGAGGTGCTGGAGGAGGTCGGGCTGGCCGGGGCGGCGGGCCGCCGGATCGGCGGGTACTCGCTCGGTATGAGGCAGCGGCTCGGCATCGCGACGGCGCTGCTCGGGGATCCGCCGGTGCTGCTGTTCGACGAGCCGCTCAACGGGCTGGACCCGGAGGGGGTGTTCTGGCTGCGCGGCCTGTTCCGACGCCTCGCGGCCGAGGGCCGGACGGTGTTCGTCTCCAGCCATCTGATGAGCGAGATGGAGCACACCGCGGACCGGCTGGTGGTCATCGGGCGCGGCGAGCTGATCGCCGCCGAGAGCGTGGCGGAGTTCGCCGCCCGCGGCACCCGGCAGGCCGTGGCCGTCCGTACCGCCGAACCCGCCGCGCTCGCGGCCGTGCTGAGGGCCGCGGGCGGCACCGTCCGGCCGGAGGGCGGTGACGGTTCGCTCACCGTGACGGGCCTCGACGCGAGCCGGATCGGCGAACTCGCCCTCGAACGAAGGATCCTGGTCCAGGAGCTGACCACCCGTGCGGCCTCCCTGGAGGACGCCTTCAGGGAACTCACCGCCGACAGCGTCGAGTACGCCGCAGGAGACCACCGATGAGCGCGCCCACCACTCCGATCGGTGCCCCGCCCAGGCCCCGGACCGCCACCGTGCCCCGGGCCGGCACCGAGCCCCGCGCCCGGTTCCGCGACCTGTTCGCCGCCGAGTGGATCAGGTTCTGGTCGCTCCGCTCGATGCCGTGGGTGCTGGGCGTGAGCGCCCTGGTCGTCATCGGCGCCAACCTCAAGGCCGCGAAGTACACCTACGACCACACCACCCCCGACGACCCGGTGTCGGCGGCCGGGGCCTCGTGGGCCGCGACGAACGCCTCGTTCACCGTGTTCGCCGCCGACATCGTGATGATCGTCGCCGGCAGTGTCGGCGCCGTCGTGATCGTCAGCGAGTACGCCACGGGGATGATCCGCACCACGCTCGCGGCCGTCCCCGACCGCCGCGCGGTGGTGACGGCCAAGGCGTCCGTCCTGGCGGCGGTCATGCTCGGCTACGGCGGCCTCACCGCGGGCGTGTCGTTCGGCTTCGGCCAGGCGATCCTGTCGGGCCGGCACCTCGGCCTGTCGATCACCGACCCCGGCGCTCTGCGGGTCGTGTCGGCCGCCGCGCTGCTGGCCCCGGTCTGCGCCTTCGTCGGCCTGGCTCTGGGCGTCCTGATCCGGCACGCCGCGGGCACCGTGGTCACCACGGTCCTGCTGCTCTTCCTCGCCCCGGCGTCCTTCTCCGAGAGCAACCGCTGGACGGCCCTCGTCGGGCACGCCATGCCGCTCACCGCCTGGCAGCGGCTGGCCAGGGTCGACCTGACGGAGACGCTCCTCCCGCCGTACCCGGCGACGGTCGGCGGTTCCTGGGCGGCGTACGCGGCCTGGCCGGTCCTCTCCCTGCTGGTCGCCGTGATCGTCCTGCGCCGCCGGGATCTGTGAGGTTCGCGCCGCAGGCAGCCCGGCAGCCCGGCGGCCCGGAGCGCGCGAGCCGGGAGCCCGCAAGGCCCCGGGCGGCCCGGCCGGAGCGCCGCCGGGACCTCGCGGGGTCAGCCGTCCCGGACGGCGATGGGCTCCCCGGTCCGCCGCGACGGGCGGACCCGCCGGACCCGGCGGACCGCCCCCCAGGCGGTGAGCAGCCAGACCGCCGCGGCGACCCACAGCAGCGGGCGGCCGAGCGTGTCCAACCAGGGCACCTGCGCGGCGGCGGCCGTGGAGAGGCACGCCACGGCGGTCATGCCCAGCGGGAAGACCGTGGACCAGCGGCGCAGGTCGTACCCGGTCCGGGGGCGCAGGAGTTCGGCGCAGAGCAGGACCAGGTACCAGGCGAGCGCGAGCGCCAGCAGGACGAGGGTGGTCGTCCGCAGGACGGAGTGCGCCGTCCCCGACCAGACCCCCGACGCGAGCAGCTTGGAACCCGCGAGGGCGGAGATGGCCATGGCCCCGCCCGCGACCCAGTGGTCGCCGGCCCCCGCCGCCACCTGGCGGAGGTCGAAGCGGAACAGCGCGTCCCCGTACAGGACCAGCCCCAGCAGGAACAGCAGCAGGGCCGCCCGGGCGAGCCAGTCGGAGGTCTGCGGGGCGAGGACGGCAGCCAGTACGGCGAGGCCCTGGGTGGCGACGCAGATCAGGAACGCCGCGCCCGGCATCCGCCGCCCGAGGTGGCGCAGCACCGCCGTCAGCAGGACCGGCCAGGCCGCGGCGGCGAGGACGAGCAGCGCGGCGGCCGTCCCGGTCCAGCCCAGCAGGTCGAGCCGGACGCCGAGCACGTCGGTGGCGGCCACCGCCGTGAGGGCGGGCGGGGTCCGCGCGAGGGAGGTCCAGCCCCGCCGGTCGCCGACCAGCAGCGCGGCGAAGCCGGCCGCGAGGAGCAGCCAGATCGCCGCGGCCAGGACGAGGGCCACCGTCGAGAGCACGTCGAAGCCGGTGAGGTGGAAGCCGACCGAGATGATCCCGGTCGCCATCACCACCGCGCCGGCCCCCGGGGGCGGCGCGGCCCACCGGCGGTCGCTGGGCTCGTTCATGACCTCCATGGCAGCGCCCGCGCGCCGGTCCCGCCAGTCGGAACGCCCCCGCACGCCGGTCGGACGGGACGGGACGGGACGGGGCGGGGCGGGACGGGACGGAACAGGGCGGGGTCGGACGGGAAGGCCCCGTGCGGGGGAGGCCGCCCACCCGATGGGACCTCCCGCCGCGCGCGCCGGGCCGCCCTCGGGTTCGATGGGCCCCACGGGCGGGTCCGGAACGGGAAGGTGCCAGGTGCGCGAGCCGACGAGCGAGCCGGGGCAGACGAGCGGAACAGGCGAGGTGGGGCCGGCGGGCGAGCCGGGGGCCCCGCTGCTGCGGGCCGGCCGGTTCTTCCGCCCCGGGACGGCGGCGGCCGACCTGCACAGCGTGCGGATCACCGGCGGACGCGAGTCGGACGCCTTCTACCGGGACCGCTGGAGCCACGACAAGGTCGTCCACTCCACCCACGGCGTCAACTGCACCGGGTCGTGCCGCTGGAAGGTCTACGTCAAGGACGGGATCATCACCTGGGAGACCCAGGCCACCGACTACCCGTCCGTCGGCCCGGACCGGCCCGAGTACGAGCCGCGCGGCTGCCCGCGCGGCGCCGCCTTCTCCTGGTACACCTACTCGCCCACCCGGGTGCGCTACCCGTACGTGCGCGGGACGCTGCTGGAGCTGTACCGCGAGGCGCTGGGCCGGCTGAAGGACCCGGTGCTGGCCTGGGCCGACATCCAGGCGGATCCGGAGCGCCGCCGCGCCTACCAGAGGGCCCGTGGCAAGGGCGGACTCGTCCGGGCGAGCTGGGACGAGGCGGTGGAGATCATCGCCGCCGCGCACGTCCACACCGTCAGGCAGTACGGCCCGGACCGGATCGCCGGGTTCTCGCCGATCCCCGCGATGTCGATGGTGTCGCACGCGGCGGGCGCCCGCTTCCACTCCCTCATCGGCGCCCCGATGCTCTCCTTCTACGACTGGTACGCGGACCTGCCGGTCGCCTCGCCGCAGGTGTTCGGCGACCAGACCGACGTCCCGGAGTCGGGTGACTGGTGGGACGCCGCCTACCTGATGATGTGGGGCTCCAACGTGCCCGTCACGCGGACCCCGGACGCGCACTGGATGGCCGAGGCCCGCTACCGGGGCCAGAAGGTGGTGGCCGTCTCCCCGGACTACGCGGACAACACCAAGTTCGCCGACGAGTGGATGCACCCGCACCCGGGGACGGACGGCGCGCTCGCCTTCGCGATGGGGCACGTGATCCTGCGCGAGTTCTTCGTGGACCGGCCGACGCCGTTCTTCGAGGACTACGTCCGCCGCTTCACCGACCTGCCGTTCCTGGTCACGCTCACCGCCCGGGACGGGGCGTTCGTGGCCGACAAGTTCGTCCGGGCGAGCGACCTGGGCGACACCGGAGAGGGCGCCGAGTGGAAGCTCGCCGTGCTCGACGAGGCGACCGGGCGCCCGGCCGTGCCCAACGGCTCGCTCGGCTTCCGCTGGACCGAGTCCGGCAAGGGCCGGTGGAACCTCGACCTCCAGGACGTCCGCCCGCGCCTGTCGCTGTACGCGGACGGGGCCGCGGAGCCCGTGGAGGTGCTGCTGCCGCGCTTCGACACCGAGGGCGGCGAGCACGGCCAGGGCCGCGGCGAGACCGTCCGCCGGGGTGTGCCCGCGACCAGGCTCGGCGGCCCGGACGGGCCGCTGGTCACCACCGTGTACGACCTCCTGCTCGCCCAGTACGGGGTCGGCCGCGCCGGCCTGCCGGGGCACTGGCCGTCCTCCTACGACGACGGGCGAACGCCCGGCACCCCCGCCTGGCAGGAGCTGCACACCTCCGTGCCGGCGGCCCAGGCGGTGCGCGTGGCACGGGAGTTCGCGCGGACGGCCGAGGAGTCCGAGGGCCGGTGCATGATCCTGATGGGCGCCGGGACCAACCACTGGTTCCACTCCGAGACGATCTACCGCACGTTCCTCGCCCTGCTGACCCTCACCGGCTGCCAGGGCCGCAACGGCGGGGGCTGGGCGCACTACGTCGGCCAGGAGAAGTGCCGCCCGTCGACCGGCTGGGCGACCCTGGCCGGCGCCGCCGACTGGGCGCGCCCGCCCCGGCAGATGATCGGCACCGGGTGGTTCTTCCTCCACACCGACCAGTGGCGCTACGACACCTTCTCCGCCGACGTCCTCGCGTCCCCGCTCGGCACCGGCCGGTTCCGCGGCCTGGCCACCGTCGACCTGCTGGCCCGTTCGGCCCGGCTCGGCTGGATGCCGTCCTACCCGACGTTCGACCGCAACCCGCTCGACCTGGTCGACGAGGCCCGGGCCCGGGGCCGCGACCCGAAGGACCACGTGGTCGACGAACTCGCTGCCGGGCGGCTCGGGTTCGCCTGCGAGGACCCGGACGCCCCCGCCAACTGGCCCCGGGTGATGACGCTGTGGCGGGCCAACCTGCTCGGCTCCTCCGGCAAGGGCGCCGAGTACTTCACCCGGCACCTGCTGGGCACCCACTCCTCGCTGCGCGCCCGCGAGGCCGACGAGTCGGTCCGCCCCCGCGACGTCCGCTGGCACGAGGAGGCACCGGAGGGGAAGCTCGACCTGCTGCTCTCCCTGGACTTCCGGATGACCTCGTCGACGCTGCTGTCGGACGTCGTGCTGCCCGCCGCGACCTGGTACGAGAAGCACGACCTCTCCTCCACCGACATGCACCCGTACGTGCACGCCTTCACCCCGGCGATCGACCCGCCCTGGCAGGCGCGCACCGACTTCGAGGCCTTCCACGCGATCGCCGGGCGCTTCAGCGAGCTGGCGCGCGACCACCTCGGCACCCGGCACGACCTGGTCGCCACCCCGTTCCAGCACGACACCCCCGGCGAGACGGCGCAGCCCGGCGGCGTCGCCCTGGACTGGCGCCAGGGGGAGTGCGCGCCGGTGCCCGGCGCGACCCTGCCGAACCTGACCGTCGTCGAACGCGACTACACCGCGATCGGGGCCAAGATGGCGGCCCTCGGCCCGCTGGTGGAACGGCTCGGCCTGCCCGCCAAGGGCATCGCCCTCCGGCCGGACGAGGAGGTCGAGTACCTCAGGCGCCTCAACGGGGTGGTCCGCGGCGGCCCCGCCGACGGCCGCCCCGCGCTGGACACCGCCGTCAAGGCGGCCGACACCGTGCTGGCACTGTCCGGCACCACCAACGGCCGGCTGGCCACCCAGGGGTTCCGCACCCTGGAGGCCCGTACGGGGCAGGAGATGGCGCACCTCGCCGCCGAGCACGAGGGCCGGCGGATCGGCTACGCCGACACCCAGGCCGCGCCGGTCCCGGTGATCACCTCGCCCGAGTGGTCCGGCAGCGAGGCGGGCGGGCGCCGCTACAGCCCGTTCACCCTCAACACGGAGCACCTCAAGCCCTGGCACACGCTCAGCGGCCGGCAGCACTTCTTCGTCGACCACGACTGGATGCACGAGCTGGGGGAGGCGCTGCCCGTCTACCGGCCGCCGCTGGACATGCACCGGCTGTTCGGCGAACCCGCCCTCGGACCGGACGGGCAGCGGGAGGTGACGGTCCGCTACCTCACCCCGCACAACAAGTGGTCGATCCACTCCGAGTACCAGGACAACCTCTTCATGCTCGCCCTCTCGCGGGGCGGACAGGTCGTCTGGATGTCGGTCGAGGACGCGGCGGCCATCGGCGTCGAGGACAACGACTGGATCGAGGCCGTCAACCGCAACGGCGTCGTCGTCGCCCGCGCGGTCGTCTCCCACCGCATGCCGCCCGGCACGGTCTACATGCACCACGCCCAGGAACGCACCGTCAACGTCCCCCGGTCGGAGACCACCGGGCGGCGCGGCGGCATCCACAACTCGCTGACCCGGGTGCTGCTCAAACCGACCCACCTGATCGGCGGCTACGCCCAGCTCTCGTGGGCGTTCAACTACTTCGGCCCGACCGGGAACCAGCGTGACGAGGTGACGGTGATCCGCCGCCGCAGCCAGGAGGTGCGGTACTGATGTCCCAGCGTGAAGCTCCCGTCGGACGCGTCATGGCCCAGGTCGCCATGGTCATGAACCTCGACAAGTGCATCGGCTGCCACACCTGTTCCGTCACCTGCAAACAGACCTGGACCAACCGGCAGGGCATGGAGTACGCCTGGTTCAACAACGTCGAGACCCGCCCCGGACTCGGCTACCCGCGCCGCTACGAGGACCAGGAGAAGTGGCGGGGCGGCTGGCGGCTCGACCGGCGGGGCCGGCTCCGGCTCAGGCAGGGCAGCCGGCTGTTCAAGCTGGCCTCGATCTTCGCCAACCCCGTGCTCCCCACCCTCCGGGACTACTACGAGCCCTGGACGTACGACTACCGGGCCCTCACCGACGCGCCGCTCGGCGACGACTACCCCGTCGCCCGTCCGCACTCGCTCGTCACCGGCAAGCCGATGACGGTCGAGTGGTCGCCCAACTGGGACGACGACCTCGGCGGCGCGCCCACGTACGGGCCCGAGGACCCCAACGTGGAGCGGATGCGCACCGAGGCGGGCCGCCGGATCCGCTTCGAGTTCGAGCAGAGCTTCATGTTCTACCTGCCCCGGATCTGCGAACACTGCCTCAACCCGTCCTGCGTCGCCGCCTGCCCGTCCGGCGCGATCTACAAGCGCGAGGAGGACGGCATCGTCCTCGTCGACCAGGACGGCTGCCGGGGCTGGCGCCAGTGCGTGACCGGCTGCCCGTACAAGAAGATCTACTTCAACCACCGCACCGGCAAGGCCGAGAAGTGCACCTTCTGCTACCCGCGCGTCGAGGTCGGCCTGCCCACCGTCTGCTCCGAGACCTGCGTCGGTCGGCTGCGCTACCTCGGCGTCATGCTCTACGACGCCGACCGGGTGGCCGCCGCCGCCTCCGTGGCCGACGAACACGACCTCTACGAAGCGCAGTTGGGTGTCTTCCTCGACCCGGCCGACCCCGAGGTGCGGCGGGCCGCCGAGCGCGACGGCATCCCGCACGACTGGATCGAGGCCGCCCGCCGCTCGCCGGTCCACACCCTCATCAGCACCTACCGGGTCGCGCTGCCGCTCCACCCGGAGTACCGGACGATGCCCATGGTCTGGTACATCCCGCCGCTCTCGCCGGTCGTCGAGGAGGTCGCCCGGAGCGGCCACGACGGGGAGGACCCCGGCAACCTCTTCGGTGCGATCGACGCCCTGCGGATCCCGCTCGAATACCTCGCCGAACTGTTCACCGCGGGCGACACCCGCCCGGTCCGCGCGGCCCTCGACCGGCTCGTCGCGATGCGCTCGTACATGCGCTCCGTCAACCTCGGCCGGGAGCCCGACCTCGCCGCGGCCCGGGCCGTCGGTCTCGACGGTCCGCAGATCGACGAGCTGTTCCGGCTGCTCGCCGTCGCCAAGTACGAGGACCGGTACGTCATCCCGACCGCCGCGCGGGCCGACGCCGAGCGGCTGGAGGAGTCCGCCGTCCCCACCGGCTGCGGACTCGACCACGAAGGAGGGCCGGGCATGGGGCCGGACGGCGCCGACGGGCCCGTCGGCGCCGACTCCGGCCGGCGGACCCTGCCGATGGTGACGATCGAGAGCTTCCACGCCCTGCGCAGACGCCAGACCGCCGACCGGACCGACGAGGAGGAACCCCGGTGACCGAGGACCTCGCCCTGGTGCGCCGGGCCGCCGCCGTACTGCTCTGCTACCCCGACCGGGACGCCCCCGGTACCCTCCGGCTGCTGGCGGCGGAGCTCCGGCCGGTCCGCCACCCGGCCGCCGAACCGCTGCGCGCCTTCCTCGCCCGCGCCGGGACGCGCTCCGCCCCCGAACTCGCCGCCGACTACGTCGAGACCTTCGACTTCACCCAGCGCCACAGCCTCCACCTCAGCTGGTGGACCGACGGCGACACCCGGCGGCGCGGCGAGGCCCTGGTCCGGTTCAAGGAGGTCTACCGGGCGCACGGCCTGGAGTTCACCGACGAGGAGCTCCCCGACTTCCTGCCCGCGGTCCTGGAGTTCGCGGCCGCCACCGGCTCGGACGCGCTGCTGCGCGAGCACCGGCCGGCCCTCGAACTCCTGCGGCTCGCCCTCACCGAGCACGGCACGCCGTACGCCGACGTCCTCGTCGCCGTCTGCGCGACCCTGCCCGGACCGTCCCCCAAGGACCGGGCCGCCGCCCGGGCGCTCGCCCGCAGCGGGCCGCCGCGCGAGCAGGTGGGCCTGGACGCGGATCCGCCCTACGGCCACCTCGGCCTGCTCCCCGTCCTGCCCTCCTGAGCGGAGTCCGCCGATGAACACCTTCCTCTGGGGCGTGCTGCCGTACCTGGCCGTCGTGCTACTGGTCTCCGGCCTGGTCTGGCGGTACCGCTACGACAAGTTCGGCTGGACCACCCGCTCCTCCGAGATCTACGAGTCGCGGCTGCTGAACATCGCCTCGCCGATGTTCCACTACGGCATCCTCTTCGTCCTCGCCGGCCACCTGATGGGCCTGTTCGTCCCCGCCTCGTGGACGGACGCCGTCGGCCTGGACGAGCACGCCTACCACCTGGTGTCGCTCTTCGCGGGCTGCGCGGCCGGGTCCCTGGCGGTGGCCGGGATCCTGATGCTGCTCTACCGCCGGCGCCGCAACGCGGCCGTGTTCCGCGCCACCACCCGCAACGACAAGCTGATGTACGTCGTGCTGCTGGGTGCGATCGTCCTGGGACTGGTCGCCAAGCTGATGCACTCCTCGGTGAACGAGGGGTACGACTACCGCACCACCATCGCCCCGTGGGCCCGCAGCCTGTTCACCCTCCGGCCCGACGTCGGGCTGATGGCCGACGTCCCGCTCGCGTTCAGGCTCCACGCGGTGGTCGGTCTGGCGCTGTTCGCCCTGCTGCCGTACACCCGCCTGGTCCACATGTTCAGCGCCCCCGTGCAGTACCTGTTCCGCCCCTACATCGTCTACCGCAGCCGCGACCCGGAGCAGCTCGCCGACCGGGCGCCGAAGCGGGGCTGGGAGCGGATCAAGTACTGACCCCTCCGGCCCCCTCCGAAACCGCTGGTCGCCCCCGGTACGGCCACCGTAGACTCCGGTGCTCGTGACCGACACCAGCATCCCGACCGCCGCCCGCACGGCCGAACCCGCACCCGAGCCCGTACCTGCGCCCTCCCCTGCGGACGGCCTCGCGGGCGACCTCGTGGGCGACTTGGTGGACGGCCGGGCGGGCGACCCGGCGGCCGACCCCGCCGCCGCGCTCCGGCCGGACGCCGAACTGATCGGCGCCGCCGTGGCCGCCGCCGGCCGGGGCATGATCGACCGTGAGACGGTGGCCGAGGTCGTGGCGCTCTGCGCGGTCGCCGGCGAGCACCTGCTGGTCGTCGGCCCGCCCGGCACCGCCAAGTCCGAGGCCGTCCGCCGGGTCGCCGCGCAGCTCGGCGGACGCTACTTCGAGTACCTGCTCGGCCGGTTCACCGAACCCAACGAGCTGTTCGGCCCCGTCGACCTGCGCAGCCTGCGCGAGGGCCGGGTCGAGTTCGAGACCGCCGGCATGCTGCCCGAGGCCGACATCGCCTTCCTCGACGAGGTCTTCCTCGGTTCCACGGCCGTCCTCAACACCCTGCTCGGCCTGCTCAACGACCGCGTCTTCCGGCGCGGCGGAACCGTCCTCGCCAGCCCGCTGCGGGTCTGTGTCGGCGCCGCCAACCACCTGCCGGACGACCCCGCGCTCGCCGCCTTCGCCGACCGCTTCCTCGCCCGCGTGTTCGTGGAGCCGGTCGCCGACGCCCGGCTGGAGGAACTGCTGGAGGCCGGGCGCAGGCCCGCCGCCGCCCCCGTCCGGCCCACCGACCTGCTCGGCGCCCTCGACCGGCTCGCCGCCGCCGCCCGCACCTGCGACCTGGACGACGTCACCCCGCTGCTCGGCGCCGGGCTGCGCCGGCTGCGCGCCGCCGGCGTGCCGATCGGCGACCGGCGGGCCGTCCGATCGCAACGGCTGGTCGCCGCCGCCGCCGTCCTGGACGGCCGTACCACCGCCTCCGCCCGCGACCTGTGGGTGCTGCCGCTGATCGCCCCGACCGCCGACACCCAGGCACTCGCCCGCGACACCCTCGGCGACCTCATCGAGAAGGCCGCCAACCAGAGCCTCGTGCACGCCGCCGAGGAACTGTCGCGCAGTTCGGCCGCGCGCGCCGAACGGCTCACCCGCACCGGGGCCGAGCTGCTCGCCGCCCACCGCGAGCTGCCCGGGGGCCGCGACGCGCGGCTCCGGCTGGAGGCCGCCCTGCGGGAGATCGACGCCGGGTTCGCCCCCGCGGACCTTCCCGCCGGCCTGGCCGGCATACGGGCCGAGCTGGTCGCGGCGGTCGCGCCCTCGTGACCACCGTGCCGCCCGACGCCCCGTCGGCCCCGTCTCCGGCCGTCGCTCCCGCCGCACCGCCCTCCGTCGCTCCCGCCGCCCCGCCCGCCGTCAGACTCGGCTGGGAGCGCCGCGAACCGCCGCTCACCGCCGCCGCCGTCCTCGCCACCGACGAGGCCGTCCCCGCGCTGGCCGCCGCCACCCGGGACCGGATCGCCGACGGCGCCCGGCTCGGCGTCCTCGCCGACGACACCGCACTGCTCGTCCTCGGCGCCGAGGACGACCTCCCCTGGGCGGACGGCGCCCGCTACCTCGGCCACGACGGCGGGCTCCTGGTGCCGACCACCGCCCGGCCCGTCCCCGCCGCCGTCCTCTGGCGCACCGCCCTCGGCGCCGAGGGCGGACAGCTCTGCGTCCTCACCCCCGGCCACGCCCTCGTCGCCGCCCCGCCCGCCCCCGCGACCGACCCCGAGGCTCTCACCCCGTACATCCGGAGGGCCGCCCGGTGACCGCCGGGGCGCCCGTGGAGGCCGGGCGAACGGTGGGGGCCGGGCGAGTTGTGGGGCCCGGGCGGATGCCCGTCGGGCTGGCGCCCTGGGCGGGCACGCTGTCCGCGCTGACCCCCGAACTCGCCCTCGCGATCGGGCCGTTGCTGCGCCACCTCGACTCCCTGGTGGGTGAACGAGAGCCGGTGGCCGACGGCCCGGGCAGCCCGGAGGGGCTCGGCGGCCTCGGCCGGACCGGCCGGCCGGACCAGCTGCTGCCCACCGAATGGCTGCTTGCCGAGGAGTACCCCGACGAGTTCCTGCGCCGCTTCGCGGACCGTGAACTCCTCTACCTCGCACCCGAGTTCCGAACCCCGGTCAGCCGGGGCCGGACCGTCGCACTGGTCGACACCGGGCCCGCCCAGGCCGGGCCCGGCCGACTGGTCCAGCTCGCCGCGCTGCTCGTCCTGCACCGGCGGGCCGCCGTACGCGGCACCGAACTCGTCGTGGGCGTCCTCGGCGACCCGCCCGACCGGTGGCTCACGGGGGACCTCGCCGAGCTGCTGCCCGCCTGGCTGCGCTCGCGCCGGCCCGCCGACCCGACGCCCGAGGACGTGGACCGCGCCCGGCAGGCACTGGACGCCGCCGACCACGCCTGGCTGCTCACCTCACCCCGGCTCGCCGCCCGCCTCCCCGCCCGGCCCCGGGTGCTGACGAGCGAGACGACCCGCTGGGGCGCGGCCGGCGCCACCCACGTCACCGTGCTGATCGACCGGTCCCAGGTCGAACTGGCCCTGCCCGCCGGCGAGATCGCCGTCCGGGCGCTGCGCGGCGCGGAGTTCCGCCGCAGCGGCCCCGGCGCCCCGCCGGCCGTCCCCCCGTCCGAGGCCTTCGGCGCGACCGGGGGAGCGCTGCCCGCCTTCACCACCGAGTCCCGCACCCTGGTCGCCCGGGGCGCGAGCACGGACGTCCTGCTGGCCGTCGGCATCCCGGACACCGACCACCTGCATCCCACCGTCCTCCGGGCGAAGCGGCACCGGCTGCACGGGCCGGTGGTCGCCGCCGGGCGGGCCGGCCGGCGGCTGATCGCCCTCCAGCTCCGCAAGGGGCACCTGATCCCGTACGTCAGCGGCCGTCCGTTCGGCTCGCCCGGCGACTACCGGGCCGATCCGGCCGACCTCGGCCTCGACGGGGCGGAGCTGGCGCGACTGCTGACCCGGCCGCTCCTGCCGCTGCTGCGCACCGGCGGCGACCTGCTCCTGCCGGTCGCCGGCCGCTGGCGGCGGCTCGCGGCCGACGGCACGGTCACCGACGACGGGCCGGTCGGCCGGGGCGCCGAGAGCCCGAGCCACTTCAACCGGTTCCGCGAACCGCGGCTCTTCGAGCGGAGGTTGCAGCCCGACGCCGCCCGGGCCAGGCACCTGCTGCACGCGGGAGGCACCGTCGCCTGGTCCGAGGACGGCAAGAGGTGGACGGTCTGGACCAGGCTCGGTGACGAACGGCGGCTCTCCTTCCGGGAGAACGCCGAGGTGCTCGGTCTGGTCCACGACCGCCGCGAGCCCGCGCTGATCACCTGGTCGCCCGGCGTGCGCACGCTGCGGGCGGTCCGCGCGGACGGCGTCCGCACGCTGAGCCGGTTCTCCGGCGGCCCGACCCAGCCGGCCCTGCACCCCACCCTGCCGCTGATCGCCGCCGAGACGGCCTCCGGCCGGATCGTGATCGGCGACGCCGTCACCGGCCGGATCCGCCACTTCCTCTGGAGCAACCGGTGAGCCCCGGCACGGCACTCTCCCCGCGCGCCACCGTCACCGCCGCCGGGTTCGTCCTCGACGTGCCCGTGATCGGCCGGGCGGAGGCCGTCCACCGCGTCCTGGCGCACTGGCGGGACGGCACCGAGCTGCGTGAACTTCCGGACGGTCGCTGGCTGTTGGTCCTGGCCGAACCCGTGGCGGTCCGGGTCGACCGGGCCCCCGGGCTGCCGCTGCGGGCGGCGGCCGACGGCACGCTCGCCGCGTTCGGGGCGGCCGCGGGACCGTTCGGCCCCGGCCGGCTCGTCCTCGTCGAGGCCGGACGGACGATCACCCGGCCCCTCGCCGGCCTGACGGCGACGGACCCGTCCGGCTGGCTGTCCCCGGCCGGTCTCACCCTGCACCGCCCGCGCCCGGTCGGCGCCGCCGCGGGGCCCGAGGCCGCACCCGTCGTGGACGCCGTGCCGACGCGCCCGCGCCCGGACCTGCGGGCGGCGGCGGGCATCCTGCCGCCCTCAGTACGGGCCGGCCGGCTCGCCGCCGAGACCGGCGGCTCCGAGGCCCCGTCCGGGCAGGGCTCCTGGAAGGGGCCCGTCCGCGCCGTCCGGGCCACGCCCGCCGGCCGGCTCGCGTACCTGGCCACCGCCCTCGTCCTGCTGGGCGTCGGCTGGCTGGTCCTGTTCTCCGACCGGGCCCACCTGGTCGTGGACCAGGGGCCGCGCATCGTCGGACTGTTCGCCCTCTGGTTCGTCCTGACGGTCGCCTACCACCTGATCCGCGGCGACCGGGGCGGCCACCGCGGTGGCACGGAAGGTGGGAACGCCACCGCCGGGGCCACCGCCGGGGCGGCCACGGGAGCCGCGACCGGCCCCGCCCGCGGGTCCGCCCGCAGGTCCGCCCGCACCCGCCGTCCCGTCCTCCGCCACCTGCTCGCCCGCCTCACCCTGCGGACCCCGGCGGCCCGGTCGCTCCACCGCCGGCACCTCCGCTACCTGCGCGAGCTGACCCGGGCCTTCGAACAGCGCCGCTGGGACGACGCCCTGCGCGACGCCCTGCCGCTCGCCGCGCGCGCCTCCGACGACACCGGGCGGCCCTGGCTCTCGCTGGGCCTGCCCCGGCGCTTCACCGGCGCCCTGCGCGCCACCCCGCGCAGCGATGCCCTCGCCGTGGCCTCACCGTTCCACGGCCCCACCTCGCACCAGCACCTCACCGCCCTCTACCGGCACGCCGCCGAGCGGCTGGAGAAGGCGGGCCGGATCGACGAGGCCGCGTTCGTCCTCGCCGACCTCCTCGACGCGCCCGCCGAGGCGGTCGCCCTGCTCGACCGGCACGACCGCTCCGCCCAGGCCGCCGAACTCGCCGAGGGGCGCGACCTCGCCGCCGAACTGGTGGTCCGCCTCTGGTGGCGGGCCGGCGAACGCGACCGCGCCGTCCGCACCGCCCACCGCAGGTCCGCGTTCGCCGCGGCCGTCGTCCGCCTCGCCGCCACCGACCCGTCGGCCGGCCGCGAACTGCGAGCCGCCTGGGCCGAACACCGCCGCGCGGCCGGCGACCGGCTCGGCGCCGTCGAGGCGGCCTGGCCGGACGAGGCGCTGCGCCCCTCGGTCGTCGCCGACCTGCGCGACGCGGTCGCCCTCGGCGGGCCCGACCGGGGCCGGGCGCTGCCCCACCTGCTGGCGCTCGGCGTCGGGCAGTCCACCCGGGCGTTCGCCCGCGCCGTCCTCGACGGCGACGGCGACCCGCGCAGCAGCGGCCGGACCGCGCTCGCCACCACCCTGGCCGAGATGCCCGCCGCCGACCCCGCCGCCGACCGTGAACTCGCCACCGCCGCCGCCCTGGCGGCCGTTCGCGACGGCGGAATCGGCGGGCCGGACGCCGGGCCGGGCGCCCGCGCCGCGGACGCCCTCCTCGACCGGCTCCTGCTCCGCGCCGACCCGCTGGTCGCCGAGGACCTGGCCCGCCCGCGGCCCGCGCCGCGCCCGGCGGGCGTCACCCCCGCGTACACCGCCGCCGACCGGCCCGGCACGCTCCCGGTCCTGGACGCGGCGCTGCTCGCCTCGGGCCTGCTGCTGGTCGCCTGCGGCCAGGCGGGAGTGCGGCTGATCGGACCGGACGGCCGCACCCGGGCATCCTGGGACACGCCCGCCGACCGGCTGGTCCTCGCCGACCACGGCGCCGTCGCCCTGCTGGTCGCCGACTACGGCGACCTCCGGGAGGTGTCCCGCCTCGACCTCGTCACCCGCGCCGTCCGCCCCTGGACCACCCTGCGCGCCCGGCAGTTCGCGTCCTCCTTCGACGGCCGGCACCTGATCACCGAGGACGCGGACGGCATCGCGGTGCTCGACACCCTGGCACCCCGTCCGTCCGTCGTCTGGCGCGAACTCGTGGTGGGGCAGCGGCTGGTGGGCCGCATCAACCGCACGCCCGGAGGCTGCGCGGCCGTCGTCCGGTCCTCCCTGCCCGACGGTTCCCCGTTGACCGAGGTCTGGCGCTGGGACCTGCCCGGCTGGGAGCTGCGGGCCCGCCTCCGGGTGGACGACGCCCTGGCCGAGCCGCACCTCGAACCCGCCGCCCTCGCCGCGGGCGGCCTGCTCGCCGCCTCGGCGCCGACCGGGGAGGCCCCGGGGATCACCACCCTCTGCTGGACCTCCGGCCTGCCGACCGTCCGACTGCGACTCGACGGTGCGGCCTCGGACGCCCCCGCCACCGACGGCGACCACTGGGCCGTGACCGTGCCGCTGTCCGACGGCGCCGGCCTGCGGCTCCACGCCGGCACCGGCCCGGCCCGGGGCCCCGCCCTCACCGCGGTCTTCCCGGACGCCGACCCGTCGCGGATCGGCGTCCGCCGCCACGCCGGGGCGGTCACCTACCGGCACCGCTCCGGCCGCGTCCTCGCCACCTCGGCCGACGGCGCCACCCTCCTGGCCAACGTCCGGGTGACCGTCTGACGGAGCGGAGCGGAGCGGCCGGTCGGCGAGGCGACCCGGCGTCATGCGGGGCGGTAACGGGGACGTGTAGTATCCCGATTGTGCTGATGGGTGAGGGTGTGGAGTGGGGCCTGCACTGCTGTCTGGCGTTGGCGTGGCTCGATGAGCAGGCGCCGATTCCGGCAGGGCGGTTGGCGGAGATCTTCGAGCTTCCGCCGGTGTACCTGAAGAAGCGGTTGCAGCCGCTGGTGCGGGCCGGGGTGCTGGCGTCGGTGGCGGGCGCGCGGGGCGGGTACCGGCTGGCCCGGGCGCCGGAGCGGATCACGCTGATGGAGGTGGTGGCCGCGGTGGAGGGCACCACCGAGGCGTTCCGGTGCACGGAGATCCGGCAGCGGGGCGCGGGAGCGGAGGCGGCGGCGAGCGACTTCGCCAAGCCGTGCGGCGTCGCCGGGGCGATGCGGCGTGCGGAGCTGGCGTGGCGGCGCGAACTGGCCGCGCAGACCGTCGCCGACCTGCTCGCCGCCAGTCCGGCGGGAGCCCCGGCGCGCATGCGCCGCTTCCACGAGCGCCTCGGTTCCTGACGCCGCACCGGCCTGCCCGGCGCCGTCCTGTTCATTGCACCCCCGAATCGACCTGGCCCGAATCGACCTGGCCCGAACCGATGCGGCCCGGCCGTCCGGCCGGGCCTTCCAGGAAGGAGAATCGGGATGTCTGATGTCTCGTTAACGCGGGCGGCGGTGGCCGAACCCCGAGGCGGCCGTGCCGGGGTGGTTCCGGTGCTCGCCCTCGGCACCTTCGCCGTCGGCACCGACGCGTTCGTGGTGGCCGGCTTCCTGCCCGAACTGGCCGCCGACCTCGGCGTCTCGACGTCGGCCGCCGGACAGGCGGTGACGGTCTTCGCGGCGGCCTACGCCCTGCTCTCCCCGGTGCTCGCCACCCTGACCGCCCGGGTCCCGCGCCGGACGCTGCTGGTCACGGCACTGGCCGGGCTCGGGGCGGCCAACCTGGCCTCCGCGCTCGCACCGACCTTCGCCGCGCTGCTCGCCACCCGCGTGGCGGCGGCCGGGGCCGCGGCGGCGTTCACGCCCAACGCGGGGGCGGTCGCGGCCTCCCTGGCCCGCCCGGAACGGCGGGCCAGGGCGCTGGCCGTGGTGGTGGGCGGGCTGACGGCGGCGACCGCGCTCGGGGTGCCGCTGGGCGGGCTGGCCGGTCAGTGGACGGGGTGGCGGTGGGCGCTGGCGGCGGTGGCCGGTCTGGCCCTGGCCGCCGCCGGGGCCGTTGCCCTCCTGCTGCCGGCGCTGCCCGGCGGTCCGGCGGTGGCGCTGCGCGAGCGCCTGGCGGTGCTGCGCCGGCCGGCGGTGCGGGCGATCCTGCCGCTGACGGCGTTGGGCATGGCGGCGGCGTACACGGTGTACGCGTACAGCGTGCCGGCGCTGGCGGCGGTGGGGCTGACGGCCCGCGACGCCGCGTGGGCGCTGGGCCTGTACGGGGTCGGCGCGGTGCTCGGCAACCTGGGGGCCGGGCTCGCCACCGACCGGCTGGGCGGGGTGGGGGTGCTGACGGCCGGCTACCTCGTGATGGCGGTCGCGCTGGGCGGGCTCGGCCTGCTGGCGGCGAGCGGCACGCGCGCGCCGGTGCTGGTGGGGCTGCTCGCACTGGCCTGGGGATCGAGCAGTTGGTGCCAGACGCCGCCGCAGCAGCACCGGCTGATCGCCGCTGCGCCGCAGGAGGCGCCGCTGGTCGTCGCACTGAACTCGTCCGCCATCTACGCGGGGATCGGCGCGGGCACCCTGTCGGGTGGCCTGACCGTCCACTCGGGCGCCGCCGCGCTGTACGCGACCGCCACCGGGCTGGCCCTGCTCGCCCTCCTGTACCTGCTCCTCACGGCCGCGACGCTCCCACGCGCCGACCGGAACGGATAGACAGCTGTCGCGGCTCCGGGGCCGTGATCGTGCACTTCGTCGCCGAGGCCCTACGGCTGGACGATGTCCCGGTGGGTAGGGGCAGGTCCGCGTTCATCGACACCGGGCAGCCTTCCCCCGTCGGGGTCCGCCCGTGGTCGGGGGGCGTCGGCCTGACTATCATGTAATCCATGAATGTCGATTCCAACCCTTACGAGGTGCGGCCGGGCGTGCCGGACGTCGCGACCTTCCGGCACCTGCGCACCGCCTCCGGCATGAGCGACCGCCCGGCCGAGGCGGTGGCCGCCGGGCTGCCGAACACCTGGTTCGGCGTGACGGTGCGCCTCGACGGCGAGCCGGTCGGCATGGGCCGGATCATCGGCGACGGCGGATCGGTGTTCCAGATCGCCGACGTCTGCGTGCTCCCCGCCCACCAGGGCCGGGGCCTGGGCGCACGGATCATGGCCCGGCTCACCGCCGAGCTGGAGGACCGCGCGCCCAAGGGCGCCTACGTCTCGCTCATCGCCGACGGCGACGCCCACCGTCTCTACGCCAAGTACGGCTTCGTGGAGACCGCACCGTACTCCGTGGGCATGCACCGCCTGGTGTGAGCGCGGCGTCCCCGGTCCGTCCCGCCGAAGGGCGGGGCGGGACGGGGCCCGCGGCCGGTCAGGCGTGGATGCCCTGGCCCGGGGTGAGGATGCCCGCCGGGTCGAAGCGGCGCTTGGCGGCCACCGCGCGCCCCCACCGGGTGCCGTAGTGGCGCCGCCAGTCGGACCGGGTCATGTCCGGGATCGCGCCGATGAGGTACCGCGTGCCGCCCAGCGCCACCGCCCGGTCGTACAGGCGGCGGTTGCGCCGCAGCGCGGCGGCGTGGTCGGCGCCCGGGGCCGGGAAGGAGAGCAGGTCGAAGTGGAAGCCGACCGGCTCGTCCGGCATCACGGCCATCGGGCGGGTGAGCACGTCCTTTCGGTACGGGTAGAAGAGCAGCAGCCCGGAGCCCAGGTCGTCCGGGGTGAGCAGCGCGGTGGCCTCGCGCATGAACGTCGCGGTCGTCGAGGCGGGCAGGAAGAGGCTCAGCCAGGGCTTGGGCTGCGCCCAGAGGCCGGCGGCCTTCAGGTACCCGGCGAAGCCGTCCACCCGGAACGCGTACTCGCGCGCCGTCTGGTCGACCACCGTCGTCTCGGCCGCGACGCAGCGCAGGCCGCGCAGCAGGGCCGCCCGGTCCGGTACGGCGGCGCCGTCGTAGTGGGCGACGAGTTCCGCCTTGTAGCGCCAGCCGGTGCCGGCCGCGTTCCGCACGACCTCGCCGACCTGGAGGTCGAAGCGGCGCTCGGCCATCAGCCTTTCCTGGTCCGCGAGGTAGGCGGACAGGTCGTCGTAGAACAGGTTGAAGACGAGCGCCCGCTCGCGCGCCCGGACCAGGCGCAGGGTGGCGCGGACGATGATGCCCGCCTGGCCGCCGCCGGCGAGGACCGCCTCGAACAGCTCGCGCTCGGACGTGCGGGAGGCGGTGACCAGGCGGCCGGTGCCGGTGACCACGTCGACCGACTCGACCGTGTCCACCTGGAGCCCGAACCGCTGGACGCCGCCGCCGATCCCGCCGACGCTCAGGGTGCCGCCCACGGAGAGGTGCAGGTAGTCCGTCAGACAGGGGGGCGTCCAGCCCTGGGACAGTGCGGCCTCGGTCAGTCGGGCCCAGGTGACGCCGGCCTCCACCACGGCCCGGCCGGGGGTGATCCGGACGATCCGGTCCAGGCCGCGGGCGTCGATCGCGATGCCGCCGCGGGCGGACGCCTGCCCGTAGCTGGAGTGCGACTCCAGCTCCGCCGTGGCGCCGGTGCCGCTCTGGCCGTTCATCGCCACCGGGATCCGGTGCCGGTGGGCGAAGGCGACCACCTCGGCGACGTCCCGCACCGAGCCGGGGTGCAGGACGGCGCGCGGCGCGGCGGTCACCAGGTGCCCGAAGTCCCCGCCGAACCGCGCCAGCGTGCCGGCATCGGCCACCACGGTCCCGTCCAGACGCGGCAGTGTGGCCAGGGCGGAGCCGGCCGCGACGCCGGGCGCACCGCTCGCACCGGCCCCGGTGGCGGGCGTTCCGGCCGGAGCGGAGTCCCCGGCGGCGACGGCCCAGGAGCGGCCGACGGTGTTCCAGCCGATCACCGTCGCCGCCGCGCCGACGAGCAGACCGCGGCGGGGCAGGGATGACTTGCTCATTTCAGATTTCTCCGATCAATCGTCATATTGTCAGTGTTGTATCGCATTGCCGTCGGCGCGTACACGTGTCATCGGTCCCTCAAGGGCGGCGAACGGGGCCGGTGTTCGGGCGCGCCCCCGGCGGCCGTGGTCGGCTCCGGAGTGGTCTACACCACATGAGGGGGGCGAACGCATTGATCCGGACACGTACATGTCGCCACCGCCACCCGGCTGACCAGCCGGAAAGCCCCTCCGGGGCGGTGTCCGGCACGGAACGGCCGTGGCCGGAAAACCGGTTGTCGGGCCTGGCGGGGCCGGGGGAGAGTAGAGACATCGCGATCGACGAGAGAGACGAGAGCGACGAGAGAGAAACCGAGGGCGAGCTGGGCCTGGGAGAGCCCAAGGGCCTGTAAAGCCCCCGCTTCGGCTGTGGTGGTTCGAATCCATCCTCGCCCACCCTCGGGATGCCCCGGGCCCCACGGCCCGGGGCATCGTCATGGCACGGCCGGCGAATCCGGCCGAACGGCCCTGCGCCGACGGTGCGTGACGTTCCGTCGGGGAGCGGTGCCCGGTGGAACGGCGCTCACCTGCGCCCGGCTAGCCTTGGCCGCATGTTCGTTCTGGAGCTGACCTACACCGCGTCCCTCGACCGCATCGACGCGGCCCTCCCCGCCCACGTGGAATGGCTCGGCCGGCACTACGCCGACGGCACCTTCCTGGCCTCCGGCCGCAAGGTCCCCCGCGACGGCGGCGTCATCCTCGCCACCGGCGACGACCGGGCCGCGATCGAGGCGGTCACCCGGACCGACCCCTTCGTGGTGGAGGGCCTCGTGGAGTACACGGTGACCGAGTTCCTGGCGACCACCGTCGCCCCCGTCCTCGAAGCGCACCGCCAGCGGCTCCCCGCCTGAGATCCCGCCCGCCACCGCCGTGCCGGGGGCCGCACGGCCGGTACCGGTGTCCGGCCCGGGCCCCGGAGCGGTCCGACGACGCGTCCGCCCGGTGCAGCGCGTCCGCCGGTCCCACCCGACCCGCCTCGCCGGGCGGCCCCGCCCGGGTACGGCCGGCGGTCGTCCACTGGCTACGATCGGTGAGCACGGGGCACGGAAGCGCCGGGCCGCTGGCCGGCGCACGGCGAGAAATCTGGTGGGAGAAGACAATGGCACACGTACGGGCCGGGCAGCCGGCGCAGCCGGGCGACCTGGTGGACGTGGCGCGGTTGGTGACGGCGTATTACACGCTGCACCCGGACCCGGAGGAGCCGGGCCAGCGGGTGGCGTTCGGCACCTCGGGCCACCGCGGCTCCTCGCTGGACGCGGCGTTCAACGAGGACCACATCGCCGCCACCACCCAGGCGATCTGCGAGTACCGGGCCGCGCGGGGCGTCACCGGCCCGCTGTTCCTCGGCGCCGACTCGCACGCCCTGTCCGAGCCGGCCACGGCCACCGCCGTCGAGGTGCTGGCCGCCAACGGCGTCACCGTCCTGCTGGACAGCGCAGACGGCTACACCCCGACCCCCGCCGTCTCGCACGCGATCCTGACCCACAACCGGCGCAGCCCCCGGGCGCTGGCCGACGGCATCGTGGTCACCCCGTCGCACAACCCGCCGCGCGACGGCGGGTTCAAGTACAACCCGCCGAGCGGAGGCCCGGCCCCGTCCGAGGCGACCGGCTGGATCCAGGACCGCGCCAACGCCCTGATCCGCGAGGGCCTGCGGGGCGTCAAGCGGGTCCCGTACGCGCGGGCCCTGGCCGCGCCGACCACCGGTCGGCACGACTACGTCACCGCCTACACCGAGGACCTGGTCTCCGTCCTGGACCTGGACGCGGTGCGGGCCGCCGGCCTGCGGATCGGTGCCGACCCGCTCGGTGGCGCGTCCGTCGCCTACTGGGGGCGGATCGCCGAGACGCACCGCCTCGACCTGACCGTGGTCAACCCGGTGACCGACCCGACCTGGCGCTTCATGACGCTGGACTGGGACGGCAAGATCCGGATGGACTGCTCCTCGCCCGCCGCGATGGCCTCGCTGATCGCCCGCCGTGACGAGTACGACATCGCGACCGGAAACGACGCGGACGCCGACCGGCACGGGATCGTCACCCCCGACGGCGGCCTGATGAACCCCAACCACTACCTCGCGGTCGCCGTCGACTACCTCTACCGACACCGCGCCGACTGGCCCGCCGACGCGGCGGTGGGCAAGACGCTGGTCTCCTCGTCGATGCTCGACCGCGTCGCGGGCGACCTGAAGCGGCAGCTCGTCGAGGTGCCGGTCGGTTTCAAGTGGTTCGTCGACGGCCTGCTGGAGGGCTCGATCGCCTTCGGCGGCGAGGAGTCGGCCGGCGCGTCGTTCCTGCGCCGCGACGGCGGGGTCTGGACCACCGACAAGGACGGCATCCTGCTCGCCCTGCTGGCCGCCGAGATCACCGCCGTGACCGGCCGCACGCCCAGCGAGTACTACCGCGACCTGACCGAGCGGTTCGGTGCCCCCGCCTACGCCCGGGTCGACGCCCCGGCGGACCGCGAGCAGAAGGCGCTGCTGTCCCGGCTGTCGGCCGACCAGGTCCGGGCCGGCGACCTGGCGGGCGAGCCGGTCACCGCCGTGCTCACCGAGGCCCCGGGCAACGGCGCGGCCATCGGCGGCATCAAGGTGTGCACCGAGAACGCCTGGTTCGCCGCCCGCCCGTCGGGCACCGAGGACGTCTACAAGATCTACGCCGAGTCCTTCCAGGGGCCTGACCACCTGGCCCGGGTCCAGGAGGAGGCGCGCACCCTCGTCAACGAGGTGCTCGCGGGCCAGACGGACTGACCGATCCCCGCCGCACGTGCGGCCCGGCCGGTGGGTGACGACCGCCCACCGGCCGGACCGCCGGTGGCCCGCACGCGCCGGTCCGTCGGTCGGGCGGCCGTTCCCCGGGTGGGTGATCCCCGGGCGGTGGTCCCGCAAGGCCAATCACGACCCGGACCGGCCGGCCGCCCGGGCAGCGGCCGGCGCGGTGTCGAAGGGCCC
Organism: Streptomyces sp. BE20; assembly: GCF_036322525.1. Classification (NCBI taxonomy): domain Bacteria; kingdom Bacillati; phylum Actinomycetota; class Actinomycetes; order Kitasatosporales; family Streptomycetaceae; genus Streptomyces; species Streptomyces sp. BE20. The sequence continues at coordinate 51,090 of NZ_JAQYWW010000939.1, read as the reverse complement.
GATCAGCGCGCGGAGGCCGGGGACGGCTGCTCGGCGTCCCCGAACCGGGCCAGGGTCAGCGCACCGGCCACCGCCGCCAGGAAGCCCGCGACGGCGAGCGGCATCGCGTCGTGGCGGGTGTGGTCGCCGAGCAGCAACACGCCGATGACGGCCGGACCGAGGGTCTCGCCGAGCACCATGGCCGCCGTCGCGGCCGTCACCGAACCGGTCTGCATGGCCCAGGTCAGCGCGCTGAAGCCGCCCAGCCCGGCGAGGGCGATCGCGTAGGCGGAGGGCTCGACGAGGAGGTCGGGCGGTCGGGCGTCCGGCAGGACCCGCACCGCGACGCCGACGACGCCGAACTGGAGGCCGGCGACCAGCCCGAGGAACGGCGCGCTGCGGCCTCCGGCGAACCGCACCACCAGCCAGCCCACGCCGATCAGCAGGACCGAGGCGAGCAGGACGCCCAGCCGTAGCGCCGGGCTGCCCCGGCCGGGTCCGTCCCGCCCGGCGGTGAGGGCGAGGACGCAGAGCCCGACACAGACCGCCGCCACCCCGGCCCACTCGCTGCGCCGCAGCCGCACCCGCAGGACGCGGGCCGAGCCGACGGCGGTGACGGCGAGGGCCGAGGCCAGGACGGCCTCGACCTCGTAGAGCGGCAGCCGTTCGAGGGCGATCAGCTCGGCGCCGAACCCCAGCATGTCCATCCCGACTCCGACCAGGAACGGCCACTGGCGGAAGGCTCCGGCGAGCGCGGCGGCCCCGCCCGGCCGCCGGCCGGCTGCGGCGCGGCGTGCGCCGACCGCCTGGAGCACGGTGGCCGAACCGGTGAGCAGGGCGGCGAGCAGCGCCGACAGCAGACCGAAGGACATGCGCAGACCGTACGGGCCGACGGCGCGGCGGGTCCTCGCGCCGCGCCGCCCGGGCCTCGGGACGGGAGGCGGGTGGGAGTGGGAGCCCGGGTGGGGTGGCGCGGGGCTGCCGGGCGGGGACCGTCAGGTCGGGTTCGTTCGTCCAGGGACCGTCAGCTCCGGTCGCGGGCCGGGTCGGTGTTCGCGACGGGTGGTGGCGGGGTGGGTGCGCGCCCGCTGTCGAGGTGAGGTCGCAGGCCGGATGGCCTATAGTGTGGCGATATGTCCGGTTCACCCGACTGGAGCAGTTAGTCCGTCCGGTGTTTCAGGATCTCGGCGCGCAGGCGTTCGATCGAGATGCGTTGCCCCGTTCGGCTGCCGAGGGTGAGCCGGGTTCGGGCGGTGCGGTGCCGTTCGGAGTGATGCGGTCGGGAGGCCAGATGGACAGGCGTGCGGTGGTCGGCGAGTTTCTCGGAACTCTGCTGTTGGTGCTGCTGGCGGTGGGCGCCGCCGTGGTGGCCGGGGACGCGATCGGATCGGTCGGGATCGCGCTGGCGTTCGGCTTCGTGCTGCTCGCCCTGGCGTACACGTTCGGCCCGATCTCCGGGTGTCACGTCAACCCGGCGGTGACCCTCGGGTTCCTGCTGGCCCGCCGGATCGACGGGCGTACCGCCGCGTCGTACTGGGTCGCGCAGTTCCTCGGCGGGATCGCCGGCGCGGCCCTGGTGCTGGTGCTCGCCAAGCAGATACCCGGCCTCCAGACCCACGAGAAGCTCGGCACCAACGGCTGGGGCGACCGCTCCGCCGTGCACATCAACCTCGGGGGCGCGTTCCTGGCCGAGGTGCTGCTGACCTTCCTCCTGGTCTTCGTCGTTCTGGCGGTCACCCACCGCCTGGCCGCCACCGGATTCGACGGCCTGCCGATCGGCATGGCGCTCGTGGTGGTGCACCTGGTCGGGATTCCGCTCACCGGGACGTCCGTCAACCCGGCGCGCAGCTTCGGTCCGGCGCTGTTCGCGGGCGGCGCGGCGCTGTCCCAGCTGTGGCTGTTCATCCTCGCGCCGCTGGTCGGCGGCGCCCTCGCCGCCGGTGCGCACCTGCTCACCCACCCGCAGCCGAACATCGCCGCCGCCGAGGCGCTCGCGACGGACCGGCGGGCGGCAGCCGCCGACCGCTGACCTCGCGGTCGCTGCCGGGGCGCCGCCCCGGCGCCCCGTGCGTGAGCCTCCCGGAAGGCCCGGCCCCGACGCTCGAACGAGCCGTCGGGGCCGGGCCTTCCGGCGTGTCCGAGGCCGGGCGCGCGGCCCGGCGTCGCCGCCCCGGCACACGGCGGCCATGTGGCGGGGGTCGGACGGCGGGTGCGAATCAAGCCCGGTGGCTCATTGGCATGCACAAATTGGACGGGATATTACTTCTCGGTAATCTCAGGTCGTCCCACGGGTGAACCATGAGCCACCCGTCACGTCCTGAAGGAACGTCACGTGCTCCGACCCTCCTCCCGCCGCCCCGGCCGCGTCCTGCGCGCCGCCCTCGCCGCCGCCGCGGCCACCAGCCTGCTGGCCGTCGTCCCGCCCACGTCCGCCCGTGCGGCCGTACCCGCCCCCACCACCCGGGCCGACGGTGACACGGGCACCGCGCACCTCGACGCCGTGGAGCGCGTCCTGCGGGAGGTGTCGCCCGGGTTGGAGGGCACCGTCTGGCAGCGCACCGAGGGCAACAGCCTGGCCGGTGCCGGTGCCGGTATGGGTGCGGGGGCGGAGCCGGCTGGCTGGCTGCTCCAGACACCCGGCTGCTGGGGCGACGCCACCTGCGCCGACCGGCCCGGCACCCGCGCGCTGCTGGCGAAGATGACCGCCGACGTCGCCGCCGCGACCCGGACCGTGGACGTCTCCACCCTCGCGCCGTTCCCCGACGGCGGCTTCGAGGACGCCCTCGTCGCCGGACTCAAGGCCGCGGTGGCCGCCGGTCACCGCCCCGTCGTGCGCATCCTGGTCGGCGCCGCGCCGCTCTACAACGCCAACGTCCTGCCCTCCCGCTACCGCGACGAGCTGGTTGCCGGGCTCGGCCCGGCGGCCGGCTCGGTCAGTCTGAACATCGCCTCGATGACCACCTCGCGCACCGCGTTCTCCTGGAACCATTCCAAGCTCCTGGTCGTCGACGGACGGACCGTCATCGCCGGCGGCATCAACGGCTGGAAGAACGACTACCTCGACACCGCCCACCCCGTCTCGGACGTCGACCTGGCGCTCAGCGGCCCCGCCGCCACCTCGGCCGCCCGCTACCTGGACACCCTGTGGGAGTGGACCTGCGGCCGGACCGGCCTCTTCGGCAACGCCTGGTTCGCCTCCTCGGACGGCGGGGCCTGCCGCCCGTCGATCGAGCGCGACCTCAACCCGGCCGCCCCCGCCACCGGGACCGTCCCGGTGATCGCCGTCGGCGGGCTCGGCGTCGGCATCGAGGCCGCCGACCCGGCGTCCGGCTACCGGCCCGGCCCGGTGGTCGGGGCCGCCGACGCCAAGTGCAGCCCGCTCACCCTGCACGACAACACCAACGCCGACCGCGACTACGAGACGGTCAACCCCGAGGAGAACGCCCTGCGGGCCCTCGTCGGCAGTGCCCGGCGGCACATCGAGATCTCCCAGCAGGACATGAACGGCACCTGCCCGCCGCTGCCCCGCTACGACACCCGCCTCTACGACCTGCTGGCCGCGAAGCTCGCCGCCGGGGTCAAGGTGCGGATCGTGGTCAGCGACCCGGCCAACCGTGGCGCCGTCGGCAGCGGCGGCTACTCGCAGATCAAGTCCCTGGCCGAGATCGGCGACGTGCTCCGGGCCCGCCTCGCCACCCTGACCGGCGACCGTGCCGAGGCCACCGCAGCGCTCTGCGGCAACCTCCAGCTCGCCACCTTCCGGGCCGCCCCCACCGCCACCTGGGCCGACGGACACCCGTACGCGCTGCACCACAAGCTGGTCGCGGTCGACGACTCGGCCTTCTACATCGGATCGAAGAACCTCTACCCGGCCTGGCTCCAGGACTTCGGCTACGTCGTCGAGGACCGCACCGCCGCCGCGCAGCTCGACCGCGACCTGCTCGCCCCCGAGTGGCGCCACTCCCAGGCCGCCGCCACCGTCGACTGGGCCACCGGCCTCTGCCGCGCCTGACGCCGGCGCCCCGGGCCGGTCCGTCCGGCCGGTCCTTCGGGCCGGGTCTACGAGCCGGGCCGGCCGTCGTGGCCCGCGGCGGCGTCGCGGGCGGCCCGTTCGCGGGCGCGACAGGGGAGGTGGCGGCTGAGCGCGTCACTGCAGTTGGCGGCGGCCATGCGGCGCAGCAGCTCGGCGGTGCGGGCCGTGAGCGGGCGGGCCCAGGCCCGCAGGGCGGCGTCGGCGCGGGCGTCGAGGCGCTCGACGGCCGAGCGGATCCGGGCGAGGAGACGGACAGTTGTGCGGAGCGGGTGGTTGAGGCGGTTCACGCGAATGCAACCTGACCTTCACCTGTGCGGTTCCGCCCGTCGGTCGCCCGGCCGATGGCAGGGGCCGCGTCGCGCGCCCCTCGGCCCGTGCTCGCGCCGACCGACAGCGCGGGTCGGCAGGAGAGCCGGGAGGAGCGTCGGGAGGAGGGCCGGGAGAAGGTCCGTAGGCGGTGCGGCTACCGTTCGCCGGGCGCGGGACGTTCGGCCGGCGGCGCCAGCCAGGAGGCGGCGAACCAGGCGGCACCGAGCAGCGCGGTCGCGGCGAGCGGCACCAGGACCTCGGGACGTGACGACGGACGCCACGGCAGGAACAGCACGGCCGCCAGGGCTTGAGGACCCGGCGAGCACGGCGGCGTAGCCCAGGCCGGACGCCCAGGCGGTGGCTCGCCGGCCGACCCGGTCAGGCGGCGGCCGGTGTTCCACCGGCGGCCGGTCCGGCTCGTTCAAGGCACCCCCCGCGCCCGTCGGTCCCGCGGGACCAGGCCAGGCGTCGACCGGGGGTGGCGCCAGGTGCTGTCCGGGCTCGGAACCGCCGTCTCCGTGCGGAGGGACGCAGGCCGGTTCACGGTTCCACGCCCTGACCGAGGCGGTGCCGGATCAGTGTGGTGGCGACGGCGACCTGGGACGGTTCCAGGGCGGTCCGGCCGTCCTCGACGTCCCAGAGGGCGTTCTGCAGCACGCGGCCGAGCGTCCAGCCGGCGGCTCGCGAACGGTCCAGGCCGAGCGTGCCGGTCAGCAGGTCGAACCGCCGGAGAACGGTCCGTTCGGTGGCGGAACCCCGGTGCGCGGCGTCCCACCGTTGGTCGATGGCCGGGAGCAGGTCGAATCCCGGGTCGCCCGAGAGGGGTTCGGGATCGATGGCGATCCACGGTTGGCGCTCGCCGGCGAGCACGTTGCCGTCGTGGAGGTCCCAGTGCAGCAGCCGATCACCGGGCTCGTCGAGCAGTGCGGCCACCGTCGAGGCGCAGGTGCGGAGGAGGCGTCGCTCGTCGGGGTCCCGTAGGGAAGCGACGGCCCGGGGTGTCTCGTCGACCATGGCGGCGGCGAGGTCTCCGAGGCGGCGGAGCCCGGCCGGGGCGGGGACGGCCGTCAGCCGGGCCATCAGGCCGGCGAGGACCGACAGCGCGGTGTCGTCGTCGGCCACCACGCCGAGCGGCCGGGCCGCGTCGAGTCGTTCGAGCAGTTGGGTGCCGGTGGCGGGGTCGTCGTCGAGCAGCAGGACGGCGCCCTCGCCCCGCCAGGCGCGCAGCCCGGCGGCGACGCCGGCCGTCTCCTCGCGGACCTGTTGCAGCCGCAGGACCGCGGGGAAGCCGTCGGCCCGCAGGACGGGAAGGACCAGCGAGGCCATGCCGTGGGCGGGCGGGCCGTCCGGTCGCAGGGTCCAGCGGTCCAGGAACTCGGCTGCGAGGGAGGGGAGTTCCTCGATCCAGGCGCGCTCGGCGACCCCGTGTGCGCCGTAGGCGGCGGCGAACTCCTCGGGCACGCGAACGGGGGCGCGAACGGGGGCGAGGGCGGGGACAGGGGCAGTGTCGGGGGCGGCGTCGCGGCTGCTCAAGGGGGCCTTCCTCGTCGGGGCCGGGCAGGTTGTGCGGGCAGGTCGTGCCGATTCGGTCGCCGCACGGGGTTCCGCCGCGCAGTGGTTCCGACTCTCGCACGTCGGCCGGCAGGGCCGGCCGCCGGGTGCCCCGTCCCCATTCGGTCACCTGACGGTGTTTCGGCCGCCGGGTGCGCGGAGACTGGGGGCCGGCGCCCCGGACCCGGGGGCCGAAGTGCCGGCCCCGTGCCGTGCCGCCGACGCCTCGGCGCCGAAGCGGCAATGTGCATGCCATTGTTACAAAATGTCCCGACCCGCTTCAGAGTCGCCCGTGGGGGCCTAACATCCTGCGCGGGACACCTGGGGCCGCTGCCCCGGCTGCGCTCCGCCGCGCACTCGCGTGCCGCAACTGCCTTGTGAGGAAACGTGTCTGACTGGTCGTTGGCCATAGATTTCGGTACCTGCTTCACCACTGCGGCGGTTCGCGTGGCGCAGGCCGGTCCGGTGGTGGCGGTCGAGATCGAGAACAGCCGCTACCTGCCCTCGCTGGTCTGCCTGGACGACGCCGGGGTGCTGCTCACCGGCCGCGCCGCCGTCCAACTCGCCGCCCAGCGGCCGGAACGGGCGGAGCTCGGCCCCAAGAGGGCGCTGCTCCGCCAGCGGGCCGTCCTGCTGGACGGCTGTGAGGTGGTCACGGTCGACCTCGCGGCCGCCGTACTGGCCCGCGCGGCGGCGGAGGCCCGTACGCAGAACGGGGGCGGCGCTCCGGTGCGCACCGTGCTCACCCACCCTGCGGACTGGTCGCCGGCCGATCTGGGCCGGCTCGTCGAGGCGGCCGTCCGGGCCGGTATCGACGACCCGGAGCTGCTGGCCGAGCCGGTGGCGGCGGCCCGCTTCCACGCCGCCGCGGCGGCCCTTGCTGCGGACGCCGGGCACGCCGACGGCTCCGCGCCGTACGAGGACCGCCCGATCGCCGTCTACGACCTCGGTGGCGGGACGGTCGACATCGCCGTACTCCGCCGGGAGGGGGGCGAGTTCAAGGCCGTCGCGGTCGCCGGCAACCCGGACTTCGGCGGCCGGGACCTCGACCAGGCCCTCTTCGAACTGCTCCGTGACCGCGCGTTGGACGTGGACCCGGCCCCCTGGTACCGGCTCTGGCCCGATCCGGCTTCCGCTTCCGCTTCCGCCGACGCGTCCGACGCTGCCACCGCCCACCAGCGTTTCCAGCTAGCAAGGGAGTTGACCCTCGCCAAGGAGTCCCTGTCGAGCACCGGGACGGTCTACCTCGCGGTGCCCGGCTACCGCGACCCGTTCGTCGTCCAGGGCGGCGAGTACCGGGCGGCCGTCACTCCGGCGCTCACCGCCTCCGTCGACCTGCTGGAACGGGCGCTGGCCCTGGCCGGAGTGTCCCCGGAGGATCTCGCCGCCGTCGTCCTGTGCGGCGCGGCCGGCCGGACTCCGGTGGTCGCCGACCTGATCGCCGCCCGTCTGGGCCGGCTGCCCGAACTGGCCGCCGATCCCAAGGCCGTGGTCGCGCTCGGTGCGCTCACCGACCCGCCGGCTTCGCCCGGACCGGCGGACGGCGCCGGCGGTGCCCACGACGGCGCAGACGCCGGCCAGAGTGCCAAGCGCTGGGCCGTCACCCACTATCCGGACGAGGACGACCCCCGTCTGGACGGGCGCCGGCCCCTCTGACCCAGATCGGGACCGATCCGCCCCGGAGCGACCCCCCGGCCCGGAACGACCCCCTGGCCCGGAACGACCCCCCGGGCCGGGACCGGACACCGCACCCCCGTCTCCGTGTCCCGCCCGTCGGGCACTCCGCCCGGACCCGCCCCGCCTCCCGAGGAGCCGCGAGGAACCGCATGGACATCGTGATGCTCGGCCACAGTGCGGCCGGGAAGACCAGCTACCTCTCCCTGATGTACGCGGCCATGTGCGACGGCGTCGAGGGCATGACGCTGAGCACCGCCGACACGACCGCCCACCGCGTGCTGACGTCCGGCGCACGGGACATCCTGAGCGGCCGCTACCCCCGGGCCAGCGACCGGCCCCGCGCCTACGACTTCGTCCTGCGCCACGACGGGGCCGACGTCTTCCCGTTCCGCTGGAAGGACCACCGCGGGGGAGCGCTCACGGAGCACCGCGGCGACAGCCCGCAGGCGGCCGACCTGCACGACGACCTGGTCGCCGCCGACGGCATCGTGCTCTTCGTCGACGCCCTCCGGCTGGACACCGACCCGGAGGCGGCCGAAGCCGTCCGGCGGCTGACGGTCCGGGTCCACCAGGCGCTCGCCGACCGGGAGGAGACGCTGACACCGCTGGTGATCGCCCTCACCAAGGCCGACCTGGTCGACCTCGGAGCCGACGACGCGGAGGACCGGTTCGTCGGACCGTTCCGGCCGCTGATCGAGGCGGTCGCCGAAACCCGCCACATCCAGGGGGCGTTCATCCCGCTGGTCTGCGGCCCGGAGCCGGAGAACGTGGCGCTGCCGGTGCTCTGGACGCTCCGGTTCGGCATCATCGGGCGGGCGATGCGACTGTCCGCCTCGATCGACAGCCTGATGGCCTCCGCCCAACTGGCCGATCAGCGCGACACGCTGTGGGACCGGGTCAGCAGCTGGTGGGACGACGTGCCGTCCTGGGCGGCTCTCCGGGACCGTGACCGGGCCCTCGCCGCCTCCGAACTCTCCCTCCTGCAACCACTGGTGGAGCCGGCCGACCGGTTGGGTGAGCTGCTGGAGGACATCCTCTCGTTCTGAGCCACGGTCCGGCCCCCGCCACCGTGGGACTCCGCCCCGACTCCCGATCCGATCCCTCCCAGGCACCACCACCGGCAGCGCCACCACCACCGCCAGCGCCGCCACCACCACCGGCAGCTCCGAGACCCTCGACCTCGCGAACAGAGGACCGCGTCCATGGACGTTCCCAGCATCTCCGTGACCATGATCGGAGCCAGTGGCTCCGGCAAGACCGCCTACCTGCACGGCATGTACAACCGGCTCTCGTCCGGCGTGAAGGGCTACTACCTCTACGCCACCGACCCCGACCGGGACCTCGACCTCGCCGAGCACTGGGCCAAGCTCCGCCGCACCGGCGAGATGCCGAAACCCACCCCGGACGACCTGCCCGTCACCTACGAGTTCGTGTTCCGCCGTGGCATGCGCGACCTCATGCAGGTCGACTTCGTGGACTTCCGGGGCGACTCCTTGGTCGCCCCCCGCGGCTCGGCGCCGGACGTCTCGCGGTTGGCGGAGCGGCTGGAGGCCACCGACACCATCATTGTCGCGCTGGACTCCGAGCACGTGGCCGAGTGGGTCAAGGCCGGGGCCCCGGGCAGCCTCGAACGGGTCGGAGACCTGATGGAGATCCCCCGGTGCAGCATCGCGATCTCCAGGGTCTTCAGCAACCGCTTCCGTGCCCGCCAGCCTCCCCCCGGTGTGGTCGTGCTGCTCACCAAGGTCGACCTGTTGGTCGCGCGTACGGGGATGAGCGCCGCCGAGGCGCTCCAGGTGGTGGCGAGGAACCTCGGGAACCTCGTCCCCGCCCTCGCCGGGGAGGAGGCCGAGGGCGTCACGGTGGCGCTCTGCCCGATCCAGCTGGGCACCTTCGGCGAGGGCGGTCGGAGCATCGTCGACGCGACCCGGATCAGCCCCAAGAACCTCCACCTGCCGATCGTCTTCAGCCTTCGCCACTACCTCAGCGAGGGCATCGCCCGGAACGAGCACGAGATGGCGAGGCTCTCCGCCGGCCTCGACTCCTCCCGCGGCGAACTCGCCGCACTCAGCCAGGGGCTGTTCGGCGGCATCTTCAAGGGAGACCGGAAGAGTTCCGCCCGGCAGCAGATCGAGCGGCTCGTGGCCGACAGCCGGGCGACCTCGGCCGACCTCCAACGGGCCCAGCACCGGTGCGCCGAGCTGGACCAGGAACTGCGAGGGATCGCCATCTACCGCGACGGCCGATTGCTGACGGACTGACACCATGACGACTCCCCCGTACGGGCCGACGCCCGACCACACCTCCGACGCCCCACCGGCGGCCGACCCCCGGCCCGCCGGAACCGATGTGTCCGCCACGCCGCCCGGCGGCTGGTCCGCCGTCGTCTACGGCCGCACCCTGCGGATCGACCAGTGGTGGCGGGCCCTGCCCGCCGGCGTCGACCGGCAGGGCCCGCTCGCCGAAGCCGTCCGCACCGCGGTGGCGGGCGGGGACCGCCTGGAGGACGGGCCGCGCTTCGTGCTCCACCGCGACGAGCACGGCGTGCTGCTCGGCGCGGCCTGCGAGTTCGGACTGATCAGCGACACCATGGTCCGGGACAGGTTCGACCGCCCGCTCTACGGCTTCGTCGGCTGGTACAGCGAGGCGCCGGCGCCCGGACGACTCCCCGAACTCGCCGAGCTGGAGGACCACCTGGTTCCCTGGGGCGGCCGGGTGTACCGCGACTGGACGGCGCCGACCTGGGAGGCGGCCGACCGGCGGGAGGCCGAGCCGCGGGCGACCGCGCCGGGTGCCGCCCCGTGGCCCGACCGGGCCCCCGGGACGGTCGGCGGGCTGCCGTCGACGGGCCGATGGCTCCCCGCCCGCGCGGACGGGGCCCACCTGCTGCCCGAGTCGGAGGCGGGGGCGCTGTGGTCGGCGGCGGCGTCCGTGCCCGATCCGTGCCTCCTGGTCACGGGCTGGCGCCGTCGCGCCGACGCCGACCTCGCTCGGCTCACCCATCTGACCAGCCGGGACGGCCGGGCCTACCAGCTGCTGTTCCGCCCGCCGCCGGCGCCGCCGACGGCCGTGCGGTTCACGCCGAACCGGTCCGCGGGGGATCCCGCGGACCCGGCGCCGTCCGGCACCGGCCCGTCGAAGCCGGGTCGGTCGAAGCCGGGAACCTTCGGGCCCGGGGCGCCGCACCCGTCGGGCCCGGGAGCCGTGGATCCGGCGTACGACGGATACGACGGATACGGCGGGTACGACGGGTACGGCGGGGGGTGGCGCGGGGCCGTCCACGGGGCGGGAGGCGCCGGACACGGCGGCCCGCGCCCGGGAAAGGGCTCGGACCCGGCGGCACCGCCCGGGCAGTCGGTCCTCGGTCAGCTCCTGGGCCAGGCCGGTCGGTTCCTGACCGAGGTCGGCCGCAAGGTGGACTCCGCGCTGGCCCCGCGGAGGAGGAACGGCGGGCGCCCTGCCGACCCGTACCCGGACACGGCACCCCGTGACCCGTACGCCGGGGTGCCGCAGCACGGCGCGCCGCACGGCGCCCCGGAGGGGGAGGCCCACGACGACGGGAGGCCGTACACGGGAAGGGCGAGCGGGGACGACTACGTCTCTCCCGGCCCCAGCGTCGAGCGCCCCCTGTTCGGGCAGACCCGCTCCGTCACGCCCCAGGATGCCGACTACTCCGGCAGGTTCGGCGGGTTCGACGACCCGGAGCCGCCCGCCGCGCCGTCGGGTCCGGCTCCCGGGCCGGATGCCTCCGGGGCCCCGTCGTCAGGCTCGGTGCCCGCTCCGCCGACCGTCCCGCCGTCCGTTGCGTTGCCCGACCCGCCGGCCGACCCGCCGCCTGCCCCGCCCCGCCGGCCGTCCGACCCGCCGCCCGGCGGTTCCCCCGGGCCCGCCGACCGGCGCGCGAACCCGCCGGCCGACCCCGGTGACCGGACCGACTCCACCAGGGGAGAACCCTCATGACCACGCCCCGGGCCGAAAGCCCCTCCCGCGCCCGCGTGCTGGACTTCGCCGGCCGCACCGCGGACCTCCTCGAACGTGCCTCCCGGGCGGCCGCCGCCGAACCCGCGGAACCCGCCGACGACGCCGGAGCGGGCGGTGCCGGTTCGACCGCCGAGCACGCCGCCCGACGGGTCCGGGAGGAGGCCGCCCGGGCCGCCGACGGCGCCGCCTCGCTGGTCGTGGTCGGGGAGAAGAAGCGCGGAAAGAGCTCCACGATCAACAGTCTGGTCGGCGTCTGGGACCTCCTCCCGGTCGACGCCGACGTCGCCACCGGTGTGCACGTCGTCGTCCGTCACGGCGAGCGCCCGCGCGCCGAGGCGTACCTCCTGCCCGCGGCGGGGTCGACCACCGGGGCCGGGGCCGGGCCCTCCGACGGCACCGACCCGCTCGGGAACCCGGCCCCGGCGGGGGAGCCGGACGGGCGGCCGAGCCCCGAGCCGATCCCGCTGGAGCGGATCGCCGAGTACGCTGCGGTGGACCCGCTCACGGGCCGGCCGCACCGCCTCGACGTCCACCACGTGGAGGTGGAGCTGCCCGTCCCGATGCTCGCCGCCGGCCTCGAACTGGTCGACACTCCCGGTGTCGGCGGGCTGGTCAGTGGTCACGCCGAACTCGCCCTCGCCGCCCTTGAGTGGGCCGACGCACTGGTCTTCGTGGTCGACGGATCCGGCGAACTCACGAGCTCCGAGCTGGAGTTCCTGGCCCGTGCGACGGAGCGCACCGTCGAGACGGTGTTCGTCCTCACCAAGACCGACAGCCACGACGCGTGGCAGGCCGTCCTCGCCCGCAACCACGAGCTGATCGCCCGGCACGCACCCCGGCACTCCGGGGCCTCCTGGTTCCCGGTCAGCAACCGGGCCCGGCGGGACGCCGCCGAGGCCGCCGACTCGGGCTCGCTCCAGGAGGCCGCCGAACTGCTCTCGGAGAGCGGCTTCGAGCCGTTGGAGGAGCTGCTGCGCCGTCGGGTCGCCGCCCGGGCCGCCGAACTGCGGCTCGCCAACCTGGTCCACGTCGCCCTCACCGCGATCGCCGGTCCGCTGGCCGAGCAGGAACAGCGCCTCCGCTCGCTCCGGCAGGACCCGACGCTGGCCGCCGAGGTCCAGGGCGCGGAGGAGGCGCTGCGGCTGCTCCAGCCGGAGAGCGCCCAGTGGCGGCGGGTCCTGTCGACCGGTGCCCGCGATCTCAAGAACGCCCTCCAGCTCGGCTTCCGGCGGAGCGTCAACGACGTCCGGCAGTACGCCGAGGGGCAGATCGCGACCTCCGAACCGGGGACGCTCGCCCAGGAGTTCCCGGCCGACCTGGAGGCCCAGGTGGAGGCGGTCTGGTTGCAGCTCGACAACGCCGCCCGGAGGGGCCTGGCGGTGCTGGAGGAGAAGGTCCGGCAGGAGTGCGCGGCCGTCCTGGACACCGCCGCAGGCTCCGGTCCGGAGGAGGAGGCCCCCGGCGCCGAGCTCGTGCCCGTGGACGGCTCGGACGGCTCCGCGGTCGTCCTCCGGTCCGAACGAGCCGGCCTGCTGCCGGAGATGGTGCACTCCAAGCACCGCGAGGGCGGTCCGCTCGGGGTGATCGAGAGCGTCGCGCCCTCGCTCGGCACCGCCGCCACCTTCGGCACCGTGCTCAGTCTGCTGACCGGCGGCATCCTCGTCCCGGCCGTCGCCAGCTACGCGATGCTGGCCGTGCTCACCCGCCGGCGCCGCCAGCGCACCGAACTCGGCCGGGTGCGCGGCGACGCCACCCGCCACCTCAACCGGGTGCTCACCGAGCTGAGCACCGAGATCCCCGCACAGATCACCAGCCACGTCGACGAACTCACCGACCGGCTCGGTGCCGTCCTCGACCAGGCCATCGCCGACGAGCGGGTCCGGCTGGAGAAGCAGCTCGCCGACCACCGCCGCAACCTGGCCGCCTCCGCGGCTGACCTCGCCGCCGCCCGGGACCGCACCCGGCGGCGGATCGCCTCGCTCGCCGTCCTGCGGGACGAGGGCGCCGCCCTGGCCCGGTCGCTGGGCGCGCCCAGCGACCCCGGCGCGTCCGGCGCCGACGGGGCGTCCGGCTCCCCGGGCCCGGGACGGAGCTGATCTCGTGGACCTGATGAACCTGCGGCTGGTCGCCCTTGGTCACAGCAACGCGGGCAAGACCACCTACCTCTCCTCCATGTACGCCCAACTCGCCACCGGGTACAAAGGGTTCACCCTGCGCGACGTCAGCGAGGAGGACGGGCACGATCTGCTCCGGACGGGCCGGGCGGTGCGCCGCGGCGTCTACCCGCCGATCTCCTCCCGCCGCACGGACCACCGTTTCCTGCTCACCCACGGCCGCCGTGACGTTGCGGCCTTCGACTGGACCGACTACCGCGGCGGTTCGCTCACCAGCACCGCCGCGGACGATCCCGAGACCACCGGACTGCTGGCCCGGCTCACCCGGGCCGACGGGCTGATCGTCTTCGCTGACGCCCGGCGCCTCGCGGACGACGTCGGCAGCCACGAGGAGCTCCGTCGCACCGTCGTCCTGCTCCAGCGGGCGGTGCAGCCGCAGTCGGCGCCGCTCCCGATCGTGCTCGCCTTCACCAAGGCCGACCTGGTCACCGACCCTGCCGCGTGGGCCCTGGCCAGGGAGGCGACGGCCCCGCTGGCGGACCTGATCGCCGGTGAGGAACGGATCCTCGACCTGTCGGTGGCGGTCTCCTGCGGGTCCAGGCCGGCCGGAGTCCTCGTCCCGGTGCTCTGGTGCCTCTCGGGCCTGCTCACCCACCGGGTGCAGGTGGTGGAGTCCGAACTCGCCGACTCCCGGCGTCTGATCAAGGAGACCCGCACGGACGCGCACGCGGTGAACAGCATGGTGTCCTGGCTCAAGGGCGTCGAGAGCGCCACGGCCAAGCTCAAGCGGTACGAGGAGTGCGCGCGGATCGAGAAGGAGGAGCTCGGACGGCTCCGCCGGCCCGCCCAACGGCTGGCCAGGGTGCTGGCCCGCGTGCAGCGAGGGACCGTACCGCCGGTCGGCGACCTCCTCCCGGCGGAGGCGCGGTGACCGGAGTCCCCCCGCCCGGGCCCGCGTCGACGGGCGGACCGAGGCCCGTGGAACTCGCCCCCCTCGTGGGCGAGTTCTGCGCGGACCTGGCGGCCGGGCTGCCGCCGGGTCCGGCCGTCGGGGCGGTGCGCGCCGTACGGGAGCGCCTCGACGAGCGGACCCTGCGGATCGCCGTCGGCGGCCGGATGAACGCGGGCAAGTCCACCCTGGTGAACGCCCTGCTCGGGCGCCGGCTCGCCGCCTCGGCCGCGACCGAGTGCACCACCGTGGTGGCCTGGTTCCGGCCCGGCCCGCTCAACCGCGTCCAGGTCCGGCGGCTCGACGGGACCTCCCACTGGCTGGCCGGCGGCCTGCCGCGCGATCCCCGCGGCCTCGGGACGCCGACCGGGGAGATCGCCGAGGTGGTGGTCGAGGCCGCCGGACTCCGGCCGGCCGGGGACTGCGTGCTGGTCGACACCCCCGGTCTCGACTCGCTCAGCGGTCTCGACGCGCCCGCGCTGGCCGCGCTCGCCCGCGCCGACGCCGTGATCTACGTCATGCCGCACCCGGGCGCCGGGGACGCGGAGGCGCTCGGCGCCCTGCGCGCGCAGGCCGACAGCCGGATGACCGCGCTCAACGCCGTGGGCGTGCTCAGCCGGATCGACCTGCTCGGCGACGGCCACGGCGACCCCTGGCCCCGGGCCCGGCAGGTCGCCGACCGCAACGCCGAACGGCTCGCCGGGCTGGTGGACTCCGTGCTCCCGGTGGTCGGCCTGCTCGCGCAGACCGCCCTCGGCGACGACTTCACCGAGTCGGACGCCGCCCTGGTCCGCCGGCTCGCCGAGACCCCCGCGGCCGAACTCCGCCGGGCCCTGTACACCGGCAGCCGCTTCCTGGGCTGGGACGACGCCCCGCTCACCCGGCCCGATCGCGAACGGCTCCACGGCCTGCTCGGCGTCTACGGCATCGACGTCGCGCTCCGGACCGCCGACCGGGCCAGGGCGACGGGCGGTCACGTCGGCGCCGCCGTCCTGCTGGAGGAGTTCCGGAGGACCTCCGGCATCGGTGCCGTCGTCGACCACCTGCGACGGCAGTTCGTCGACGCCGCCGACGTCCTGCGCGCCGCCGCCGCCCTCGGCGCGGTCGAGGCCGCGCTCGGTGCGGGCGACGGCCTGCCCGCCGACCTGGTCCGCCGGGCGCGCACCAGGATCGGCGAGCTCCGGCAGCATCCGGTGCTGCGCCGACACGAGTTGGCCCGGGCGCTGGCCGCCGTCGCCTCCCGGCGGCTCGAACTCGCCCCGGACGCCGTCGACGCGCTGATCGCCCTGGCCACCGGGCGCACCCCGGCCGCCCAGCTCGGGCTGGAGGCCGGGGCCGGGCCGGAGGACCTGCGCCGGGCGGCGGCGCGGGCGGCCGGGTACTGGCGCCGGCTGGAGGACGGCCCGCTGCGCGACGCCGGCCGGTACGCGCGGATCGCGCGCGAGCTGTGCGAGGCGATCTACTTCGCCGCACCGCCCGGGCCGCCCGCCTGACGTCCGGCCGGGTCCGACGTCCGACCGGGGGTCCGACCCGGTCGGGAACCGGTCCGGACGGTGTCCGGGCCGGTGGAGAGAAGGGAACACCGCCGTGACCGACCCCGAGCAGACCTGGGACGACGGCCGCCTGCACCCCGACGACGTGATCGAGGCGGCCGACCACACCGCCTACGAGTCCCCGTCCGACTACTACTCCGGCCAGAACGGCCACGAGCCCGACCCGGCGGCGGTGCACGATGCGGGGGACGACGGCTGGTGACGCCGTCAAGGCCCCGCCGGGACGACTCGTCGACGTACGTGAGTTCTCCTCACGTCGGATTCCTGTAGCGGAGTTCGGCACGGTCGGCCTCCGACTTGAGGAGGGCCGACACGCCGGAGGGGCATCCCTCCGCAGGGGGAGCCGCTGTGCCCCTGTGGGTGGACGACCGGTTCGTGCGCGGCTGACACAGTGTCAACCCCTCACACTTTTCGGGTGTTGCGAAAGCCGTCGGCACGGACACAGGAGGACTCATGAGGGTAGCGGAGCGCCGGGGCGGGTCGCGGACGGCGAGGGGCGTGCGGATCGTCGCGCTCGCGCTGGCGGGGGTGGGCCTGGTGGGCGTGACCGCCCCGACGGCCGGTGCCTTCGGCACCGGGCCGGGCGGAGCGACGGCCGTCGGCGAGGAGCAGCCGGGGACCGGCCCGGAGGCGGCCGGCCGCGGCCCGCACCGGGGCGGCGTGGACGCCCGGGCGCTGAACGAGGCACTGGAGGGCGTGATCGAGGTCGGCGGGGCGTCCAGCTCCCTCGCCCGGGTGACCGAGTACGGGCGCACGGTGTGGAAGGGCGCGGAGGGCGTGGGCGACTTCTCGACCGGCGCCGAGCCCTCGGCCAGCGGCCGGTTCCGGATCGCCAGTGTGACCAAGACCTTCGTGGCGACTGTCGTCCTCCAACTGGTCGGCGAGGGGCGGTTCGGGCTGGACGACAGCGTGGAGAGCCTGCTGCCGGGCGCCGTCCCGGGCGGCGGCTCCATTACCGTGCGCCAGCTGCTCAACCACACCAGCGGGCTGTTCGACTACACCGCGGACCCGGCCGTCGACGTCGACAACGCGACCTGGCTCCGCGAGGGGCGCTGGCGGAGCTGGACGCCGCAGCAACTCCTCGCGGTGGCCAACAGCCACCCGCCGTACTTCGCGCCCGGCACGGGCTGGCGCTACGCGAACACCAACTACCTGCTGGCCGGCATGATCGTCGAGCGGGTCACCGGCCACGACTGGCGCCGGGAGGTGGAGCGCCGGATCATCGACCGGCTGGGGCTGAGCGGGACGTCGATGCCGGCCCACGCGACGGGGATCCGCGGCCCGCACGCGCACACCTACCTCGATCTGCCCGGCGGCCCGGTGGACGTCACCGAGATGGAGCCGAGCGAGATGGACGCGGCGGGCGTCGGCATCTCGACCACCGCGGACCTCGGCACCTTCCTCCGGGCCCTGCTCGGCGGGCGGCTGCTCCCCGCACCGCTGCTCGCCGAGATGCTGACGGTCGCCCCGCTGAGCGGCGACGCCCAGTACGGCCTGGGGATCGGACGGCTGACCACGCCCTGCGGCGAGGTCTGGGGAAACAACGGCAGTACCGGCCGCGGGCACAACAGCGCCCTCTACGGCACCCTGGACGGCCGCCGGCTGGTGGCGGTCTCGACCAACGGCTACCGCAACACCGGCCAGGGGTGGAAGACCTCGCAGAAGCTGCTGGCGACCGCCTTCTGCGGCCGTCAGCCGGCCGCCGCAACCGCCGCCCCGACCGGCTGACCGCCGCCGTCCCGCCGTCCCGCCGTCCCGCCGGACACCGGACCACCGGACCGGCCGGGCGGCGGGCGTGCCGTTCCGCCCCCGCCGGGCAGCCGCCGCGAGGAGGGGCGAGCAACGCCGGGGCCGTTGACCGCCGAGGTGGTCGACGCCGTCCAAGAGGCGTCCTGCCCGCCGTCGACCGGGGGTGTTCGTCCCACTGAACGGCGCCCGGATCGGCGCCGGTTCGCCGGCCGAGGCCGAAGCCGAGGACGGCGCCCTCGGCCCGCCGGGCATGCGAGTGCCGCCCGGCTCGCCGGTCGCCGGCGTCCCGGCCCGGATCCGCCGCGAGCTGACCGCGGAGGAGCGGACCGGCATCAAGGTCGGCGCCGCGGGCCATCTGTTGCCGGCCGACGGCCACCCGTCGCTCCACCCGCTCCCGCCGTCCGTCCTGTCCGTCCCGGACGCCCGGGGCGGCCCTGCGGCCTGAGTGCCGGACCGGCCGTCGGTGCGGGGCGTAGCCGGACCGTGTCTCTTCGAGGTGCTCCCGAACGCGTGGGGGCCGCCGCATCGTCGGTGGCGAACCCGGCTTCCGGGCGAACGGCCCTGTCCGGGGCGGCTGTGTAGAAGTCGATGACGTCGCGCCCGAGTCCGGGACCACCGACACCGAGCCGCCTGCCAGGACGTGATCCGGAACGGCGAAACGCCCGGAGCGCGCCTCGTCGCCATCCTCGACTCCCGGGCACCCACCACCGCCCTCGCCGATCTCAGGCGGCGGATCGCCGACCTCCAGGGCGTCGAAGGTGTCGGACTCTGCGACCCACCCGCCGAAAACTGTCGCTGAACCCCCACCGGCGCACCAGCCGCGCAGACCTCCGGGCGTGCCTCGGCCTCCGGCCCCGGCGGCCCGCGCGGCCGACGAGTGCGCGAGGGCCATTCCCGGAGGGCCGGTGACACGACCCAAGGAATCGGACTTTCCGCTTCCGTTCTCACCTGTCGATCACTGTCCAATTTGGTCTAGACAAGATCCGAATATTTCAGTTACGTTTCCCCGCACGAGATCTCGTCAGTAAGTGCACAGCCACTCGTATCCATCTGCCCAGTGTGGAGGAACAATGGTTCAGGCGATGCTCAACCTGGTCGACCGGGCGTTCTCGCGCGGTCTCCGGACGGAGACCGCGGAAGCGGCCTGCGCGTGCCCGGCGGGTACGTTCTACACCTGTGTCGGGGAGACGCTCTACGTGAAGACGTGCTGTTCCTGGAACTGCGCTTCCGCCCCCACCTGTGAGACGTACGCCATCCGGGGCGGTTGCTGACCGTCCGGGTCTGACCGGGCGGGCCTCCGTGGCCCGCCCGGTGCCCGGCCGGGAGTCCCGGCCGACAGAGTCCGCCGGCATGCCCGCTCGCCCGGGGTGCCGGCACGGGGGAGGAACCATGCACGCCTGCCTGCTGCTCGGCGGCCGCTGTGTCGTCGCGCTCGTCTTCGCCGTCTCCGCGCTGGCCAAGCTGCGCGCGCCCGGGGACTTCGCCTCGGCGCTGCGCGCGATGGCGGTCGTCCCGCGCCGGCTGAACCGCCCGGTCGTGATCGCCGTCCCGCTCGTCGAGGCGGCCGTCGCCCTGCTGGTCTGGCTGCCCGGACCGGTCGCCACCTGGGCGTTCGCGGCTGCGGGCGGACTGCTCGCGCTGTTCGCGGGGGTCCTGGTCTCGGTGCTGTGGCGCCGGATCGACGTCTCCTGCCCCTGCTTCGGTGCGGCCGGCGTGCCCGTGGGGCGGGCGCACGTGGTGCGCAATCTGCTCCTCGCCGGCGTCGCCGCAGCCGGTCTGGTGGCGAGCACCGCGCCGGACCCGGGGGGTCTGGAGCCGGCGGCCGTCGCCCTGGTCCTGCTGGTCGCCGTCGGCGCGAGCGCGCTGGCCATCGCCACCGACACCCTGGTCGAGCTCTTCTCTCCCGCGCGCTGAGCACCCGCCCGGGCGGCTGCGCGCCGAGCACCCGGCCCCGGCGGAAGCGCCCCGGCGACACCGTTCCGCCGGCCCCTCGAAAGCTCCCCGAACGCCCCTCGAATTCGTCCTTCCCCAGTGTCCGGAACGAGGCCCACTGCCATGTCAACGGTATTCACCGTCGTGATCGGCTGTCTTTCCGTATTCAATCTGCTGCTTACCCTGGCACTCGCCAGAAAGGTGACCGGAAACTCCGGTCACGGTTCCCACGGTGACATCGTCAAGGGCGTTTCCATCCCGGAGAACCGAATTCCGGACGGAACTCCCGTACCGGAATTCCGGGCCGTCTCCCGGCAGGACGGACCGGTGTCCCGCGCGGACTTCTCCGGGGGCCGCGCCGTCGTCGGATTCTTCTCCGCGAGCTGCGGGCCCTGCCTCGAACAGGCCCCGGACTTCGTCAAGGCCGTCACCGACCACCCCGGGGGGCGCGACCGGGTCGTGGCCGTCGTCAAGGGCGCCGGCGCGGTCGCCGAGGAACTGGCCGCCATGCTCGCGCCGGTCGCCAAGGTCGTGGTCGAACCCGCCGGGGTGGTCGAGGGCTCCGTGGCCGAGTCCTTCGGCGTCGTCCGCTGGCCCAGCTACGTCGAGGTCGGCGCCGACGGGCGGATCACCAACCGCCTGCTGCCCGGAGAACTCGACGTCCAGCCCGCCGTTCGGTGACGGCGACCCCGACGGCGGGCACCGCCGGAGCCACCGGCACCGCCGGAGCGGCGGGTGCGGTCCCGCCCCCGACGGCGGGCACGGCCCCGGCGCCGCGTCCGCCCGGCGAAGGCCGCCAGGCCCTGCGCTCGGCCGCCGCCGCGACCGCGCTCGCCTGGCGGTCCGGGCCCGGTGCGCTGCTGGTCTCCCTGCTCTGCGGCCTGGTGGCCGGACTGCTCCCGGCCGCCACCGCACTGCTGGTCAGCGACCTGTTCGACGCGCTGACGGCCCCGCCCGGGGCGCCCGGCGTTGGCTCCGGCGTACCGGTCGGCACCTGCGTCCTGCTGGTCGCCGCGAGCCTCGGACTGGCCCTCGCCCCGGCCGCCAGCGAGTACGCCCGGGCCCGCAGCAGCCGGGCCATCCGGCTGCGGGTGCAGGACGAACTGTTCGAGGCGGTCAACCGGCTGCCCGGGCTGCGCCCCTTCGAGGACCCGCGGTTCCAGAACGAGCTGCGCCTCGCCCAGCAGGCCGGCGGCGTCGCCCCGGACCTGCTGACCGGCTCGGCGTTCAGCAGCCTCCAGGCGCTGGCGACGGTCCTCGGCTTCCTCGGCACCCTGTTCGCGGTGAACCCGCTGCTCGGCGGCGTCACCCTGCTGCTCACGCTCCCACTGGTGCGCGTCCAACTGGTCGCCGGCCGCCGGCGGGCGGCGGTGCTGCGCGACACGATGGCGCACAGCCGCCGGCAGATGTTCTACGGCAGCCTGATCGCCGACGTCGACGCGGTGAAGGAGGTCCGCCTGTTCGGCCTCCAGGACTTCTTCCGGAAGCGGGCCCGCACCGAACTGCTCACCGTCTCCGGCGCGGAGGAGCGCACCGACCGGCGCAACCTCGCCCAGCGGCTGCCCGCGTCCCTGCTGGGCGTGGGCGTGTACGCGCTGGGCCTGGTCTGGGCGGTGCGCGCCGCCCGCAACGGTGAACTGTCGCTCGGGGACGTCTCGGTGTGTCTCGCCGCCGTCGGTGGCATCCAGAGCGGGGTCGCCCAGCTCGCCGCGACCGGATCCGCCGCCTACCAGGCGGCCATCACCTTCGACCACTACCGCGCGCTCGGCGCGGCCGAGCCCGACCTCGCCCTGCCCGAACGGCCGGTCTCCCCGGATCGGCTCACCGGGACGATCGAGCTCCAGGACGTCTGGTTCCGCTACCACGAGGACGCCCCCTGGACCCTGCGCGGCGTCGACCTCCTCCTCCCGGCGGGCTCGGTCACCGCCCTGGTCGGCCTGAACGGCGCGGGCAAGAGCACGCTGGTCAAGCTGCTCTGCCGGCTGTACGACCCGACCCGCGGCCGCATCCTCTGGAACGGCACCGACATCAGGGAGTTCACCCCCGACGCGTACCGCGAGCGGGTCGGCGTGGTCTTCCAGGACTACGTGCGCTACGACCTCACCGCCGGCGAGAACATCGGCCTCGGCCGCCTGGACCACCTCGGCGACGCCGGCCGGATCACGACGGCGGCCCGCGCGGTCGGTGTGCACGAGCGGATCTCCCGGCTCGACGCCGGCTACGGCACGCTGCTCAGCCGGATCTTCGCGGCCGACGGGCCGGGAGCCGGCCGCGGGCACGCGCTTTCCGGTGGCGAATGGCAACGCCTTGCGGTGGCAAGGGCGTTCATGCGGAGCGACGCCGACCTGATGATCCTCGACGAACCCAGCTCCGGTCTTGACGCCGAGGCGGAGAAGGAGGTGCACGACAGCCTGCGCGGCCTGCGGCGCGGGGCGACCAGCGTGATCGTCTCGCACCGGCTCAGCGCCGTCCGGGACGCCGACCGGATCGTCGTCCTCGGCGCCGGGCAGGTGGTGGAACAGGGCACCCACGAAAGGCTGTTGGCGCGCGGTGGCCGGTACGCCGAACTGTTCGCGCTGCAGGCGGCCGGGTACCAGGACACACCGGTCGGGCCACCCGCAGGACCGCCGACCCCGGCACCGCTCGGCCGTACCGCCCCGTAGCCGTACCGCCCCGTAGCCGTACCGCCCCGTGGCCGTACCGGCCCGTGGCGCCTACTGCCCCCGGTGGCACCGTTCCGTCACGACCCCGTAGCACCAGGAGGTTCCACCGTGCCGCTGCTGCTCGCCGCCGTCGCCGGCGTCCTCGTCCTGGCCGCGCTCGCCGCGCTGGCCCGCACCGTGTTCTCGGTGATCGTGGTGTCCGGGCCGAGCATGAGCCCCGCACTCCGCCCCGGCCGCCGGGTGCTGGTCGTGCGACGGGGCCTGGCCCGGCTCAGGACCGGCCGGATCGTCGTGGTCGTCTCGGACGGGGACGGCCGCCCGACCGCGTCGCCGGTCGGCGACGGCCCGCGACGGCTGCTGATCAAGCGGCTCGCCGCGCTGCCGGGCGAGCCGGTTCCGGACCAGGTCCGCGACGCCGTCCCCGGCCCGGCCGTGCCCGGCGGCCGGCTGATCCTCCTCGGTGACAACCCCGGCCTCAGCACCGACTCCCGGGTCTGGGGCGCGGTGCCGGTCGCCGGTGTGGTGGGCGTCGTCCTGGAGGGCGTCCGGCTCCGGGACGCGCCCCCGGGCCCGGGGCGGCCGGTCGGTCGCTGACCCCCGGGCCGCCGGGAGCCACCAGGGCCGGTGCGGGCCCTCAGCGGTGCGGTCCGTGCCAGCCGTCCCCGTGGGCGTCCTGGCCGAAGTGGACGTCCGGTGGGGCGTGCCCTTCGTAGCCGTAGTATGCGTCGTACCCGCCGTGCTCGTGGTGTGGCTCCGGGACGTCGTGGCCGTGGGTCGTGTCGTGCACGCCGTGTCCCTCGTGCAGGTCGAACGGGTCGAACGGGTCGCCCGCGTGGGACGGTTCCACGGCGTCGCCGTGGTAGGGGTGATGGCCGTCCCCGCCAAACGCGCCGTACTCGTGGGAGTCCTGGTGCCGGGGGTGCGGCGCCTCCCACGGATCGTGCGGGTCCGAGTCCCCGTACGTCGCCCCGGTGCCGTTCGGGTGCCACGGGTCGTCGTGGTGGACGGCGTTGTCCACCGGTCCGTTCGGGCCGTGTCCGTCCCCGTTCGGGTGTGCGCCTCCGTGTCCGTGTCCTCCGTCGTGCCCGGCGCCGTGGCCGTCGGGGTCGCCGCGGTGGCCCGGAGCCTCCCACGGGTCGTCGCCGTCGTGGTGTGCGGACGGGCTCGCGTTGCCGCCGGCCTCCTGCCCGCCGCCGTGTCCGTGACCCGGACCGCCGTCCCCGCCGTGGTGGACCGAGGGGGTGACGCCGAGTCCGGCGCCCGCGAGGAGGTCGAGGGCGCCCTGGAGCACCGCCGAGGTCGCCGCGCGGCGCCGGGTCCCGGGTGTCGGCGGAGCTGGCAGGGCGACGAGTTCGCCCCGCCGGGGCGTGGCCAGCCAGGCGTGTGCCTCGAAGCGCTTGTCCTTGATCCTCACCGTGGTCCGGGTGAACTCCCCGGCGGCCAGCCCGCCCACGCCCGCCTCGAAGACGTCGGTGTACAGGTCGTCCGTGACGGCCAGGACCAGGTCGGCCTCCGGGGTGTCCTTCAGCGCGGCCCGGGCCTGCGCGCAGTCCAGCAGCCGGCAGGCCGTCTCGACCGAGCGGGCCGTGAAGCCGAGCGCGGCCCGTTGCACCCCGCCCTGGGCGAGCGCCACCCTGATCCGCAGCCGTCCGGTGGTGCCGGGGGAGCGGTTGAGCGTGTGCACCGCGTCCCGCAGGCCGAGGACCAGGCCCGGCAGCGCGACCGCCTCGTTCGTTCCGGGGGGCAGCAGGAGCAACTGGCCGTCGCCCCGGTCCTGCGCCTCGCACCGTCCGCGTTCGACCCGGGCTCGGACGAACGCGTGGTCCAGTGCCCGGTGGAGGCGGTCCTGGATGTCCCCCTGCACCGGGTACAGCCGGCCGCTGTAGGCCTCGATGTCGACCACCAGGCAGATGCGGCGCTGCCGGGCCGGTGTTCCTCTGGCGCTCATCGTCCGTCACCTCCGTGCGGGGGGAGCGGGAGGCCGGCCGCCTTCGAGAGCAGCGTCCGGTCCTTGACCACGAGTTGGCGGTAGCTGGTGCGGACGGCGCCCTGGTTGCGCAGGGTGCGCAGGGAGCGTTCCACACTGGCGGGGGAGAGCTGGGACAGGGCGGCGAGGTCGGCGTGGCTGAGCGGTATGTCGATCCGCAGGCCGTCATCGGTCGGGGTGCCGTAGGAGCGGAGCAGTGTGGTGAGGGTGCGGGCGAGGCGGACCAGGACGGTACCGCAGCCGGCGTCGACCCGGTAGCGGGTGGCGGCGCGGAGCTTGTGGCTGAGCGATCGCTGGACGGCGAGGGCGGCCGCGGGCCGGTCGGCCAGGAAGGCGAGGAAGGCCGGGCCCGCGATCTCGCGGGCGGTACTGGTGCGGACGGCGAGCACCGTGGCCGAACGCGGATCGCCGTCCAGCACCGCCATCTCGCCGAGCAGTTCGCCGGGGAGGCGGACGGCGAGCAGGGCCTCGCTGCCGTCCTCGGTGGCGGCCACGACCTTGACGCAACCGGTCAGCAGGAGGGCGACCCGGTCGCCCGGCTCGCCCTCGATCATCAGGGCCTCGCCCGGGGAGTAGATCCGCCGGGTGCCCAGGCGGCCGAGTTCCCGCAGGTCGGTGTGGTCGAGCCCGGCGAACGGGCCTCGTGGGAACGGGGTGGGCGGGGGTCCCGGTGGCCGGGCCCCCGGGGTTCTGCCGGATTCGGGTGCGCTCCGCGACGCGCTCTCCATGGTGCCTGCCCCCACAGGTCGGCGGCCCTGCCCCGAACGGGGCGATTCCGTACGGAAGATAGCGCACGGCCCGAGGTGCTGTCAGTCTCCGGGAGCCGGGGCCCGGCCTGCCGCGTCGGGTCGTCGGCGAACGGCAACCCGAGCTGATTGCCCGTGACCTGACGATCAGTCAGGCTTGTCGTCCGGGGAACTCGACATCGGAGGGGCGGGCGGGCATGCACGGTGGAGGGCGACTGCGCAGGGTGTTCGCGGTTCTCGGAACGGCCGCGGCGCTGGCGATCGGTGCCGGAGGGGTGTTCCCCGCGTCGGCGGCGGCGCCGGAGGGGGTGGTGCAGGGCGCCCGGTCGCCGGACGCCCTGCCCGGGAGCTACCTCGTCATGCTCAAGTCGGCTCCCGGGGGCGACCGTTCGGCGGCCGTCGCGGGCTCGGTGGCGGACGCCTCGGCCGCCCTGGCCCGGGCGTACGGGGGCACCGTCCGCCGCACCTACGACGCGGCGCTGCACGGTTTCGCCGCGGACCTGACCGAGCGGCAGGCACGTCGGCTGGCCGCCGACCCGTCGGTGGCGCTGGTCTCGGCGAACCGCCGGGTCCGGGTCGACGGGGAGCAGACCTCCCCGGAGGCCTGGGGCCTGGACCGGGTCGACCAGCGGCGGCTCCCGTACGACGACCGCTACACGTACCCGGACACGGCCGGGGCGGGCGTGACGGTCTACGTCGTCGACACCGGGGTGCGGATCACCTCGGAGGAGTTCGGGGGCCGCGCCTCCCACGGCTACGACGCGGTGGACGGCGACGCGGTGGCGGACGACGGCCACGGCCACGGCACCCACGTCGCGGGGACGGTGGCCAGCACCACGTTCGGCGTCGCCAAGGCGGCGAAGGTCGTCGCGGTGCGCGTCCTGGACGACAACGGCGAGGGCACCACCGAGCAGGTCGTGGCAGGCATCGACTGGGTGACGCGGAACGCCGCCCGTCCGGCCGTCGTCAACATGAGCCTGGGCAGCGACCCGGATCCGGTGCTGGACGCGGCCGTCGCCCGCTCGATCGCCGCCGGGCTGACCTACACCGTCGCGGCGGGCAACCAGGCCGTCGACGCGAACGAGCACTCGCCCGCCCGGGTGCCCGCGGCGATCACGGTTGGGGCGACCGACTCGGCCGACGCGCAGGCGTCGTTCTCCAACTACGGCCCGCTGGTGGACCTCTACGCACCAGGCGTGGACGTCACCTCGGTGTGGTACGTGATCGACTTCGAGGGGATCGGCGTCACCATGTCCGGCACCTCGATGGCCGCGCCGCACGCGGCCGGCGCCGCCGCGCTGTACCTGTCGACGCACCGCACCGCCACGCCCGCGCAGCTCACCGCCGCGCTGACCGGCGCGGCCACCGTCGACTCGCTCTACGAGCTGGGCCCGGGTTCGCCCGACCGGCTGCTCTACACCGGGACGGTGCCGAACCGGCCGCGCGGTCCGAGGTTCGCCGCCCCGGCCCCGGTGGAGTTCGACGGGATCGGCACGGTCGAGGCCCCGATCACCGTCACCGGCGTGCCCGGGAAGGCGCCGCGCGATCTCGACGTCGGCGTGGACATCGGCTACTGGTGGCGGAGCGACCTCGACGTCGAGGTGGTGGCGCCGGACGGCGCGGCCTTCCTGCTCCACGCGGCGGGCAACTACGACATCGCCACGGACCTCGTCGCCCTCTACGGGGTCGACGCCTCCGGGCACACCGCGAACGGTGTCTGGCGGCTGCGGGTGACCGACATCGGGGGCTACTTCCCCGGCACGATCAGGGGCTGGTACCTGAGGTTCTGACGGCGGGGGAGCGTCCGCGCGGTCAGCAGGTCTCCAGCGCGGACGCCTCCTCCCGGATCAGCTCGCGCAGCGCGGCGAGTCCGGGCCGGCGGTCGTCCAGGCGCCACTGGAGCTCCAGCGGCAGGGTGGCCCGGTCCGTGAGCCGGACGGTGACCACGTCCTCGGTGAGGTGGCCGGTCATCGAGGCGGGGAACAGCGAGAACGCCCGGCTCTGCGCCAGCAGGTAGAGCCGGGAGCCGACGATCCGGGCCGGGCCGACCAGCACCGGCGGCTCGACCCCGCGCTCGGCGCAGAGCGCGAGCACGTGGTCGTAGTAGCGCGGGTTCTGCTCGCGGGGCCAGAGCAGCAGCGGCAGGTCGCCCAGCTCGTCCAGCCGGACGGACGCGCGCCCGGCGAGCGGGTGGTCCCGGCTGAGCGCGATGTGCACCGGCTCGTCGGCGATCCGTTCGCGCCGGTAGCCGGGCACGTCGTCGAGGAACCGGCCGAGGCCGATGTCGGCGAGTTCGGCGGCCAGTGTCGGGGACACCCGGCCGGTGTCCACGGACAGTTCGGCCAGGAGCAGGTCGGGCAGCTCGCGCTCGGCCCGGCTGACCACGGCGGGCAGCAGCCGGTTGACCACGGTGGGGGAGGCGACGATCCGGGCCGTACCCGCCCGGGTCTCCTCGTGCAGCCGGACCCGGGCGAGCAGGGTGTCGGCCTGGGCGAGGAGGCGGGCGGACTCGGCGGCCATCACCTCCCCGGCGGAGGTGAGCCGGACCGCCCGCCGGCTGCGGTCGAACAGCTGGACGCCGACGGTCCGCTCCAGCCGGGCGACCTCCTGGCTGACCGTCGGCTGCGAGATGTGCAGGCGTTCGGCGGCCCGGCCGAAGTGCAGCGTGTCGGCCACCGAGAGGAAGACCTCCAGCTGGCGAAGCGTGAGACTCATAGCCCGGAGTCTATGAGATGGCCCAGGACTCATTCTGGATCCCGATGTGACCCCTCCCTAGGCTGAGGACACCGCTGCCACACCGTGGTGGCAACGGCCCCCGAGAGAGAGCCTCTGCCATGACCGGACTGCCCATCCGTATCTCCGACGAGGTCACCGAGGCGGTCGCCGCCGGGACCCCCGTCGTCGCGCTGGAGTCGACCATCTTCACGCACGGGCTGCCCCGGCCCCGCAACCTGGAGGTCGCCCTGGAGGCGGAGGAGCGGCTGCGCGCCACCGGCGTCGTCCCCGCGACCATCGGCGTCTACGCCGGCGTGCCGACGGTCGGTCTCTCCACCGACCAGATCACGGAACTCTCCGGGACCGACGATCTGGACAAGGCCAGCCTGCGCGACCTGCCGGTGGTCGCCGCGCTCGGCCGGCACGGCGGCACCACCGTCGCCGCCACCGCCTTCCTCGCCCACCGCGCGGGCATCCGGGTCTTCTCCACCGGCGGCCTCGGTGGCGTCCACTTCGGGGCGGCCGAGAGCTTCGACGAGTCCGCCGACCTGACCACCCTGGCCGCCACCCCGGTCACCGTGATCAGCGCCGGGGTCAAGTCGATCCTCGACATCCGGGCCACCCTGGAGCGGTTCGAGACCCTCAACATCCCGGTCATCGGCTACCGCACGCGCCAGTACCCCGGCTTCTACGTCACCGACTCCGGCCACGAGATCGCCTACCGGGTCGACACCCCCGAGGAGGCCGCCCGGGTGATCGACGCCCGTGACGGACTCGGCCTGCCGCAGGCCGTCCTGATCGCCAACCCGGTCGACCCGGCCAGGCAGCTCCCGCCGCAGGAGCTGGAGGCGCTGCTCACCCGCGCCTGGGCCGAGGCCGAGCGCCAGGGCGTCACCGGCAACGCCTCCACGCCGTTCCTGCTCGACTTCATCCAGCGCGACACCCAGGGCCGCAGCCTGGAGGTGAACGTCGAGGTGTACCGGGGCAACGTCCGGCTGGGCGGCGAGATCGCCACCGCGCTGGCCGCCGCCCGGAACGGGGCCTGACCGGTGCTCGGGGTCCTCGGTGACCTCGTGGAGGACGTCGTCGTCTGGGTGGACGGCCCCTTGAGACACGGCACCGACTCCGACGCCCAGGTGTTCCGGCGGCGAGGCGGCAGCGCCGCCAACGTCGCGGCCTTCGCCGCCGGCCAGTGTCCGACCCGCTTCCTCGGCTGCGTCGGCGACGACCCGGCCGGGCACGGGCTGGTCGCCGAACTGACCGGCCACGGCGTCGACGTGCGGGTGGCGCGCCGGGGCAGGACGGGCAGCATCGTGGTGCTCATCGACGACGCGGGGGAGCGCACCATGCTCCCCGACCGAGGCGCGGCCACCCTGCTGGAGGGCGTTCCGGACGCCTGGCTGGACGGTCTGACGCACCTGCACGTGCCCGCCTACTCGTTCGACGGCGAGCCGGTCGGGAGCACGGCGGTCGAGGCCCTCCGGAGGGTGCGCGCGGCCGGCGGCACCAGCTCGCTGGACGCGTCCTCGACCGGGATGCTCGACCGGTTCGGCCGCGAGCGCTTCCTCGCGCTCGCCGCCGATCTCGCGCCCACCCTGCTGTTCGCCAACCGGGAGGAGTCCGCGTACCTCGGACTGCTGGTCGACGGCCGCCCCGGCCCCGACCGGGCCCGGCTGGCGGCCACCACGGTGGTCACCAAGTCCGGTGCCGAGGCGACCACGATCGACGTGCCGGGGGAGGCGCCGTTCACGGTGCCCGTTCCGCCGGTCGGCGAGGTCCGCGACCTCACCGGGGCCGGCGACGCCTTCGCGGCGGGCTTCCTGGCGGCCTTCCTCGACGGCCGGCTCACCGGTGGCGGGCTGCGTGAGGCCGCCGCCCGCGGTCACCGGTGCGCCGCCCGGGTCCTGGCCTCGCCGGGTGCCTCCTGCGCGTCGGACTGACCGCCCCCGGAGCGGCTCCCGGGGCTGGCTTCCGGGGGCCGGCTCCACGGCACCCGCCGCCCGCCGCCCGGACCGGACCGCCCACCCCCGGGGCGGTCCGGTCCGGCCCGTTCGGTGCCCCGGTCGTGCCCCCGTCGGCGCCCCGCCCGGGGCCCGGTGCGCCGCGTCCGTCCGTCTGCTTCCCCTCGCCCGGCCCCGCGTACGCTCCGGACACGCCCTCGAACGGCGCAGCGTCCGGCCGCCGGGCCTCCCCGTCCGGTAGGGAATGGCTCGTCCATCGCCTACCCGAAGGGGTCGTCATGAAGATCGTCGAGTCCGCCGTCCGCGCGGTCTGTTCCGCCCTGCTCCTCGCCGCACCGCTGGTGGCCGCGCCACTGGTCGTCGCCCGGCCCGCCGCCGCCGAGGGGCCGCACAACGCGCAGGAGGCCGCCGTCTGCCGACAGGTCCTCGGCACGCTGCTCGGCGGGGCACTCGGCCTGGGCGGCCAGTCCGGCGGGGCGGTCTGCGCCGTCCAGCCGGAGAAGGAGGCGCCCGCCGAGGGCGCGCCCGCCAGGATGTCCTCGGCCGCCGTCACCTACGATCTCCCGGCGATGCGTCAGCAGGTGGCGGACCTCCGTCAGAAGGCCGTCGCGCTCGACCTCCTCGGCGAGCACGCCGCCGCCCGGGAGGCCCGCGCCCAGGCCGACGCGCTGCAGCGGAGGATCGACCGGATCGTCGAGGTCGAGGAACGCGTCTGATCCCGACCCGCCGGCCGCCGACCCGCCGCCTGCCGCCCGCTCCACACCGCCGACCCGCCGGTCGACGTCCGGGGCGGGTGTCCGGGGTGGGCGGCGTGGTCCGGTCACTCGTCCAGGAGCGGTGCGAGGGCTCGCCGCAGATCGTCCGGCTCCCGGAAGTCCACCGCCGTCATGCCGAGCCGGGCGGCCGCCGCGACGTTCGCGGGGCCGTCGTCGACGAACAGGCAGCGGTCCGGCGCGACCCCGGCCCGGCGGGCCGCGACGCGGAAGATCTCCGGGTCGGGCTTCGCCACCCCGACCCGGGCGCTGTTGACGGTGCCTTCGGCGAGGTCGCCCAGCCCGGCCGCCGCGAGGTCCTCCTCCAGCCAGAGCGTGGCGTTGCTGACGAGGAGGACCGGCACCCGCTTCCGGGCCTTCCGCAGGAGCCCCACCACGGTCGCGTCCACGCGGGCGGGCGCCCGGGTGAGCGCGGCGGCCAGCGCCCGGGCCCGGGCGGCCGGCACCGTGGCCGTCAGCCCGTGGGCGACCTCGGTGGCCCACTGGTCCCGGGTCAGCGCACCGAGGACCAGGCGCAGGGCCGTGCCGTCGGCGAACGCCACCGCGGCGGTGGTGCCGGGTGACAGCCCGGCCTCCTTTTCCAGACGCCGCACCTCGCCGTGGTCGACGAAGCGGATCACACCGTCGACGTCGCACAGGACGGCTTCGGGTTGCCGAGGGATCGTCATGGACTCTGCGTACCAGCCCGGGGCGGCCACCGCCAGAGGGCCGGTTCCGTGCGGTCCGTGCGAGGAGGTCCGGAGCGCCGGCCGGTCTCGGCACCGGGAGCCAGCAGGAATCGTCGGGAGGCACCGGCAGGTGCCGGACCGGGGCGCGAACAGGCCGGCGCCACCCCGGGGATCCGGCCCGGGCGGCACGCGACGGTTCGTGCCCTTCCCGGGCATGCCCCGCCGGTCCTCCCGGCGGATCCGGTCCCGCCGTGGCGGCCCCCCGCATGGGGTAGGGTGGCGGGCGCCGCAGAAGAACGCGCTCGAACGGGAGGTGAGACCCATGACCGCTGTGCCGGAACGGGTGCTCCCCGGCCGTGACCGCGACGCCTCCGCGTCGTACGCCTAGCAGTACCATCGCAGGCCGTACCACGTGGAGCAGGTCGCCGTACGGCGACGGATGCGCGGGTAGCCCCGAGACGGATGTCCTCACGCCTGTTCTCCGAGGGGTTTCCTTGTCTGTCGTTTCCTCCGCCTCGCTGCGCTCGTCCGTGACCGCCCGACTCCGGGCCGCCGGCTGCGTGTTCGCCGAGGACGAGGCGCGCATCCTGCTCGCCGCCGCCGGGTCCGCCGCCGAACTGGCCGTGATGGTCAGCGACCGGGCCGCCGGCCGCCCGCTCGAACACGTCGTCGGCTGGGCCGAGTTCGCGGGTCTGCGGATCGCCGTCGACCCGGGCGTGTTCGTGCCCCGGCGGCGCAGCGAGTTCCTGGTCCGCACCGCCGTCGCACTGACCGCCCCCGCACTGACCGGCGAGGACGCGCTGGTGGTCGACCTCTGCTGCGGCAGCGGCGCCCTCGGGGCGGCGCTGGCCGCCTCGGCGGGCCGCCCCGTCACCCTCCACGCCGCCGACCTCGATCCGGCGGCCGTCCGCTGCGCCCGCCGCAACCTCGCCGCGGCCGGGGCCGAGGTGTACGAGGGCGATCTCTTCGAGGCGCTGCCGACCGACCTGCGCGGCCGGGTGGACGTCCTGCTCGCCAACGTCCCGTACGTGCCCACCGCCGACGTCGAACTCCTCCCGGCCGAGGCCCGGTTGCACGAGGCCCGGCCCGCGCTCGACGGCGGCACCGACGGGCTCGACGTGCTGCGCCGGGTGGCGGCGGACGCCCCGCACTGGCTGGCCCCGGGCGGCACGCTGCTGTTCGAGACCAGCGACCGCCAGGCGGCGACCGCCCTCGACGTGGTCACCGCCGCCGGTCTGACCGCCGCCCTCGCGTTCGACGACGACCTCGACGCCACCGTGGTCACCGCCACCCGCCCGGCGGCCGGCTGACACCGCCCCCAGGTGTCCCGGGACCGGACGCCGGCCGGTCCCGGGGCACCTGGGGAACGGAGGAGCCAGGGGCACCGGGGCACGGGAGGCCGGTGCGGGCGGGGCGCACGGTGCGGGAGGGGCGTAGACGCGCGCACATGCGACTGAGACCGGCGGCCATGTTCCGCCGCTTCCGGGCGGAGTTGACTGATGGCCATGAGCGAAGACACCAAGAACACGCAGACCATCACCCCCACCACCCCCACCACCTCCGGCACCACGGTGCTGGTGACCGGCGGCACCGGCAAGACCGGCCGACGCGTCGCCGACCGCCTGACGGCCCTCGGCCACACCGCCCGGATCGGCTCGCGCACCGCTCCGGTCCCGTTCGACTGGAGCGACGAGTCGACCTGGGACGCGGCACTCGACGGCGTCACCGCCGCCTACCTGGCCTACTACCCGGACCTCGCGTTCCCCGGCGCGGTCGAGACGGTCGGGGCCTTCTCCCGCCGGGCTGCCAAGGCAGGGGTCGAGCGACTGGTCCTGCTGTCCGGCCGCGGCGAGGAGGCCGCCCAGGCAGCCGAGGAGGCCGTCGCCGGGGCCGGCACCGGCTGGTCCGTCGTCCGGTGCGCCTGGTTCAACCAGAACTTCTCCGAGAGCTTCCTCCTGGAGGCCGTCCTGGCCGGCGAACTGGCGCTGCCGGCCGGGGTCGCGGACGAGCCGTTCGTCGACGTGGACGACATCGCCGACGTGGCGGTGGCGGCGCTCACCGAGGACGGCCACCACGGCCAGGTCTACGAGCTGACCGGACCGCGCCTGCTCTCCTTCGCCGACGTCGCCGCCGAACTCTCCGCGGCGTCCGGGCGGGAGATCCGCCACAGGGCGGTCACCCCGGACGAGTTCCGCGAGGTCCTGGCCGGGATCGGCCTGCCCGGCGAGTTCGCGGACCTGTTCACGATGATCCTGGACGGCCGCAACGCCTTCCTGGCGGACGGGGTCCAGCGGGCGCTCGGCCGCCCGCCGCGCGACTTCGTGGACTACGCGCGCGCCGCCGCCGCGTCGGGTGTCTGGAACACCTGAGCCGGCCCCGGGCCCGCCCGGTTCCCCCGCAGCCCGGTCCCGGCCCGGTCCGGGGATCCCACCGCGATCCCCGGGCCGCCGCCCGCCGGTCCGCCGCTCCCGCCCGTAGTCCTGATGGCACCCCCACCCGTAGTCCTCACCACACCCCCCGAGGAGTCCCCGTGCCCGCCGCCGCCCCGACCCGTGTGAACGCCGCCGCCGCGGCCACCGCTGCGCCGACCACCGGCGCCTCCCGCGCCACCGGCCCGGTGCTGGTGGCCGCCACCGCAGCCATGGGCCTGATCTCCGGCCTCCTCTTCGCCTTCGACGTCGCCGTCATGCCCGGCCTCGCCGCCGGCGACGACCGCACCTACGTCACCGCGATGCAGAACATCAACACCGCGATCACCAACCCGGTGTTCGGCGCGGTCTTCCTCGGGGCCCTCGTGGTGCCGGCCGTGGGCACCTGGCTGCTGCGCCGCTCGGGACAGTCCGCCGCCGCGCTCTGGACGGCCGTCGCGACCCTGCTCTACACCGCCGCCGTGGTGGTCACCGCGGTGGTCAACGTCCCGCTCAACGACCGGCTGGCGCAGGCCGGGGACCCCGCCGGGGGCATGGACACCACGGCCGCGCGCGCCGCGTTCGACTCCGTCTGGACCACCGCGAACATCGGCCGCACCCTGCTCTGCACGGCCGCCGTCGTCGCCCTCTCCCGCGCCCTCCTGCTGCACCGCCGCCCCGCGTCCCGCTGACCGGTCCGGTCCACCGGACTGACGTGTGATCAACCCGCGCCCTCCGTCTAGGCTTGATCCTCATGGACACCCTGACCGGGCTGCTCGACGGCCCCAAGGCCCGTGGCGCGTTCCTGCTGCGCTCCGTCCTCAGCGCCCCGTGGTCCCTGCGGATCGAGGACCGCGCGCCGCTGTCGGTGATCACCGTGCTGCAGGGCGCGGCCTGGATCCGGCCCGACGGCGGGGATCCGGTGCTGGTCCGGCCCGGTGACCTCGCGCTGCTGCGCGGGCCCGACGCGTACCGCCTCACCGACGGCGGCACCGACGGCCTCCCCGCCGGCCCCGCCGGCCCCGCCGGTGTCCCCACCGCCGGCGCCGTGCTCGCCCCGCCGGCCCCGGGGGAGGCGGCCGAGATCGTGATCGGCCCCGGCCAGGTCTGCTCGCGCGACGGCGTCAGCGTCGCCACCGAGATGGCCCTCGGCCTCCGGACCTGGGGCGAGACCCGGCCCGGTGACGAGCAGCCCTCGGTCCTGCTCACCGGGACGT
Organism: Streptomyces sp. BE20; assembly: GCF_036322525.1. Taxonomy (NCBI): domain Bacteria; kingdom Bacillati; phylum Actinomycetota; class Actinomycetes; order Kitasatosporales; family Streptomycetaceae; genus Streptomyces; species Streptomyces sp. BE20. Next base: position 16,125 of record NZ_JAQYWW010000939.1, on the reverse strand, counting down.
ACCAGGAGGAGCACGAGATCGGCCGCCGGCTGCTCGCCCACCTGCCGACCCTGCTGGTCCGCCCCGCCGGGGTGAACACCACCGAGGACACCCTGGTCCGCCTGCTGGCCGCCGAGGTCACCCGCGCCGAGCCCGGCCAGGAGGTGATGCTGGACCGGCTGCTGGACCTGCTCGTGGTCGGCGCGCTGCGCGGCTGGCTCTCCTCCCCGGACGGCGGCGCGCCCGCCTGGCTGCGGGCCGAGCACGACGAGGTGGTCGGACCGGCGCTGCGCCTGCTGCACGACGACCCCGCCCGGGCGTGGACGGTCGCCGGGCTGGCGGCGGAGGTCGGGGTCTCCCGCGCCGGGCTGGCCCGCCGGTTCACCTCGCTGGTCGGCGAGCCGCCGATGGCCTATCTGGCGAACCGGCGCCTGGCGACCGCCGCCGACCTGCTGCGCGACCCCGGGCACACGATCGCCTGGGTGGCCCGCCGGGTCGGCTACAGCGACGCGTTCGCGCTCAGCACCGCGTTCAAGCGGGTGCGCGGCCTGACCCCGCAGGAGCACCGCCGGCTCGCCGGGGCCGTGGCGCCGGCCGGCGGATCGGACTCCGCCCCGCCGCAGCCGGCGGTGACGACCGTCGTGCTGGCCGGCTGACACGAACACGCCGGTGGCGCCGTCCCCGGTGCGGGACGGCGCCACCGGCGTGCCGGGCTTGTGCCGACCGACCTCCCCGGAGCGGGGGCGGTCTCAGTTCGCCGTGGTGTGGCAGTGCAGGACCAGGGCCCAGCAGAGGAACCCCAGCGCCGCCGTGCAGAGCAGCGCCCGCGCGGTGTTCCACCGCACCCACCGCGCCTCGAACCGCCCGCGGACCCGCACCGGATCCGCGATTCGCTCCGGGTCCCCGGCGGCGGCCAGTGCGTTGTTCAGGGGGATGTTGACGATCCTCGTCACGGCCAGCGATCCCGAGTAGCAGACCAGTGCGCCCAGGGTGGCCGGGAGCACCCGGTGCCCGTCGGCCGGCAGGTGCAGCGCCACCGCGAGCGCGGTGAAGACCAGCGCGCCGAGGAACCCCAGCAGGAACCAGCCGTTGAGGATCGCCACGTTGATCCGCTGCATCACCTGGATGAACGTCAGGTCGTCGGTCGTGCGCAGCCCGGGCATCACCGAGCAGGCGTAGGCGTAGAACAGCCCGGCGCTCAGTCCGGTGGTGATGGTCGCCGCCACCAGGGTGAACACCCGGATCGCCTCCATACCGCCCCTTCGTCCGTCGGTCACTCACCGCCACCGCCCGGTCGGCGGTCGCGCCCCGGCCCCGCGGGCCGGTGTCCAGGCCGATCATCCGGCATCGAACGGCCGTTTGCCCACCGAATTGTTCGATCTTCCGGCCGTGGTGACGTGCAGTCATCTCCGGGTTCGTGCGGGCCGGCGCGGTTCACGGGGTCGGACCGCTCGGACGGTGCAGTTCAACCAGGCGACCGAACTCTGCCCGATCGGCCAGACCACCGCGCAGACCGTCCTCGGGGACTCCTTCCGTGCCGACGGGTCCCCGCCCACCGGCCTCCGCTTCCGGACGGCCGTCGACGACCGGCGGGCCGATCCCCGGACCCGACCGGGGTCACCCCGCCCCGGAGGGGCGGCCGGGGGACCGGCGAGTGGTCGGATCTCCTCCACGCGCGGTGACGCTACCCGATCAACGGGCCAGGCACCGCCGCCTCTTGCTCCGGTGCCGGCCCGTTCCCGGGCGGTCGGGAACGCCTCACGGGGGGCGCGGGCCGGGGTGCGTGCGGGCTCAGCGCGGGCCCGGGGGAGCGGCGGGCGGCGTCGGGCAGTGGCCGACGCGCGGCCCCGCCGGGTGCGGGCGGCTGAGGAAGGACCAGAGGACCCAGCCGGTCAGGCCGGTGCGGCCGACCACCACCCGGCTCCAGCGGGCGCCGAGCGGTGAGATCCAGGTGTCGACGATCTCGACCCGGTCGCCGCACCGGGCCAGCCCCAGGACGGTCTCGTTGACCGAGTGGTCACGGCGCACGTTGACGGCGCTCGCGGCCACCTCCCAGGTGCCGGAGCCGCCCGGTGGCGGGGTGTCGGTCCGTCCCGCCGCCGGGTGGTGACCGGTTCCGGCGGCCACCGCCGGGAGGGAGAGGACCAGCAGGGAGAGCGCGGCCCAGGCGGTCTTCCCGACGTGTAGAGGCATACCGGGAGAACGAGCCCGCCCGGCGTGCGCGGACCGTGTCGCGCCAGTGCCACCCGGACGGCGGTTGCGGCTCGCCCACCCGGGTGCAACAACGACGACCGCCGCCGCTCCCGCGGCGCCCCGGGCCGGGAGCCGGCCGGTCGGTGGGCCGGTGCGTCAGCGGGGCGGACGGCCGGTCCGGAGCAGGTCGGACAGCAGGTGGGACCGGGTGGTGGGCACGGTCGGGCCGTGGGCCCCTACCATGTGCGCCATGAACACTGGGGGGCCGGAGACACGGCTCATCGACGACCGCTTCGAACTGCTGGAACGCCTCGGTGGCGGGGGCATGGGCCTGGTCTGGCGGGCCCGCGACACCATGCTGCACCGCGAGGTCGCGCTCAAGGAAGTCCGGCCGCCCGACCCGGCGATGGCTGCCGCGGACCCGGCCGGCGCCCTTGAGCTGCGCGAACGCGTCCTGCGCGAGGCCCGCGCGCTCGCCCGCCTCCAGCACCCCAACGTCGCCGTGATCCACCACATCGTGGACACCCCGGGCCACCCCCACCCCTGGCTGGTCATGGAACTGGTCAGCGGCGGCAGCCTCGCCGACCGGATCGGCCGGGGTCCGCTCAGCGTCCCCGAGGCGGCCCGCATCGGCCGGGGCGTCCTCGCCGCACTCCGCGCCGCCCACGCCGCCGGCATCCAGCACCGCGACGTCAAACCCGGCAACGTCCTGCTCCGCCCGGACGGCACCCCCGTGCTCACCGACTTCGGCATCGCCGCGGTGCAGGACTCCACCGCCCTCACCGCCACCGGCGCGCTCATCGGCTCACCCGAGTACATCGCCCCCGAACGCATCCGCGGTGAGGAGGGCAACCCCTCCTCCGACCTCTGGTCGCTCGGCATGATGCTCTACGTCGCCGTCGAGGGGCACCACCCGCTGCGGCGCGCCACCACGCTCGCCACCCTCGCGGCCGTCCTCGACGAACCGCTGCCCCCGGCCACCCGCTCCGGCGCGCTCGGCCCGGTCCTGGCCGGACTGCTGGCTCGCGACCCCGGACTCCGGCCCGACGCCGACCAGCTCGACCGGGCCTTCGCCGCCGCCGAACAGGGGGCCGGCCTGGGGGTCGGACACGGTCCGGGACCGGTGCTGTCCGCTCCCACGGCCGGCTGGGCGCCGACCCACATGGACACCCCGCACCCCTCGGCGGGCGGGCCCCTCCCCACCGGTCCCGCGGTCGCGGGGACGGACGCCACCGGATTCGCCGTCAACGGGTTCGGGGTCGACGGCTCGGGCACAAACGGCTCCGGTACCGGCGGCTCGGGCACAAACGGCTTCGGTACCGACGGCTTCGGTACCGGCGGGCTCCACCGGAGGGACTTCGCCACCACCGGCAGCCACCCCGGCCCGACGTCCACCCACTACCTCGGCGGTACCACCCGGGCCGGCCTCTCGACGACCGCACCGGAGCGGCCCGCCCGCCGCCGCACCGGCGCCGCGGTGACCGTCGCGGTGGTGGGCGTCGCGCTGGCCGGAGTCCTCGCCTGGTCGCTCCGGCCGCACGGCAACACCGTCGGCGGGTCGAACACCACCCCCAGCGCCTCCGGCGTCCCGGGCGCGTCCCCGACGTCGACGGGCTCGGCCGCCCCGGTGGGCCCGCCGCCCGCGGCGACCACCCCCGCCGCGCCGACCACGAAGCAGACGGCCAAGAACACCCCGGCCCCCAAGGACCTGATGACCCCCGACGGCGTCCGTACGGTGGTCGCCGCGGTGACGGCCCAGTCCGGCAGCACCAAGGTCAAGCAGCTCACCGTCTACCCCAACTACGCCAGCGCCCAGGTGCCGACCGCCGACGGCCGCGGCTACGACTGGATCGACTACCGCGACGGCGCGACGACCCGGCGGGTCGGCGGATCGATGGGCAAGGACAAGCCGGTCGACCTCGCCCAGTACGACTGGGACGTCATTCCGGCGCTGCTGAAGAAGGCCGACGAGTCGCTCAACGTCAAGAACCCGACCAGCCGCTACCTGATCATCGACGCCTGGTCGAGCGACGGTGTGGCGAGCATCCGGGTCTACCTCTCCGACGCGTACAGCAACGGCGGCTACCTGTTGGCGGACAGCAAGGGCAACGTCCGCCGCGCCTACGCGGCGGACTGAGCGCGGGCGGCCCCGGACGGTGGACCACCGCAGGGCGGGCCGCCCGGGGCTGGACCAAGCTGGACTGGCCCCACCCCGCCGTGAGAGGAGCCGTCGAGGCCATGAGCGAGAACCACCACGTCCTGTTGCTCGACTTCACCGACCGGGAGTCCTGCCGGGCCGCCTTCGAGGACGCCGAGCACCTGCCGGGCCTGCGCCAGTCCGCGATCGTGGAGCGGCTGGCGGACGGCACCCTCGACTTCCCCGTCAGCCAGGTCCGCGGCGCGGGCGCGTCGACCGTCGGTGCGGGTGTGGTCGGCGGCCTGGCCGGCCTGCTGGCCGGACCGATCGGCGGGCTGCTGGGCTGGGCGGCCGGAACGGCGCTCGGCAGCGCCGCCGAGAACCGGCGGGACACCGACGGCGGCGCCGGACTGATCGTCCTCAGCGAGCAGGTGGAGAACGGCCACAGCCTGCTGGTCCTCGACGTGGTCGAGACCTCGCCGGAGCCGGTCGACCGGCTCGCCGAGCGCCACCACGTCCAGGTCCGCCGGATCCCGGCGGACGAACTGGCCGAGCGGGTGAAGCAGGCGCAGCGCGCCGCCGAGGAGTCCTGAGCCGACCGGCCCGTCGCCCCGGGCGGGGCCGGCCGGGGCCCGGGCCCCCGTCAGGAGGTTCCGGCCCGGCCGGGCAGGCGTCCAGCAGGACCCGGCCCGCCGCGGTGAGGACGTACGGCACCGAGCGGCCGACCCGGCATCGGTGCGCGAGGCCGGCCTCGCGCAGGATCCGGAGGTGGCGGCCCACCGAGCCCAGCGGGAGCCCGGTGAGCGCCACCAGCTGGGTGGTGGTCCTGGGTACGTCGAGCTGGGTGAGGAGCCCGGCCCGGGCCGGGCCGAGGAGTGCGGCCAGCGCCTGCGGCACCGGGCGCCGCCCCTCCTCGGCGAGGACGCCCGCGCAGGGGTAGACGACCGCGTACCGCCGGCCCGGACGGGCCCGCCGGCCGTCGACCGGCGGGACGTCCCAGCAGACCCAGCTCCGGCTCGGGGTGACGGGGACGAACATCAGCTGCGCACCGGCGAGTTCCAGCGGAGGGCTGTCGGACGGGGTGACCTGCAGGCGGCTCCCGCCGAGCCAGCGCAGGCCGGGGCGCATCCCGTCCAGGGCGGCGGCCCACCCGTGGGTGCCGTGTCGGGCGGTCCGGGCGAGGGCGTCGGCCTCGATGATCCGCCTGCGGTGCGGCCAGGACGGCCGGACCGTCTCCGTCCACACCCACGCCAGCAGGTCGGCGGCGCGCTCCGCCAGGTCGTCGCGGCGCAGCAGCTCCGGCACCGGACCGCCCAGGGCCTCGGCGAGGTCGGCCCGGACGACGCCGGGCGGGGTGGCCCGGACCGGCTCCAGCTCCCGTGCGAAGGCCGCCTCGCCCCGGTCCTCGCCCCGGTCCTCGCCCCGGTCCTCGCCCCGGTCCTCGCCCCGGTCCTCGCCCCGGTCCTCGCCCCGGTCCTCGCCCCGGTCCCCGCCTCGGTCCCCGCCTCGGTCCCCGCCCCGGTCCCCGCCCCGGTCCCCGCCCCCGCTCTCGCCCTCGGCGGCGGGCGTCGGGGTGAGGAAGGTGGCGTTCCACCGGGGGCCGAGGGCCGCGCCGACCAGGGCGGCGGTGACCGGGTCGGCGGCCGAGCGTTCCCGGTACCGGGGCAGGTGGGCGTCCAGCCACCGGCGCTCGCCGGGGTGCGCGGCGGTGCCGTGCCGCAGGGTCTTGAGGGCGGCGACGGTCTCGGCGAGCGGTGAGACGACGAACCGGCTCTGCGCCAGCGTGTCCGCGTCGACCTGCCACCACCCCATGCGTTTTCGCCTCCCTGCGAAAACCTAACGCCCCGCACGCCGGGCCGACGAGACTCCCCGGCATGCGTACCTACCGAGAGCTCTTCCGGGCGGGGGAGTTCACCCCGCTCCTGCTGGCCTCGGCCGGGCAGACCGCGGCCCAGACGCTGGGCGGTCCGGCACTGGGCCTGCTGGTGTTCCGGCGGACGGGCTCCCCGTTCCTCTCCTCGCTGGCCATGTTCGGTCCGGCCCTCGGGCAACTGGTCGGCGCGGTCACCGTGCTCTCGGCGGCGGACCGGCTGCCGCCGCGCGCCGCGCTGACCGGGGTGGCGCTCCTCCTGGGTGCGGGCACGGCCGCGCTGGCCGTCCCCGGGATGCCGCTCTGGGCGCTGTTCCCGGTCCTGCTGGCGCTCGGCGTGGCCGGCGCGGTCGGCGGCGGTGCGCGGTACGGGCTGCTCGACGACATCCTGGCGCGCGACGGCCGCCTGCTCGGGAGGTCCGTCCTCGGCATGTCGGCCGGCGTCCTCCAGATCTGCGGATTCGCGGCCGGGGGCGTCCTGGTGACGGTCCTCTCCCCACGCGGCACCCTGCTCGTGGCAGCCGCCCTCCATCTGCTGTCCGCGGGGGTGGCGCGGTTCGGGCTGGGGCGGCGGCCGGCCCGGGCGTCCGGACGGCCGTCGGTGGCCGAGACCTGGCGGACCGACGTGCTCCTCTGGTCCTCGGTGCCGCGCCGGTACGTGTACCTCGCGCTCTGGGTGCCGAACGGTCTGATCGTCGGGGCGGAGGCCCTCTACGTGCCGTACAGCCCGCACGGGTCCGGCCTGCTCTTCGCGTGCGGCGCGCTCGGGATGCTGGCCGGGGACGCGGTCGTCGGACGCTTCCTGCCGGCCCGCCGGCGGGAGGGCTGGGTCGTGCCGCTCTGCGTCCTGCTCGCCGCCCCCTACCTGTTCTTCCTCCTGGAACCGGGCCTGCCGGTCGCGGTGGCGCTGGTCACGGTCGCCACGTTCGGGTACGCGACGGGCCTGCTGCTCCAGGACCGGCTGATGGAGCTGACCCCCGGGCGGCTCGCCGGGCAGGCACTCGGGCTGCACACCTCGGGCATGCTCGCCATGCAGGGGGTGGGGGCGGCCGTCGCCGGAGCCCTGGCCGAGTCGACCTCCCCGGCCACCGGCATGGCGGCGACCGCGGCCCTGTCGCTGGCCGTGACCCTGCTGCTGGCACCGGGGCTGCGCAGCGGCGGCCGGACCGGCGGCCCACGAGGAAGGCTGCGGCGGATCCCGAGGTGGAACCCGCAGCGAGACCTGCGGCGCGAACCGTCCGGGTGAGGTCGTGGACCCGGCCGCCGAGCCACTCCCCGCCGAGCCGCCCCCTGGTGAGCCGCTCCCCGCCGCGCCGCCCCCTGGTGAGCCGCTCCCGGCGACGGCGGAGGTGGCCCGGGCCGGGAGGGCCCGGCCGGCCCCGGGCGGGGTCAGGCGTCCCGGCGCGGCTCGACCCGGAAGCCGAAGGCGGTGGTGCCCGGATCGAGGGCGGTGACCCCGCCGTCGACCGTGAGCACCGCGCCGTTCACGTAGCTCGCGGCCGGAGACAGCAGCCAGCCGACGGCCGCGGCGACCTCCTCCGGTTCGCCGGGCCGGCCCGCCGGGCTCAGCCGGGTCGCCACCTCGTACGCCTCGTCGACGCCGCCCGTCAGCCCCGCCCGCTCCGCGAGGCGTACCATCGGGCGGTCGGCCATCTCGGTGCGGACCCAGCTGGGGCAGACGGTGTTGGCGCGCAGCCCCAGCCGGCCGTAGTCGACGGCCAGCGAACCGCAGAGCTGTAGCAGCGCGGCCTTCGAGGTCGCGTAGGCGGCGTTGGCGGCGCCGTTGCGCAGGGCGGAGACGGAGGCGACCGCCACCACCGCCCCGCGCGACTCCAGCAGGTGCGGCAGCGCCGCCCGGAGGAGGAGGAACGGGCCGGTCACGTTGGTCCGCATGACCAGCTCCCAGTCCTCCGGCGTCACGTCGCCGACCGAGCCGGGCCGGCCCACCCCGGCGTTGAGCACCAGCCCGTCGAGCCGCCCGAAGGCGGCGACGGCCGCCGCCACGAGCTCCCGGACGCCGTCCGGGTCGGTGGTGTCGGACACGTGGGCGAGCGCGCCGGTCTCCCGGGCGACGCGCTCCAGCGGCTCGCCACGCCGGCCGGAGACCACCACCTGGTGGCCCTCGTCGCGCAGCAGCCGGGCGGTGGCCGCGCCGATCCCGGTCCCGCCGCCGGTGACGATGACAACGCGCTGTTCCGCCATGGGCCGGCGCCTCCGTGGACATTCGATGATCATCGGACCGTCGGATCCTACGCCGACGGCCCGTCAGGTCCGGAGCCGGGCCGCCCGGGCCGGCGGGGGCGGCCCACGCGTCGGCCGGCCGTTCGCCGCGGCCGGGCCGGCGGGAGGGCCGGCGGGAGGGGCGGCGGGAGGGGCGGGATGTGCCGCCCGTGCCACGGCGGCCCTCACACCGATCCCCCCGCCCTGTCGCCGGGATCGGGATCGGGATCGCGTGAGGGCCGCGCGGGCGTCCGGGGGAGCTCCCGGACGGGTGGTGCCGTCGACCGGCCGTTCGCGGCCGGATGCCGAGCGACCCGCTAGGGGATCGGCACGACCTGCTCCGCCTGCGGCCCCTTGGGCCCCTGGGTGACGTCGTATTCGACCCGGGCCCCCTCGGCCAGCTCCTTGAAGCCCGTGGTCTGGATCGCGGAGAAGTGGACGAACACGTCCGGGCCGCCGTCGTCCTGCGCGATGAAACCGAAGCCCTTCTCGCCGTTGAACCACTTCACAGTGCCTGTTGCCATCAGTGCCGATCCCTCGTCGCATCCTGCGGCGCGACCCGCGCGCCGGCCGGGCCCCTGTACGGGCGACGGCGTCTGAAGCATGCATTCCTGAGGTGCCCCGAGAACCCGTTTCGGCCCCGTGTCAACGCAGCTCACCCGTTCGTGCGACCGTGAGAGCGGCGGTGTCACCGCGGGCGTGACGCACGCCCGTGACGCACAGCGGGCCGCGGCGCCGGGGGAGCGGCGGGTCCGTCGGTGAGGCCGGCGGGCGGGCCGCTGTTCCGGGGCGGGGCGCGGCTCCTGACTCCGTTCGGGGCCGGTGTGCACGGACCGTCAAGCGCCGTGCGCGCCGGGCGAAGCCGGTCGGGGACCCCTGGCCTACGGTCGGTTGTGCCGCCTCCCGCCGAGGTCGGCGCACCGATCCCCCCGCACCGAAGAGGCCGCACCATGACCGATTCCGCCCCCGTCACCCCCGTCCTGGAACCCGCCGCCGCGGCGTTCGCCGCGGACACCGCCAAGCCCCCGTTCCTCTTCCAGCTGCCGCCCGAGGAGGGCCGGGCCGCCGTCGACGAGGTCCAGTCCGGCGGGAGCGCCCGCCCGGACGTGGACGACGAGTGGGTGACCGTACCGGGCGGCCCGACCGGCGAGGTCCGGGCGCGGATCGTCCGCCCGGCCGGTGCGGTGGGCGAACTGCCCGTCGTCCTCTACGTCCACGGCGCCGGCTGGGTCTTCGGCAACGCCCACACCCACGACCGGCTGGTCCGCGAACTGGCCGTCGGCACCGGCGCGGCCGTGGTCTTCCCGGAGTACGACCGGGCCCCGGAGCACCGTTACCCCGTCGCCCTCGAACAGAGCTGGACCGTCGCCCGCTGGGTCGTCACCGAGGGCGCGGCCAAGGGCCTGGACGCCACCCGGATCGCCGTCGCCGGCGACTCGGTCGGCGGCAACATGAGCGCCGCCCTCACCCTGCTCGCCAAGGAGCGCGGCGGGCTGCCGCTGGTCCACCAGGTGCTCTTCTACCCGGTCACCGACGCGGCCTTCGACACCGCCTCCTACCACCAGTTCGCCGAGGGCTACTTCCTGCGGCGCGACGGCATGCAGTGGTTCTGGGACCAGTACACGACCGACGAGGCCCAGCGCGCCGAGATCACCGCCTCGCCGCTGCGCGCCACCCTCGAACAGCTCGCGGACCTGCCGCCGGCCCTGGTCGTCACCGGCGAGGCGGACGTCCTGCGCGACGAGGGCGAGGCCTACGCCAACAAGCTGCGCGCGGCGGGCGTGCCGGTGACCGCCGTCCGCTTCCAGGGCATCATCCACGACTTCGTGATGCTCGACGCGCTGCGCGGGACGCACGCCGCCGAGGCGGCGATCGCGCTCGCCGTGGCCACCCTGCGCGAGGCCCTCGCCGAGCGCTGATCCTCCTCCCCGTCCGCCTTGTGACGTGGGCGTCCGGGCGTGGCTCCGCCTCCGGTCCCGGTGCCGGCCTCGGTTCCGGCCTGGCGCCGGGGCAGGGGGCTCGGGGCAGGGGGCTCGGGGCAACCCGCCGGCAGCTTCGTCCGGCTGCTCCCGGTTCCCCCGTCCCCCGTCCCCCGTCCCCTGTCCGCCGTCCCCCGGACGCCCGGGGCTCGGGGCGGGGGCCGTCGGGGCGGACCGCGGTGGTTCCTTGGGGTCGACTCCTCCGCCCGCCTGGCGCGCCGTGCCCGCCGGATCCGGGGCGGTGCGTCAGCATGCCGGACAGGCCGCGGCGGCAGGTCCGACGCCTCCCGGTCCCAGCCGTCCGTCCACGCATCGGGGTGCCGCCGGTGGGGCGGCTCCCGCGCGGCGGCCGCCCCGAGGATCCGGAGTTCCAGAAGATGATCACAGTGTTCCGTATCGACGCGCCCCCGACCGGCATCGAGACCGGGGAGGACGGGGCCGAGGTCACCCCCGAGCAGATCGAGGAGGAGATCCGCGCGCGACAGGCTTTCGTGGACGCGGTCTCGCCCTACCTGGCCGCTCTGCCGGACCGGCCGATCAGCCACTCCGGCAACGTCGAGAAGGTCGAGCTCCTCGGTGCGGACGTGACCACCCGGTTGAACCGGTACCTGCTGCTGGTGACGGTCGACGTCGGCGACCCGCGGATCGACTTCGACTCCTTCGTGCCGGCCGGCACCACCGTCACCCCGGTGATCGAGGGTCTCCGTCCGGTCGCCCAGTGGCCGGCCGCGGGCCGGTCCTGAGCTTCTCCGCAACTCCTCCGCCCCTCCTGAGCACCTCTGACCGATCCTGACCGGGGCCGGCCCGGCGGTATCCGGCCGTACCGGCCGGTCCCGAGACTCCCGGCCGGTACGGCCGAACCTCCGGCCCCCTGTGGAACACGGCCCGGTGCGCGGCACGACCGCGCACCGGGCCGTGCCGCGTCTCGGGCCCGAACGACCCCCGATAGGTCAGTCGTCGACATATGACGCCCGATGTCCTATGGTCAGTGCACGGCGGGCCGTCGGGGGTTGGAAGATCCGATGCGCCTGGTGCTGCATCGCGCCGGCCCGCCCCGTTTCGCCCTCCCGGCAGCCTGTCGGCCGGGCGTGAGCCGGCGTGCGGGCCCGTCTCCCGCCGGCCGTTTCCACTGAATCGTGGTCCAGGGGAGGATCCGTAGTGCTCCACCGTTCCCGCATGCCCAAGGTGCTCGGCGTCGGCACCGCCGTCGTGCTCGGCCTGGGGCTCGGCGTCCCACCGGCGTTCGCCGGACCGGCCGCCGAACCCGACCCCGTGCCCGGCCTGGTCGCCGGTCGGGACACCGCCGCGCCCCAGCTCGTCACCGGCCTGTCCGAGCCCGCCGTCGGCGCCGACCCGGCCGGCGCGGCACTGGCCCACCTCGCCGCCCACCCGGACCGCTACCGCGTGGACCCCGCCCAGCTGGCCGAACTCGGCACCGAGCGGGCCTCCGACGGCCGGCGCACCGTCAGGTTCGAGCAGCGGTACGGGGGAGTCCCGGTGCTCGGCGGGCAGTACCTGGTGCACCTCACCGGCGACGGAGCCGGGCAGCGGGTCGAGTCGGTCGGCGGGAAGTACTTCACCGGCCTGTCCGCGCCGACCGCCGCCACCGTCCCGGACGCGGTGCTGCGCGAGCTGGCCCTCACCTCGGTCGACGACCCGGGCGCCCGGGCCGGAGCCACCGCGGAGGACCGCGGCCTGGTGATCCTGCCCGGCGACACCGGCCGCCTGGCACGGCACTTCACGGTGCGCGGCGCCGGACCGGACGCCGCAGGCCGCCCGGCCCGCGAGGTCTACGTGGACGCCACCGCCGGCGTGATCGCCCTCGCCCACGACGCCCGCTCCCCGTACCCGGCGGGCGGCGCCGCCGCCCGGGCGGAGAGCACGCCCGGCGCCCCGGCGACCTCCCCCGAGGCCGCCACCGGCACCGCCCCGGACGTCCTCGGCCGCTCCGCCAAGGTCAACATCGTCCGCCTCCCGGACGGGAGTTACCAGCTCGTCGACGTCACCCGGTCCGCCTCGCTCACCACCTACGACGCGGCCGCGCGCGACGAGTTCGACTTCAACGGAGGCATCCCCGCAGGCGTCCTCCCGCCGGTCTCCCCGACGCCGGACTTCCCGGCCGGCACCGGCACCAGCGGCGCCACCGACGCCCATCTCAACGCGGGCGCGGTGTACGACTTCTACCGTGACCGGCTCGGCCGGGAGGGCCTGGACGGCAAGGGCGGCGCGATCACCTCCGTCGTCAATCTGACCTCCGGCGGCAAGCCCATGGTGAACGCCTACTGGGACGGCTCGAAGATGCTCTACGGCGCTGCCAGCGACAAGCGCCACCCGTTCTCCGTGGCGCTCGACGTGGCCGGCCACGAGATGACCCACGGCGTCATCGGGAACACCGCGAACCTCGTCTACCTCGGCCAGTCCGGCGCGATGAACGAGGCGCTCGCCGACTACTTCGGCAACGCCATCGAGGTGACCACGCGCGGGACGGCGATGAACGACCCGCGCGCCGCGCTCCTCGGCGAGAGCCTCTGCCTGACCGGCACGCCCGAGGACTGCGCGGACCGCCGGATGGACGACCACCGGACCACCGTCGACGACTACCTCGGCGTCTCGCCGTCCCTCGACAGCGGCGGCGTCCACCTCAACTCCACCATCTTCTCCGGCGCGCTGTGGGACATCCGGCGCACCCTCGACCCGCTCACCGCCGACCGGCTGGTCTACCGCGCGCTCGCCGAGTACCTCACCCCGGTCGACGACTTCGTGGACGGCCGCAACGCGGTGCTCGCCGCCGGCCGGGCCCTCGGCCTCAGCCGGGTCCAACTCCGCACCGTGGCCAACGCCTTCGACGCACACGGGATCCGGGCCGGCTGGCAGCAGCGGATCGGCCTGGACAGCCGGGTGCTGCTCCGCGACGCCTCCACTGTGAGCATCGCCCCCGCCGCGGCCAAGGGCCGCTGGGTGGCGGCCACCGCCGAGAAGGGCGGCAAGGGCTCCCTCTCGGTCTTCACCGGCGCCGTCACCGGCGGCGGTACGCCGACCAGGATCAGCCCGGCCGACGGCCGTTCGCACGGCTGGCCCGCCACCGACGGCACCTCCGCCGCCTGGGCCTCCATGGGGGCCGACGCGCAGGGCAGTTGGGGGATGGAGGTCTTCGCCCGCCCGCTGAACGGCGGCGAGCTCCGCAGCGTCCACCGCGGCGCCAACCAGTACATCTCCGAGGTCCAGGTCTCCGGCGGGACCGTCGCCTTCCGGGTGAACGACTTCGGGTCCGGCCGGACGTGGATCCAGCTCCACCGCGACGGGGCCCCCGCCGTGGAACTCCCCGTGGCGGACGACCACGACGTGACCGCACTCAGTCTCAAGGACGGCCTGCTCGGCTGGAGCGAGGACTGGACGACCGGTGAGACCCGCTCCTCGGCGGCCACCGTGTACTCGGTCGCCGAGGGCAAGGTCGTGGCCCGGTACCCCGCCGCCGGCGGGGCGTCGGTCTCCTCCACCGTGCTCGCGGGCGGGCGGGTGCTCTGGGTCGAGACCCCCGCCGACCGGACCGGGCGCAGCTCGATCCGGTCCGGTGCGCCGGACGGATCCGGCGTGACGGAGCTGCTCCCCGGCGACTCGACGTACGCGAAGCTGCGCCCCACCATCACCGCCTCCGACCGCGCCGTCACCTTCGGGTACCGGGACGGCGACCGGCCGGCCGGTGGCTGGTCCAACGCCGCGCTGTCCAAGATCTGGCAGATCCCGATCACCGGCGGCACCCCGCAGCGGGTCTCCTGCAACCGGGGCGGCCAGTACCTGCCGGCCGCCGACCAGGGCACCCGGGTGGTCTGGCTGGACGGCTCGGCGGGCCGTACCGACCTGGTGGTCCGCGACCGCCCGGCCGGGTCCTGCTGACCCGACCCACCCGATCCACCTGACCGGGCGATCCACCTGACCGGGCGACCCACCTGACCGGGCGACCCACCTGACCGGGCGACCGCCCGACGACGGCAGATCCCGATCTGCCTCCCGGAACCGCCGGCTCGCGCCGGCGGACGGCCGGCCACCGGACCCCCGCGGTGGCCGGCCGTTGCCGTTGCCGTTGCCGCTACCCAAGGGTGTTGATCCACTATTAGTTGAATGATAAATTAGATGCATCGACCACTGAGCGAGCCCAGGAGGAACGATGTCGACCACCAGTGTCGCCGACAACCCCGAGAAGTCCCGCTACGAAATCACCGCCGACGGCGAACTCGCCGGCTTCGCCGAGTACCACCGCTACGAGGGCGAGATCGCCTTCATCCACACGGAGATCGACGAGCGGTTCGGCGGCCGTGGCCTCGCCGGTGCCCTCGCCCGCGCGGCCCTCGACGACGCCCGGGCCCGGGAGCTGGCCGTGCTCCCGTACTGCCCCTTCATCCGCGGCTGGCTGGGCAAGCACCCGGAGTACACCGACCTGGTGCCGTCCGCCCAGCACGAGCGGTTCGGCCTGTGACCGCCGCACCGGCCGCCGGCACCCCGGACGCCACCGCGGGTGAGTTCGTCCGGTCCGCCGCCGCCGTGGCCACCAGCACCGGCGACGACTACCGGGTCGACATCCGCTCCGGCCGCCACCGCCTGTCCGCCGACGAACCGGAGTCGGCCGGCGGCGCCGACACCGCCACCACCCCCGTCGGCCTGCTCCTCTCCGCCCTCGGCTCCTGCACCGCGATCACCCTGCGGATGTACGCCCAGCGCAAGGACTGGCCGCTGAAGACCGTCCGCGTGCACCTCGGCTACGAGAAGGGCCCCGAGAAGGCGGTCCGCATCACCCGGCGCATCGACCTCGTCGGCGACCTCGACGACGCCCAGCGTGCCCGGCTGCTCGACATCGCCGACCGGACGCCCGTCACCCGCGCGGTCTCCGCCGGCACCCCCATCGTGCCCGCCGCCCGGCACTGACCGAGCGCCGAGCCCTCGGCACCGTCCGACCCCCGGCGCCTCCCGCGCCCCGACCCAGGGAGTACGGCCCACCATGGCTGAACCCGTCCGCGACCCCGCCGCCCCATCGTCCGCGCCCGCGCCCGCGGTCCGGGGCGGGCGCGAGTCCACCCCCGGCGGCCCGGTCCACGAACTGCTGGCCCCGCGCGAGACCGCGCTCGGCGGCAGCACCGTGGTGCGCCGGCTGCTGCCCAGCCTCGGGCGCCGGATGGTCGGTGCGTGGTGCTTCGTCGACCACTACGGGCCGGACGACATCGCGGAGGAGCCCGGCATGCAGGTGCCGCCGCACCCGCACATGGGCCTGCAGACCGTCAGCTGGCTCCACCAGGGCGAGGTCCTGCACCGCGACAGCCTCGGCAGCCTGGCCACCGTCCGCCCCCGCGAACTCGGCCTGATGACCTCCGGCCGCGCCATCTCCCACTCCGAGGAATCCCCCCGCCCGCACGCCCGCCTCCTGCACGGCGCCCAACTCTGGGTCGCCCTCCCCGACACCCACCGCCACACCGACCCCGCCTTCGAACACCACCCCGACCTCCCCCACGTCACCGCCCCCGGCCTCGACGCCACCGTCATCCTCGGCACCCTCGACACCGCCACCTCCCCCGGCACCACCCACACCCCCCTCGTCGGCGCCGACCTCACCCTCGCCCGGGGCGCCCACCACCGCCTCCCCCTCGAACCCGACTTCGAGTACGCCGTCCTCACCATGTCCGGCCACACCGAGGTCGACGGCGTCCGCCTCGACCCCGGCGCCATGCTCTACCTCGGCACCGGCCGCCCCCACCTCC
>NZ_JAQYWW010000938.1:0-390 GCF_036322525.1 Streptomyces sp. BE20 | reverse complement strand
CGCGCAGATGCAGGCTCTCGTAGTCGAACGTCAGCGGCTCCATGGCGGGACGATAACCGGCTCCCGGGTCACAGCGCGACCACCCCCACCACGGCCGCCGCCACCACGACCAGCACACCCACCACATTGACGGCCATGTCCACGGAGACCCTGAGGACGACCGTGCCGGTCAGACGGTCGGCGGTGAGCTGCCAGGTGCTCAGGGTGCCGACGCCCAGCGTGGTCGTGGCCTCCCGCACCAGGGCGGGGACACGATCGTACGGCAGAGACTCCAGGTCGATCCGGGAGGCCGCCGGGGTGCCGGTCGGGGCGAAGACGACCGTCAGCAGGCGCTCCTGGACGGCGACGGTGAGCGCCCGCCGCCGGTCCTCGCCTCTGGCGAGCGTGGCG
>NZ_JAQYWW010000937.1:0-8236 GCF_036322525.1 Streptomyces sp. BE20 | reverse complement strand
CGAGCGGCCGCAATGCCTTCCCCACGAGCGGGCCGACCTCGTGGAGTGCCGACCACGTCCCCTTCGACAGTGTGCTTGGCATCGGCCACCGCGAGCGGACGATCTCCCTGTTCGACAGCCCGTACCTGGTCGAGGAGTGGATCCTTCCCGCCCCTGTGGTGCTGCTCTCGGGCGACGGGCCGTGCTGGATCGGACTCGACTACCGCGCCTGCGGCCGGCACAGGGAACCCTCCGTCACCTGGTTCGACGCGGATGACAACTCGGAGCTGGTCCTCGCTCCGGACTTCCGGTCCTTCGTCGAGGGTCTCACCTCCGCCAGCGGGTTCGACAGCGCGGAGAGCGACAGCTCACTCGCCTGACGCTGCTTGATACGGCAACAGTCCTCCCCGCGCCCGCAGGGGTCGGCCGTCTTCCAGGCCGTCCCAATCGGATTCGTAGCCGTCCCTTCCGCACGGACTGTGGCCGGTGTCTGCCACGATGAGTACTGCTCCTTGATACCTCAACAGGCCAGCCCGAATGTGCTCCTTGAAGGTCGGTCAAGAAGTGGCAAAGTCGCGAGAACGGTGCAGGTCGCGAAGGGTCCTCCCCGCGCCCGCGGGGGTCAGCCAGGCCCACCCCGCCGACGCCAAGGAGGCGATCCGTCCTCCCCGCGCCCGCGGGGGTCAGCCGCTCGTGACCTGGGAAAAGGGGAGACACACCATGTCCTCCCCGCGCCCGCGGGGGTCAGCCGGCCGGCGGATCAGTCGGAGTCGGCGCAACGAGGTCCTCCCCGCGCCCGCGGGGGTCAGCCGATCGACAACCCTCGGCACTACCAGATTTTCCGGTCCTCCCCGCGCCCGCGGGGGTCAGCCGACGCCGGCGGCACTGTAGGCGATGGCGGGGTGGTCCTCCCCGCGCCCGCGGGGGTCAGCCGGTCCGGTACTTGGACGGGCCGCAGTCGACGGAGTCCTCCCCGCGCCCGCGGGGGTCAGCCGTAATCCTCCTTGATATATTTCGGCGCCCGGTCGTCCTCCCCGCGCCCGCGGGGGTCAGCCGAGCACCGCATCGATCTTGATTGACCCTTTCCTGTCCTCCCCGCGCCCGCGGGGGGCAGCCGTTGTCCGCCGCGTCGCGGCTCTCCCAGGTCCGGTCCTCCCCGCGCCCGCGGGGGTCAGCCGGTCTGGACGGGGGGTTGGGTGCCGTTCTTGCGGTCCTCCCCGCGCCCGCGGGGGTCAGCCGCAGAGCTTCACCGTGAACGCCGGCGCCCTGAAGTCCTCCCCGCGCCCGCGGGGGTCAGCCGCAGAGCTTCACCGTGAACGCCGGCGCCCTGAAGTCCTCCCCGCGCCCGCGGGGGTCAGCCGGCGCTGGCGGACTGGGCACCGCTGCCCGACGAGTCCTCCCCGCGCCCGCGGGGGTCAGCCGGTGTTCGAGGAGGAGTCGGCGAAGCGGCGCGCGTCCTCCCCGCGCCCGCGGGGGTCAGCCGCGGCGGACCACGGCGGCGCGGGAGGTCTCGAAGTCCTCCCCGCGCCCGCGGGGGTCAGCCGATGGCCGTCGGCGTGCTCATCGGCCTGTTCGTGTCCTCCCCGCGCCCGCGGGGGTCAGCCGCCGACGACCCGCACCGTGACGCCCGAGTCCCAGT
Source organism: Streptomyces sp. BE20 (assembly GCF_036322525.1). Lineage (NCBI taxonomy): Bacteria > Bacillati > Actinomycetota > Actinomycetes > Kitasatosporales > Streptomycetaceae > Streptomyces > Streptomyces sp. BE20. Next base: position 6,618 of record NZ_JAQYWW010000937.1, on the reverse strand, counting down.
CCTCCCCGCGCCCGCGGGGGTCAGCCGGCCTCTGGTTCGACGGAGTAGAACAGGGTCGCGTCCTCCCCGCGCCCGCGGGGGTCAGCCGTCCCGCCGGACTCGGTTACCCGGGGCCGGGAGGTCCTCCCCGCGCCCGCGGGGGTCAGCCGGACAGGCCGATGCCGCGGCCGCGCTTGGCGAGGTCCTCCCCGTGCCCGCGGGGGTCAGCCGGTGGTCAACTCGGAGACGGGGCGAACGGAGCGGTCCTCCCCGCGCCCGCGGGGGTCAGCCGACCGCGGTCCGTGAACGCGACGTCCTGATCCGGTCCTCCCCGCGCCCGCGGGGGTCAGCCGCTCGCCGACGCCTACACCGTGACCGACGACCAGTCCTCCCCGCGCCCGCGGGGGTCAGCGACACACACGGCCCCCGGGAGACTCTCCGGGGGCGTCCTCCCCGCGCCCGCGGGGGTCAGCCGAGGGCGGCGGGCCGCGGGCGGTCCAGCCGGGTGTTGTCGGCAACGGGTGAAACGAGGTTCTGGATCACTTTCCGGGCTCTGTCGCCGATTGAGGGGTCCGTGCCGACCGTGATCGGGCGGTGGGCATGACCTCGGCGTGATGGATTCGGTGCGTGTGGCGGACCTTCTCTTCCCGGGGATCGGCGTGGAGGTCGAGGAGATGGTTCTTGGGGATAGCGAGGTTCGTCTCGCCGTGCGGTCGGTGGCGGCGTCGGCCGTCTGCCCGGGGTGCGAGCGAAAATCATCGCGGCTGCACTGCTAATACCGGCGGCGTCTTGCGGACCGTCCGGTCGCGGGTCGGCGGGTTCGGCTGGACCTGAGGGCGCGTCGTCTCGTATGCGGCAACGACCAGTGCGACCGGCGGACGTTCGCCGAGCAGATCCCGGCTTTGACGTCCCGCCACGCGCGTCGCACGACCGCGCTCACCGCTCAGCTCACCGACATCGCCCTGTTCTTGGGCGGCCGGGCCGGAGCCCGGATCTCCGGGCGTCCGGCCATGACCACGTGCCGGGACACCCTGCTCCGTACCTGACTGTCCGCCGCGTCACCGACTGGATCATGCGCCGACCCGAGCGGCTCGACGATACCGAACGCAAGTGCCTCGACGAGCTGTGCGAACGCAGCCCGGCCCTGGCCACGACTACCCAGTATGCCCGGCGCCTGGCGACCATGGTCCGCGAACGCCGCAGCGAGCACCTGGCCCTCGATGTCTGGCTCGCCGACGTCCGCCTCGACGGGCAACCCGAACTCCGCAGCCTGGCCGGCGGCATCCGACGCGACCACGCCGCCGTTCTCGCGGCCCTGAACACCACACTCACCTCGGGAGCAGTAGAGGGCAACGTGACCAGGATCAAGCTGCTCAAGCGCCAGATGTACGGGCGGGCCAACTTCGACCTCCTACGCCGCCGCATCCTCCTATCACCATGATCAGCCAGCCAAGACCCCTCAATCAGCGACAGAGCCCGGAAAGTGATCCAGAACCCGATTTCAGCCGTTGCCGACACCATGGGCGGCCTGGGGCAAAGGGGGGTGGCTGGACGGTCCCTCTGGTACGCCTCGGGAATCGGAGTAGACGCTCGATCCCACCCCCCTTCACCTTCCCTGGCACGCCGTACTCGGGGCACCGCACCCGAACGCGTGCTCATACAGCCGGCTCAACGCGCTTGACCAGGGCGCCCCGCCTTGTCCTCCCCGCACCCGCGGGGGTCAGCCGAACACGCAGCTCCAGATGTCCATGGACGCCAAGTCCTCCCCGCACCCGCGGGGGTCAGCCCTACTACCGCGTCTCCTGGGACAAGGAGGTCGCGTCCTCCCCGCGCCCGCGGGGGTCGGCCGAAGGACGTGCCCCTGTGACCATCGCGAAGACCGTCCTCCCCGCGCCCGCGGGGGTCAGGGCCGCCGTCGGCGGCAGGGCCGTCGCCTCCAGAAGTCCGTCCACGCTGACGGTCCAGTCCTCGTCTGCGGTCCAGCCCACTCGTCCTCCTCGGCCGTGCATGGGCTACCGGCAGACGGAGCGCCGGACAGGCGGTCCGGTCTGCCGCACCCAGCACGGTAGGACGCGGTGATTCTCGGACCGGGCCGTGATCCTCGATGATTCTCCGATCGCAACGGATCGTGCTCGGTGATCCTCAGCGAGCCGTGAGCGAGGCCCGGGCACGGCCGATGAGTCGGTGCGCCTGGTGGTCGGTTGCAGCACTCTCGGCGAGCCAGTCCCAGGCCCTGGCGTAGATGGCGACGTCGGCGGGGCTGTCCAGCCACAGTTCGGCATTGATCGTCTCGACGATCACGAGGCGGTCGTCGTAGATACCAGAACCCGTGCGCCGGGGTGCGGCGTGGTGCGCTGCCGAGCGGGATGATGCTGAGGTCGACAGTGTCGAGGCCGAGAAGGCCGACGAGGCGGTCCAGCTGGGCGATCATCACCTCGGTGGTTCCGACGGTCACGTACAGCGCGGCTTCCCAGAGGAGGAACCGGAAGCGGCGGCTCGGCTCGTAGAGTGCTTCCTGACGGCGTATGCGCGCCCGGACGGCGTCCTCGGTGTCCCAGGGGGAGCCGATGAAGTCGGCGCCCGCCGTCAGCATGTGCCGCGCGTACTCGGACGTCTGGAGCATGCCGGGGATCCTGGCCGACTCGAACGCCCTGATCACGTCCGTCCGGCGCGTCTCCAGAACTGCGGCTTCCTGACGCTCCCGATGCCCGCCGGCGAGCTGGCGGTTCCACGACCGGTACTGCGTTTCCAGGCCCCGCAGCCGGGCCTGCAGCTCGGCCGTCACCCCGGGCCTGCCGGTCGCCGACGCCCATGCCTGCAGGTCCGCCGGACTCGGCGTCTGCCGGCCGGTCTCCAACTTCGACACCTTCGACTGCACCCAGCCGAGCTGTCCGGCGAGGGCCCGGCCGGAGAGGTCCGCCTCGGTGCGCAGCTCGCGAAGGCGCGCGCCGAGGGCCACCCGGCCCTGCTGATGATCGGTACTCACACGCCGGACGCTACCGCCGCGGCGAACTCGACGGTGGGGACCGCGTAGTGCCACGACGCATCACGAGCCTGGCAGGCCCGGAGTACTTCGGCCAGGTCGGTGGTCAGCTCGACGCCCAGCGTCCGGTCGTCGTCGTCGAAGTGGAACCTCGCGAGGATCGAGCTGTCGAACAACCAGAAGTCGAAGGCGGGTAGATCGAGCCGGTCGGCGTCGGCGCGCCAGAGGTTGCGGATGTCCTCGCCGGCCTCGACATTGCCCGGTCCGGACGCGAGGAGAAATCGCTGCCCGTCGGTGGGCGGGTCGTCGACGATGCGAACACGTTCAAACCGTCGCCCGGCCGCGACTGCTGCTCGGACATCGACGTTCCAGGCGACCTCCGGCTCGTACTGCGGCATCACGCCGGCCATGAACGCCTGGTACCGCGCTCCGGCACGGTCCGAGGCGTAGCCGCGGCGCGTCTCCAGACGGAACGCGGTGTGTGCGAACGTCTCGAACAGGTGCGGCGCCGCTTCGGCGAAGGGAATGATCTCGGGCACAGCCGACCTACTCCTTCGGCGCGAACCGGGTCAGCAGCGCCCGCGGGATCACGACCGCCGTCTCGCCTGCCTTCAGGTGGAGCAACTGGGCGATGCCGTCCGGGTCGGTCAGCTCGTCGCCCTGAACGACGATGTCGCCCGTCTCCGTCTCGTACAGGGTCGGACAGTCGCCGTGCTCGCTGGTCGAACCGAGGAACTTGAGTTCCATGACGCGCCCCTCTCGAATCGTGGACTACCAGCATGACCTCACCGGAGGCCACAAGGTGGCGAGTTGGCAGGATCCGTCGATGACCCACCGGAGTGGGTCCAGGGCCGATACGGTCCGACCGCGCTGCACAGTCCCAGGGGCCATGCACACCCGCACTGTCGGCCTCGCCTGTCCTCCCCGCAGGCGCGGGGCGACCCAACCGCGGAAGCGCACCACGGCGTCGTCACCGTCTGCCACGATGGACGCTGCTCCTTGACATCTCCACAGAGCGGGCCGGATCGTAGCGCTCGACATGCCAGTGACCCCGCGAATGCGGGGGCCAGACACAGGATCAGTTCGGCTTGCATGACGTGCGCTGTGTTCTGGGGATGCTTGCGGGAGTGCCTGAAATGCCCGAATCTCTGGAAGTTGCAGATTTCCGTGTTCTCGCCGAATAGACCCGCAGGTCATGAACTCTGCTCCCCGCGTCCGCGGGGGTGATCCCCACGACGTCGTACCCGGCGGCGCGCAGTCGCCCTGCTCCCCGCGTCCGCGGGGGTGATCCCCGGCCGCCACCCCTCCCAGCAGCTAGCCGTTTCTGCTCCCCGCGTCCGCGGGGGTGATCCCGGCTCCCACCGGGCGGGCACGGGGGGAATGACGGCTGCTCCCCGCGTCCGCGGGGGTGATCCCGGGTCGCCGGTGGGCTCCCACGGCACGTAGGTCTGCTCCCCGCGTCCGCGGGGGTGATCCCCCCATGATCATTTGGGGGGAATTTAGGGGCCGCTGCTCCCCGCGTCCGCGGGGGTGATCCCCAGCTGACGGACGTGGTCGTGATCTGGGAGGACTGCTCCCCGCGTCCGCGGGGGTGATCCCGCCGGGTGGGGCCGGGTGACCGAGTTCCGCGGCTGCTCCCCGCGTCCGCGGGGGTGATCCCAGGACGGGTACGGCGATCCGGCTGTGCGCTGGCTGCTCCCCGCGTCCGCGGGGGTGATCCCGTCTGCTCGCTGTAGCCCGCCGAGGAGACGATCTGCTCCCCGCGTCCGCGGGGGTGATCCCACCAGTCCGCTTGATCGTTCAAGACGTTCAGCCTGCTCCCCGCGTCCGCGGGGGTGATCCCGGGCCCTGGCCGCGCGCTCGAACTGGGCGGCGCTGCTCCCCGCGTCCGCGGGGGTGATCCCAGCTGCTCGCGTTCGTCGGGGTTGGTGGCGGACTGCTCCCCGCGTCCGCGGGGGTGATCCCAAGAGACTGGGGACGAACCTTCCGTCCGTCCGCTGCTCCCCGCGTCCGCGGGGGTGATCCCTCCTGACGGGCGGAGGCCGCCTCCTCCCGGACCTGCTCCCCGCGTCCGCGGGGGTGATCCCCGCGACGAGATGGCCAGCCACCTGATCCACGCCTGCTCCCCGCGTCCGCGGGGGTGATCCCGGTCCGCGCGCCTCTGCCGCCACGCGTTTCCGCTGCTCCCCGCGTCCGCGGGGGTGATCCCGGGTGGACGGGAGCCCTCTCTGATGACGCCCTCTGCTCCCCGCGTCCGCGGGGGTGATCCCGGGCCGCCCGCAAGGTCGCCCGCCTGATCCTTCTGCTCCCCGCGTCCGCGGGGGTGATCCCGGGCCGCCCGCAAGGTCGCCCGCCTGATCCTTCTGCTCCCCGCGTCCGCGGGGGTGATCCCCGTCACCTCCCCGCCCCGGAGCCGGTCTCCCGCTGCTCCCCGCGTCCGCGGGGGTGATCCCGAGACGACGCGGACGCTGCGGGCGCTCATCGGCTGCTCCCCGCGTCCGCGGGGGTGATCCCGGAATGTGAGGGCCTGGGCGAGGCCTCGTCGGCTGCTCCCCGCGTCCGCGGGGGTGATCCCTCCGCCCGCCCCGGCCGGGGCGACGGCCTGTGCGGCCCCTGCGGCGGCCAGCACTGCTCCCCGCGTCCGCGGGGGTGATCCCCGGCCGCCACCTCTCCCAGTAGCTAGCCGTTTCTGCTCCCCGCGTCCGCGGGGGTGATCCCGCTGCGGCGCCACCCCCCACACCCGGTCACCGCTGCTCCCCGCGTCCGCGGGGGTGATCCCCCGTAGGCGAGGGCCCGCGTTTCGGACCCGGCCTGCTCCCCGCGTCCGCGGGGGTGATCCCGTTCAGCGGGTCGTTATCAACCCGTTCGGCGGCTGCTCCCCGCGTCCGCGGGGGTGATCCCGGAGTCAGCGCCGAAGCCATGTGGAACGTCTGCTGCTCCCCGCGTCCGCGGGGGTGATCCCGGCAGGCCAGTGCCTTGACGCGGGCTCAGCCACTGCTCCCCGCGTCCGCGGGGGTGATCCCTGGTTGCACGCGAGGCGGGTGACGTCGTAGAGCTGCTCCCCGCGTCCGCGGGGGTGATCCCCGGGTTGCACCTGCCCAACGCGCTGCCGGTGGCTGCTCCCCGCGTCCGCGGGGGTGATCCCGACCCGTCTTCGGCGGGTGTCGGCGATATGCGCTGCTCCCCGCGTCCGCGGGGGTGATCCCGCCTCATGCCTCAGCACAAGATCGTGGTCGCGCTGCTCCCCGCGTCCGCGGGGGTGATCCCGGCACTCAGCTTGATGTGACGACAGAGAAGGGCTGCTCCCCGCGTCCGCGGGGGTGATCCCAGGATTCCGCGGTCGTCGCCGTCGACGACCGCCTGCTCCCCGCGTCCGCGGGGGTCAGCCACAGCAGATGGAGTTCACTCAGCAGGAAGGCTCGTCCTCCCCGCGCCAGCGGGGGTCAGCCGGCCACATCGTCAGCCCCCTTGCCGGTGATCGTGTCCTCCCCGCAGGCGCGGGGACAGCAGATCTCCGTGTCGGCAACGGCTGAAATCGGGCCGGTCTGATCGGTTCAATCGTGGGCCATTGTGCGGTCGTGTTCAGTCGTTGTTGGTGGTCGGGGTGCGGCCGAGTTCGCGGCCGCGCATGCGGTAGGACTCGCCTTTGAGGGAGT
>NZ_JAQYWW010000936.1:0-3187 GCF_036322525.1 Streptomyces sp. BE20 | reverse complement strand
CCGGGGTGTGCAGCCTCCCACGGTGCTGCACACCCCGGGCTCCAACCCCCTCCCCGGACGCCCTCCGGGAAGGGGACGCGGAAGAGCAGCGGGTCCCCCCACCGATCACGCCTGAGCTCACCGCGCGGACCGCGCCCGGAACGCCTCCCCGGGAACTCAGCATCCACTCGGCCTCGGCCCCATCAGAACGTCGACGCCGGTGACGGTCTCGCAGGCCCGCCCGATCTCGTCCTGATCGAGTTGAGCCAGAGCAAAGCGAGCAGTGGCCAGCGCCCAGCTTTGCCGTTTCGATCGTCATCCCGGGAGAGTAGCTCCAGGGCCTGTCACCGTAGCAACGCGGTGACAGGCAGGACCATGGCGTTGTACACCGGGGAGTCCGGAGCGTGCTTGATCTGCCCGATGATCTTGTACCCCCAACGCAGGTACGCGTCGTGCGCCGGCTGGTTGGTAGGGATGCACGTCAACGTCGTCCACTGCTGCCCCCGACCGATCACAGCCTCGTCGTGAAGCCGCCGACCAACACCCTTGTTGGTGTGGATCGGCAGCACCATCAACTCGCGCAACCAGAAGACGTCCCCGGCCTGCGAAGCCTTCAGGACGTCGTCCGGCCGCTGCTCGCCGACGGACAGCCACCAGGTGCGGTCCTCGGGCAGGGTGACACCGTGCAGGTACCCGATCAGCACGCCGCCGTCCCGGGCCGTGACACACTCGAACCCTGGCATCTCCATGGCACCGAGCAACCGTTCCTGAAAGGCCTCCGGCGTGAAGAACGGATCCCCCTGGTAGGGCGGCACGTCATAGACCTGGGCGTACACCGCGATCAGATCCGGAAGCAGCTTGGCGGTGCCGGCTGCGGTGTGCCGTTCAAGGTGAAGGTCGGTCAGTGACACGGGGGCTCCTCGCTGGTTGGTCAGGCCGCACAGGCGGTGATGCGTTCCACCGTCTCACGGGCCCGCGGCTCGTCCTCGTAGGACCGCAGACCACCGGCGACAGCGAGCAGGACCCGTTTGTTCCGGGCGGATGCCATGCCGTTGCCGATCATCCGAACGGATTGGTCGGCCGCCTCAACGGAGTGATCCAGATCGCCGGCTGACAGGGCGGCGCTCGACAGCCGAACCAGGCACATACCGCGGTTGCGGTCGTGCGCGGTGTCCTGCATCTGAGCGGAACGGTCCAGCAGGCCAACGGCCGGTCCGTGTTGGCCAAGGTCGCTGCGGCACATCCCCTCAAGGCACGTCAGTTCTGCCTCGTTCAGGAAGAGCGTCCACTGCGGGTCCCGATCCGTGGAGCCTTTCTCGAACGCCCGCCAAGCCCGCGTGATTGCCTCGTTGGCGCTGGCGACGTCTCCGAGGCGGGCATACCCCTGAGCTTCGCGGACAGCCAGCAGGGAGTGCACCCGGGCCGGCGCCCACCGTCCCGCGTGGCGGGCAGCGAGCTGGGCATATCGAACGGCGTCCCGTGCCTTCCCGCCAAGGTCAACGGCCTGACGGGACATGTTCGCCAGCGTCCGTACCGTGAGGGCGTCATCACCGGACAGCAAAGCCGTGTTGAGGGCCTGCGACCAGAACACTGACGCCCGTTCCTGGAGCTCGGCGTCGTAGCAGTACCAGCCCAGCGACGTGGTGAGGGAGCCGGCAATGCCGTGCAATTCCGCACCGATCTGGTCGGTGTACTGGGCCCGGTCCAGCAGGTCGTGCACCACATGAAGCGTGTGCTGAGCTGAACGCCAGAGCAGGTTTCCACCAAAGCGCTGGTCAAGGGCATCGAGGTTGCCGAGCGTCTCTCGCAGTTCCTCGACCTGGTCGTCACCGACCCGGACAGTTCCAGCAGGACTGGCGGCAGCAGAGGAGGCCAGCCACGGCAGCCGACTGAGGACGGCGGCCGTGCCGGCGGCAGACAGAAGGTCTCGTCGGTTCACAGGCGGGATGATGGCTCCTTCACTGGGTCGCGCGCCAGAGGCCGTTGGCCGGAATTCGACCGGAAGAGCGAATCCAAGCTCGTCGTACGCCATGCCGAAGGTCTCGCAGAGCGCTCGCAGCGCATCCGGCCGGGGCAGCGGCGGATCGGCCTGTTCCCACCGTCGCCACGATCGCTCCGATACCTCGAAGGAGTCCCGGCCGATCAGCCGCTTCCCGGTTTCAGATACCTCGCGGACTGCTCGCTCTTGCGTCCACCGGCGTTGCCTGCGCGCTTCGTACAGGCGGTCATTGCGCCCTCGCCGTACGGGGGTACTCATGGCGCGTTCTTACGCATTGTCACCTTCCAAACATAGAACGTGAATCGGCCGACTGGCCGCCACTCTGACCGAATTGGGCGCAACCGGCCACTCAGTGGCCGGTCGAGTGGCCTTCTCCCCGTTGGGGCCCGCTGCTGAGATGGGGGCCCTGCTACGGAACGGCTTCCGGCATCGTCACGTGTTTCGTTCCGTAGCAGGGCCCCAGCACCTCCAATCGGTAACGTCGCCACCGGAGGAAGTCATGCACCAGCCCAACCCTCCCCGGTTGGCCAACCCCGCCAGCCGAGTCCGCGTTCTGCCTGCTGTGCTCAGCAGCGCCCGTACAGCCCGGCAGGCCACTGCTCAGGCGGTCAACGAACTCGGCCTGGTCCTCGACGAGGACCAACTGGACGACGTCAAGCTGCTTACCTCCGAGCTGGTCAGCAATGCCGTCAACCACGGCAGCTCCGACGGTGGTGAGTTGCGCGTTGTCTGGACGGCCGTTCCCGGTGCGTTGAAGGTCGCCGTGACCGACCGGAGCAGCACCCCGCCCCGCCTCCGGGCGGCCACCGAGGACGACGAGAGCGGCCGCGGCCTCGCCCTCGTCCGTACCCTGGCCGACCGCTTCGGCTGGCACTCCGAACCCGGCGGCGGCAAGACCGTGCGGTTCACGCTGGTGCTGAACCAGGCCGCCGTCAGCCGGCTGCTGACCACCGGGGTGCCCTTGCCCACCGCCGCGGTGACGACCGCCGCTCTGCGGGCCCACGGTCTGATCGGCCGGGCCCGGCCCCGGCCGTCCCTCGGCGACGCGATACCCGTACGCCTGCGGCACCCGAGCCTGCGCCGCCCCACTCCGGCCGCGTAGCACCTACCGACTCCCGGGGTGTGCAGCCTCCCACGGTGCTGCACACCCCGGGCTCCAACCCCCTCCCCGGACGCCCTCCGGGAAGGGGACGCGGAAGAGCAGCGGGT
>NZ_JAQYWW010000935.1:0-322 GCF_036322525.1 Streptomyces sp. BE20 | reverse complement strand
CCGACGCCGACGCCGGGACGCTCACCAACACCGCCACCGCCACCGGCACCCCGCCCACCGGTTCGCCGGTCACCTCCCCGCCCTCCACCACCACGGTCACCGGCCCCCGGGCGTCCCTCACCCCGGACACGACCGCCTCCGCCGGCGGTGGCCGCCGCCCCCGGCGGCGGCGGCGGTCATCTCCAGGGGGAGGGACGCCCGCGGGCCGGTCACCGTGGTGGTGGAGGGCGGCGAGGTGACCGGCGCACCGGTGGGCGGGGTGCCGGTGGCGGTGGCGGTGTTGGTGAGCGTCCCGGCGTCGGCGTCGGCCTGGGTCACCGTG
>NZ_JAQYWW010000934.1:0-10135 GCF_036322525.1 Streptomyces sp. BE20 | reverse complement strand
CCTCCCCGGCACCGCCTTCCTCGACCTCGCCCTCCAAGCAGCCCACCACACCGACACCCCCCACCTCGAAGAACTCACCCTCCACACCCCCCTCACCCTCCCCGACCCCACCCCCCACCACCTCCAGATCCGCACCACCACCCCCGACACCACCCACCACCGCACCCTCACCATCTCCTCCCGCCCCGAACACACCACCACCTGGACCCTCCACGCCACCGGCACCCTCACCACCCCACCACCGGCCACCGGGGCGGACCTGGTCGGCTGGCCGCCCCCGCGGGCCGAGGCGGTGGACCTGGACGGCCTCTACGACCGGTTCGCCGAGGCCGGCTACGGCTACGGCCCCGCCTTCCGGGGCCTGACCGCCGCCTGGCGACGCGACGACGAGGTGTTCGCGGAGATCGCGCTGGACCCGCGCCAGCACGCCGACGCCGCCGGCTGCACCGCGCACCCGGCCCTGCTGGACGCGGCGCTGCAGGCCAGCGCGCTGCTGACCGGTCAGGACGGGCAGGCCCGGCTGCCGTTCAGCTGGACCGGGGTGAGCGCCCACGCGAGCGGCGCGACCTCGCTGCGGGTCCGCGTGTCGGCGGACGGCCCGGAGGCGGTGCGGCTCGACGCGTACGACCTGGCGGGCCGCCCGGTCCTGACGGTGGACTCGCTGGTGCTGCGCCCGGTGGGAGCCGGCGCGTTCGCACCGGCGGCCGACGGGGACCGGCTGTTCCGGCTCGACTGGCAGGCCGTCGGCGGCGGGCCGGTCGGCTCCTGGGTCCCGCTCGACGCGTTCGACCCGACCGGCGGCGAGGAGCCCGTTCCGCCCGTGCTGTTCGCCGACTGCCCGACCGGTGACGGCATCGGCGCGGACGACAGCGGTACGGACCACGGCGGTACGGGCGGCGGTGCCGACGCCACCGGGAGCACCGACGGGCCCGATCCGGCGGCCCGGCTGCACCGCGCGGTCGCAGGCGCCCTCGCGCTGGTCCGGAACTGGCTGGCCGAGGAGCGGTTCGCCGACTCCCGGCTGGTGCTGCGCACCGTCGGCGCGGTGCGCACCCGCCCCGGCGACCGGCCGGTGGACCTGGCCCAGGCGGCGGTCTGGGGCCTGCTGCGCAGTGTGCAGAACGAGCACCCGGACCGCTTCGTCCTGCTCGACACCGAGCACTCCGGCATCCTGCCGAGCTCGCTGCCGCCCGAGGGCGAGAACCAGCTCGCCCTGCGCGGCTCGGAGTTCCTGGTGCCGAGGCTGGCCGCCGCGGCGCGCCCGGAGCTGCTGACACTCCCGCCGGACGAGCCGCTCTGGCGGCTGGAGGCCACCGGTGACGGCACCCCGGAGGGCGTGGCGCTGCTGCCGTACGTGCCCGCGCCGCTGGGCGCCGGCGAGGTACGGATCGCGGTCCGCGCGGCGGGCATGAACTTCCGGGACGTCGCGGTGACCCTCGGACTGACCCCGGACCAGCAGGGCCTGGGCAGCGAGGGCGCGGGCGTGGTGCTGGAGGTCGGCGCCGAGGTCACCGACCTGGCGCCGGGTGACCGGGTGCTCGGGATCTTCGGCTCGGCCTTCGGCCCCCGGGCGGTGGCGGACCGGCGCACGGTGGCGCGGATCCCGGACGGCTGGTCGTTCGCGCAGGCCGCCTCCGTGCCGGTCGTCTACCTGACCGCCTACTACGGCCTGTTCGACCTCGGCGGCCTGCGCCACGGGGAGTCGGTGCTGGTCCACGCGGCGAGCGGCGGAGTGGGCCTGGCGGCCGTCCAGCTGGCCCGGCACGCCGGGGCCGAGGTCTTCGGCACGGCGAGCGAGCACAAGTGGGGGGTGCTGCGCGAGGCCGGTCTGCCGGACGGACGGCTCGCCTCCTCGCGCACGCTGGAGTTCGCCGACCGGTTCCTCGCGGCCACGCTGGGACGCGGGGTGGACGTGGTTCTGAACTGCCTGGCGCGGGAGTTCGTGAACGCCTCGCTGCGGCTGCTGCCGGGCGGCGGGCGGTTCCTGGAGCTCGGCAAGACCGACATCCGGTCGGCCGAGCGGATCGCGGCCGACCATCCGGGGGTCGGCTACCGGGCCTTCGACCTGATGGAGGCCGGCCCCGAGCGGATCGGCGAGATGCTGACCGAGATCCTGGCGCTGTTCGACCGCGGCGTACTCACCCCCCTGCCGCTGACCTGCTGGGACGTCCGCGAGGCGCCGCAGGCCCTGCGGCACCTGAGCCAGGCCCGGCACGTGGGCAAGAACGTGCTGCTGCTGCCCACCCCGCTCGACCCCGAGGGCACGGTGCTGATCACCGGCGGCACCGGCACGCTGGGCCGCCTGGTGGCCCGGCACCTGGTGACCGGGCACGGCGTGCGCCACCTGCTGCTGGCGAGCCGGCGCGGGCCGCAGGCCGAGGATGCCGGGGCGCTGGTGGCCGAACTGGCCGAACTGGGCGCGCGGGCCACGGTGGCGGCCTGCGACGTCGCGGACCGCGGCGCGCTGGCCGGGCTGCTGGCGGGCGTGCCCGGGGACCGTCCGCTGACGGCCGTGGTGCACGCGGCCGGCCTGCTGGACGACGGGCTCGCCGAGTCGCTGACGGACGAGCAGCTGTCCCGGGTCCTGCGGCCCAAGGCGGACGCGGCGATCGCGCTGCACGAGCTGACCGCCGACGAGGACCTGGCGGCCTTCGTGCTGTTCTCCTCCGGCGCCGGCCTGCTCGGCACCCCCGGGCAGGCCAACTACGCGGCGGCGAACGCCGTCCTGGACGGCCTGGCGGTCCGGCGCGGGGCCGAGGGGCGGCCGGGGCTGTCCGTCGGCTGGGGCCTGTGGGAGGAGCGCAGTGCGCTGACCGAGCGGATCGGCGGCGCCGAGCTGCGCCGGATGGCCCGGGGCGGGGTGGGCGCGCTCTCCTCCGCCGAGGGCCTGGCGCTGCTGGACCTGGCGCTGGCCGGCCCGCACCACTACCTGCTGGCGGCCCGGGTCGACCGGACGGCGCTGCGCGCGGACGGGCCCGCGCTGTGGAGCGGGCTGGTCCGCCGTTCCAGGCCGCGGGCCGCGGTGGCCAGGCCGGACGGGCAGGCCGCGAGCGGTCTGCTGGAGCAGCTCGCGACGCTGAGCGCCGCCGAGTCGCACCGGCTGCTGCTCGATCTGGTGCGCGGTCACGCCGCCGCCGTCCTCGGGCACTCCTCGCCGGAGCGGATCCGGCCGGCCCGCCCGTTCAAGGAGATCGGTTTCGACTCGCTGACCGGCGTCGAGCTGCGCAACCGCCTCGTGACCGCGACCGGGGTCCGGCTGCCGGCCGCCATGGTCTTCGACTACCCGACGCCGGAGGCGCTGGCCCGCCGGCTGGCGGCGAAGGCCGCCGAGCGCTCCCCCGCCACGACCGCCGCGGACCCGGACGCCCTGCTCGCCGGTCTGGAGCAGTGGGAGGCCATGCTCGCGACGCTCGACCCCGAGGCCCCGGTCCGCGAGGAACTGGCGCGCCGGCTGCGCGAGGTGCTGGCGCGCACGGCGGAGCGCCCGCCGGCCGGGGCAGCGAGCGCCGACGCCATCGTCGCCGCGACCGACGACGAGATCTTCGCCTATCTCGACCAGCAGTTGGAGGGGCAGTGAGGCCTCCGCGCCTGACGGCGCGCGCACACGCCCCCGCGCAGGACTCCCCCCTCCTCAAGACGAAGGTGCAGGAAACCCCGTGAGCGACCAGAAGCTGCGCGACTACCTCAACCGCGTGACCATCGACCTCCAGCAGACCCGGGAGCGGCTGCGCGAGGCCGAGGCCAAGAGCCACGAGCCGATCGCCATCGTCTCGATGAGCTGCCGCTTCGGCGGCGGGGTGAGCACCCCGGAGGACCTCTGGGAGCTGCTGGCCGCCGACCGGGACGCGATGACCGGCCTGCCCGGCGACCGGGGCTGGGACCTGGGCGCGCTCGCGGCCGGCGGTTCCCCGGCGCGCGGCGCGTTCCTGGACGACGCGGGCGGCTTCGACCCGGCGTTCTTCGGGATCAGCCCGCGCGAGGCGGTCGCCATGGACCCGCAGCAGCGGCTGCTGCTGCTCGCCTGCTGGGAGGCCGTGGAGCGGGCCGGCATCGACCCGCACGCGCTGCGCGGCAGCTCCACCGGCGTCTACGTGACCGCCGTGGACCAGGGGTACGGCACGCTGGGGCAGAGCGCCCCGGAGGCCGTCAAGGGCTTCCTGATGACCGGCAACGCGATCAGCGTGCTCTCCGGCCGGGTCTCGTACGCGATGGGTCTGGAGGGCCCGTCGCTGAGCGTGGACACCGCCTGCTCGGCCTCGCTGGTCGCCCTGCACCTGGCCGCCCAGGCCCTGCGGTCCGGCGAGTGCTCGCTGGCCCTGGTCGGCGGCGCCAACGTGATGGCCCTGCCCGGCGCCTTCCTGGAGATCGCCCGCCAGGGCGGGATGGCGGCGGACGGCCGGTGCAAGCCGTTCGCGGCGGCCGCGGACGGCACCGGCTGGGGCGAGGGCGTCGGCGTACTGCTGGTCGAACGGCTCTCCGAGGCGCGGCGCAACGGCCACCCGGTGCTCGCCGTGCTGCGCGGCTCGGCCATCAACCAGGACGGCGCCAGCAACGGCCTGACCGCCCCCAACGGCCCCTCCCAGCAGCGGGTCATCCAGGCCGCGCTGGCAGACGCCGGTCTGTCCGGCGCCGACGTCGACGTGGTCGAGGGGCACGGCACCGGCACCACGCTCGGCGACCCGATCGAGGCGGACTCGCTGCTGGCCACCTACGGGCAGGGGCGCCCGGCGGACCGGCCGCTGTGGCTGGGCTCGCTGAAGTCCAACATCGGCCACACCCAGGCCGCGGCCGGTGTGGCGGGCGTGATCAAGATGGTGCTGGCGATGCGGCACGGGGTGCTGCCGCGCACCCTCCACGTGGACGCGCCCACCCCGCACGTCGACTGGTCGGCGGGGGACGTGGAGCTGCTGACCGAGGCACGGGACTGGCGGCCGGAAGGGCGCCCGCGCCGGGCCGGCGTCTCCTCCTTCGGGATGAGCGGCACCAACGCGCACGTGGTGCTGGAGGAGGCCCCGGCGGCGGAGCCCGCGCAGGCCGCGCCCGCCGGCCGGCCGGCGGCGGTGCCGTGGCTGGTCTCCGGGCAGAGCCCGGAGGCGCTGCGGGCCCAGGCGGCCCGACTGGCCGCGCACCTCTCGGCCCGCCCCGAGCTGCGTCCGGTGGACGTCGGCCGCGCGCTGGCCACCACCCGGTCGGCCTTCGAGCACCGCGCGGCGGTGGTGGGCGCGGAGCCCGGCGACCTGCTGCGCGGGCTGACCGCCCTGGCCGAGGACGCCTCCGCGCCGGGCGCGGTGTCCGCCCGCGCGTTCGGCGACGGGCGGGACCGGACGGTGTTCGTCTTCCCCGGCCAGGGCTCGCAGTGGCTGGGCATGGCCCGTGAGCTGCTCGTCGAATCCCCGGTCTTCGCCCGCTCGGTGGCCGACTGCGCCGAGGCCCTGGAACCGCACGTGGGCTGGTCGCTCGTCGAGGTGCTGCGCGACGAGCCGGGCGCGCCGCCGCTGGAGCGGATCGACGTGGTGCAGCCGACGCTGTGGGCGGTGATGGTCTCGCTGGCCGCGCTGTGGCGCTCGTACGGCGTCGAACCGGCCGCCGTGGTCGGCCACAGCCAGGGCGAGATCGCCGCCGCCGTGGTGGCGGGCGCGCTGAGTCTGGCGGACGGCGCCAAGATCGTCGCACTGCGCAGCCGGCTCCAGCGGCCGCTGTCCGGCACCGGCGCGATGGCCACGGTGAACCTGCCGGCCGCGCGGGTGCGCGAGCGGCTGCGCCGCTGGGAGGGCCGGCTGTCCGTGGCCGCCGTCAACAGCCCGACCTCGGTGGTGGTCTCCGGCGACCCGGCCGAGCTGGCCGAGTTGCTGGCCGCGTGCGAGGCCGAGGGGATCCGGACCCGGCGGGTGGCCGTCGACGTGGCGAGCCACTCGGCGCACGTGGAGAGCGTGCGCGAGGAACTGTTGGCGGCGCTGGCCGACGTACGGCCGCTGGAGGGCCGGGTGCCGTTCCACTCCGCCGTCACCGGCGGGCGGCTGGACGCCGCCCGGTTGGACGCCGGCTACTGGTTCCGCAACCTGCGCGAGACCGTGGACTTCGACGCGGCCCTGCGTTCGGCGCTCGGCCACGACGGCGCGGCGCTGGTGGAGATCAGCCCGCACCCGGTGCTGGCCGTGCCGATGCAGGACGTGCTGGAGGACGTCGGGCACACCGACAGCGTGGTGCTCGGCACGCTGCGCCGTGACGAGGGCGGGCTCGCGCGCCTCCTGTTCGCGCTGGCCCAGGCGCAGGTGAACGGCGTGCCGGTGGACTTCTCGCCGCTCTTCGACGCGCACCCGGGCGGCCCGGTGGAACTGCCCACCTACGCGTTCCAGAACCGCCCGTTCTGGCTGGACACCTCGGCCTCGCCGGTGGCGGCCGCCGACCCGGCCGACACCGACTTCTGGGCCGCCGTGGACCGCGAGGACGCCGACGCGGTGGCGGCGACCCTGGGCGTGAGCGCGGACGGCTGGCGCGAGGTGCTGGCACCGCTGGCCGGCTGGCGGCGCCACCGCCACGACCGGACCGTGCTGGACGGCTGGCGCTACCGGCTCGCCTGGCGCCGCCTGCCCGAGCCCGCGGCCACCGCGCCGCAGGGCACCTGGCTGCTGGTCAGCGGCGCCGGGGCGCCCGACGCGGACCCGGCAGGCGAGCGGCTGGCCGCCCTGCTGACCGCGGCCGGCGCCGAGGTGCTCCCGGTCGTCGTCGACGATCCCTCGGTCGACCGGGACACGCTGGCCGAGCGGCTGCGCGCGGCGCTGGAGGGTCGCCCCCGGCCGACCGGGGTGGTCAGCCTGCTCGGGCTGGACGACCGGGTGGTGCCCGGACTGCCCGCGCTCCCGGCCGGTCTGGCGGCGACCACCACGCTGGTGCAGGCCCTGCTGGAGCTGGACGCCGGGGCACCGCTGTGGTGCCTGACCCGGGGCGCGGTCGCCACCGGCGGAAGCGAGCGGCCGAGCCACCCGCTGCGGGCCCAGGTCTGGGGCCTGGGCCGGGTGGTGGCGCTGGAGCACCCGGCGCTCTGGGGCGGCCTCGTGGACCTGCCGCCCCTCGACGGGCCGTCGGCACGGGACGACGCGCGGGCGGCGGCCGACGAGCGGGCGCGGGACGACGAGCAGGCGCTCGGGCGGCTGCTCGCGCTGCTGGCGGGCGACGGCGCCGAGGACCAGGTGGCGCTGCGCCCGGACGGGGTGTTCGCCCGCCGGCTGGTGCGGGCCGCCCAGGCCACGGCCCGGCGCGACTGGCGCCCGAGCGGCACCGTGCTGATCACCGGCGGCACCGGCGGCCTGGGCGCCCAGGTGGCCCGGCAGCTGGCCCGGACCGGCGCCGAGCACCTGGTGCTGGTCAGCCGGCGCGGCGAACGGGCACCCGGCGCCGCCGAGCTGGCCCGCGAGCTGGGCGTGCTGGGCTGCCGGGTCACCCTGGCCGCCTGCGACCTGGCCGACCTCACCGCGCTGCGCGCGCTGGTGGACGGGCTGGCCGCGGCCGGCGACCCGGTGCGCGCCGTACTGCACACCGCCGCCGCCGTGCAGCTCGGCACCGTCCGGGAGCTCGGGCCCCAGGAACTGGCGGCCACCCTGGAGGCCAAGGCCCTGGGCGCGGCCCACCTCGACGAGATCTTCCGGGACACCGAGCTGGACGCCTTCGTGCTGTTCTCCTCGGTCTCCGGCGCGTGGGGCAGCGCGGACCACGGCGCCTACGCGGCGGCCAACGCCTACCTGGACGCGCTGGCCGAGCACCGGCGCGGCCGGGGCCTGGCGGCCACCTCGATCGTCTGGGGCATCTGGAGCGCGGCCGGCGGCGGGCTGGCCACCACCGAGCTGGAGCGCCAGCTGATGGAGCGGGGCATCCCGTTCCTGGACCCCCGGCTCGCGCTCGCGGGTCTGCAGCGGGTGCTGGACGACGACGAGACGACCGTCCTGGTCGCCGATGTCGACTGGGCGCGGTTCGTGCCGGTCTTCACCTCGGTGCGGCCCAGCCCGCTGATCGCCGAGATCCCCGAGGTCAGGGCGCTGGCGGAGGCAGCCGAGGCCGAGCGGGGCGAGGACGGCGAGGCGGGCGCCGCGCTGCGCCGCGCCCTGCGCGGGCAGTCCGACGCCGAGGTGGACCGGATCCTGCTGGAGCTGGTCCGCCGGCACGCCGCCGACGTGCTCGGGCACGACTCGGTGGACGCCGTCACGCCCACCCGCGCCTTCCGCGAGCTGGGCTTCGACTCGCTGATCGCCGTCGAGCTGCGCAACCGCCTGAACGCGGCCACCGGCCTGCGGCTGCGCACCACCGTGGTCTTCGACCACTCCTCGGCACAGGCCCTGGCCACCGCGCTGCGCGGCGAACTGCTGCTCGACCGGGCGCGGCCGGAGCCCGCGTCGGCCGGCACCGCGGGCGACCCGGACGAACCGATCGCCATCGTCTCGATGAGCTGCCGCTTCCCCGGCGGGATCGACGAGCCGGAGAAGCTGTGGCAGCTGCTGCTGGACGGCGGCGAGGCGATCGGCGCGCTGCCCACCGACCGCGGCTGGCCCGCCGACCTGTACGACCCGGACCCGGACCGGGCCGGCCACTCGTACGTCAAGGAGGGCGGCTTCCTGTACGACGCGGGCGACTTCGATCCGGCGTTCTTCGGGATCAGCCCGCGCGAGGCGGTCGCCATGGACCCGCAGCAGCGGCTGCTGCTGGAGAGCTCCTGGGAGGCGCTGGAGCGGGCCGGTCTCGACCCGGCCGGGCTGCGGGAGAGCCGGACCGGGGTCTTCGTCGGCGTCAACTACCAGGACTACACCTCGATCGCGGCCGCCGGTGCGCCGGAGGGCACCGAGGGCCACCTGGTGGCGGGGGCCGCGGCCTCCGTCGTCTCCGGGCGGGTCTCGTACACGCTGGGCCTGGAGGGTCCGGCGATCACCGTCGACACCGCGTGCTCCTCCTCGCTGGTCGCCCTGCACCTGGCGGCGCAGGGGCTGCGCAGCGGCGACTGCTCGCTGGCGCTGGCCGGCGGCGTGGCCGTGATGGCCACCCCGGGCGTGTTCGTCGGTTTCTCGCGCCAGCGCGGGCTGGCCGCCGACGGGCGCTGCAAGGCCTTCGGCGCGAGCGCGGACGGCATGGGTCTGGCCGAGGGCGTGGGCGTGGTGCTGCTGGAGCGGCTCTCCGACGCGCGCCGCAACGGCCACCCGGTGCTCGCGGTGCTGCGCGGTTCGGCGGTCAACCAGGACGGTGCCAGCAACGGCCTGTCGGCGCCCAACGGGCTGGCCCAGCAGCGGGTGATCCGTCAGGCGCTGGCGAACTCCGGGCTGTCGGCCGCCGAGGTGGACGCGGTGGAGGCGCACGGCACCGGCACCACGCTGGGCGACCCGATCGAGGCGGACGCGCTGCTGGCGACCTACGGGCGGGAGCGGCCCGGGGACCGGCCGCTGTGGCTGGGTTCGCTGAAGTCCAACATCGGCCACACTCAGGCCGCCTCGGGCGTCGCCGGGGTGATCAAGAGCGTGCTGGCGCTGCGTCACGCCGTCCTGCCCAGGACCCTGCACGCGGACGAGCGGACCCCGCACGTCGACTGGTCGGCGGGCGCGGTCGAGCTGCTGACCGAGGCGCGCCCGTGGGAGACCGAGGACGGGCGCCCGCGCCGGATCGCCGTCTCGTCGTTCGGTTTCAGCGGCACCAACGCGCACGCCGTCCTGGAGCAGGCCCCCGAGGAGGCCGTCGCCCCGCCGCGGGAGCGCGCACCCACCGAACTGCCCTGGCCGGTGTCGGCCAGGAGCGCGGAGGCGCTGGCCGCGCTGGCCGGCCGGCTCGGCGGGCAGCTGCGCGCCACCGGTGGCGATCCGGTGGACGTCGGCCACTCGCTGGCGACCGGGCGGGGTGCCTTCGAACACCGGGCGGTGCTGCTCGGCGGCGACCGGGCGGGCGCGCTGGCGGCGCTGGCCGCCGGCGGCCAGGACCAGCACCTCGTGCGGGGCGTCGCGGACGCCGGCGGCCGTCGGGTCTTCGTCTTCCCGGGGCAGGGCTCGCAGTGGGCCGGCATGGCCGTCGAACTCCTCGACACCGCACCCGTCTTCGCCGAGAAGATGAACCAGTGCGAACAGGCCCTCGCCCCCCACGTCGACTGGTCCCTCACCCAACTCCT
>NZ_JAQYWW010000933.1:0-314 GCF_036322525.1 Streptomyces sp. BE20 | reverse complement strand
CGCCACGGTCCGTCATTCCTTGCCGAGGGCCAGGCCGACCGCGTCGTCTACGGTCTTCAGTGCCTTGTCGACGGGGATCTGGCCGTTGACGCCGGCCACGATGTTGGCCTTCTGGGCGTCCCAGCGGGCCTGGAAGGCGTGCCGGTACTGGAGGACCAGGTCGGGGGTGTTGCTGGCGAGCTGCTCGAAGATGGGCGCCCAGTTGGGGTCGGCCTTGACCTTGCCGTCCACGGTGGCCTTCACGGCCGGGTCCACCTTGCCGAGGTCGTACGGGAAGATCGCGTGGAAGTCCATGTACTGGGCGCTGCGCTCGG
>NZ_JAQYWW010000932.1:0-357 GCF_036322525.1 Streptomyces sp. BE20 | reverse complement strand
GGCGGGCGGCGGTGGGGGTTGGGGCGCGGGCGGGGGTGCGCCCGCGCGCCGTCGGGTGGGGGGGCGCCTGTGGGGTGTTGGGTTTGGTTGGGGGGGGGGGGGGGGGGGGGGGGGGGGGGGTGGGGGGGGGGGGGGGGGGGGGGGGGGGGCCGCGCGGGGGGCCGCCGCGGGCGCGGAGGCCCGGGCAGACCCCCAGGCCCCGCACCCCCCCCCCCCCCCCCCCCAGCCCCCCCCCCCCCCCCCCCCCCACGGTCCCCCCCACCCCCCCCGCCGCCCGGCCAGACAGTGACAGGCCAACAGACGTGTGCTCCTCCTATGAACCCGCGGGCGCCACCGACACCGTCACCGACCAGGTCC
>NZ_JAQYWW010000931.1:0-434 GCF_036322525.1 Streptomyces sp. BE20 | reverse complement strand
GGGTTGTGGGGTTGGGTGTTGTGGGTGTGGGTGTTGTGTGGGGGGTGGGTGTGGTGTTGGTTGTGTTGTGGGGGTGGGTGGTGGGGGGTGGGGGGGGGGGGGGGGGGGGGGGTTTTGGTGGGTGTTTGTGGGTGTGGGGGGGTGTGGTGGGTTGGTGTGTGCGGGCGGGGCGGCTGGTTGTGCTGTGTGTGGGCGTTGGGGTTGTGCGGGTGTGTTGCCTCTGTTTCGCTTTGATTTTGCCTGTGGGTTTTGGGGGCGCTCCAGAGTCCCCCCCCCCCCCCCCCCCCACCCCCCCCCCCCCCCCCCCGGGCACGCCCCCCCCCCCCCCCCCCCCGGGCCCCGGCCCCCCCCCCCGCCGGACGCGCGCGGCCCCGCCCGCGCCGGCGGGCGCCCCGCCCGCCCCCGCCGGGCGCCCGCCCCGCCCCCCGCCCGCG
>NZ_JAQYWW010000930.1:0-799 GCF_036322525.1 Streptomyces sp. BE20 | reverse complement strand
GGCGAGGGTGCGCGGCTCCTCGGCCGGGGTGGTGACGCCGTTGATGCGGCGGGCCTCGCCGATGGTGAAGTCCAGGATGGTCAGCGAGCGCGCCACCTCGCCCCGGCCCTCGGACAGGCGCTTGCCCTGCTCCCTGGTGATGGCCTCGGCGAACGTTTCGGAGCGTTCGGTGATGAGGGTGGCGGCGGTTTTGAGGAGTTTGGCGCGTTCGATCGGGCCGATGGTGTCCCAGTCGTGTTGGGCGGTGGTGGCGGCGTCGATGGCGGTGGTGGCGTCCTCGGTTCCGGATTCCGTGAAGTCGCCGATCACG
This sequence comes from Streptomyces sp. BE20, assembly GCF_036322525.1. Classification (NCBI taxonomy): domain Bacteria; kingdom Bacillati; phylum Actinomycetota; class Actinomycetes; order Kitasatosporales; family Streptomycetaceae; genus Streptomyces; species Streptomyces sp. BE20. The sequence goes on along the minus strand of NZ_JAQYWW010000930.1, from coordinate 489 downwards.
TCGGTGGTGTCGGCGGGGTTCAGGTTCGGTCGTACTTTTCCGGTCAGGGAGGGTGTCCAGCGGCCGGCGATGTGGTTGAGCAGGTGTTCGGGGTGTGGATTCGACATGGACAACTCCGTGGCAGGAAGTGGGAGCAGGGAGGTTGCCGTGCGGTCGGGCGCCGGGCCGACGGCCCTGAGGGGGGCAGGGGCGTCGGCCCGGCAGTAGGGGGGTGGTCAGCCCAGAGGCCGAGCCGACGAGGGCCACGCGCCCGTCCAGCCCGGCCACCCCAGGACCGACCGGACGGCGCTGGGGTGGCCGGGCAGTGCGAGGACGACGCCCGAGCCGGACTCCTTGACGGCGGTCGCCTTGGTGTCCGATCTGGTGGTCTCGGCGTTCGACATGGTTCTCGACCGATCTGGGTGGGGGCCGGGGAGCGCCGCATGGCGGGCGGCGCGAGGTCGAGGCGGCGGCTGCCGCCGGTACCGTGGCCGCCCCCCGGAAGGGGTG
>NZ_JAQYWW010000929.1:0-4890 GCF_036322525.1 Streptomyces sp. BE20 | reverse complement strand
TGCGGGGACGGCGCGTCGACGTGCAGGGTGCGCGGCAGCACACCGTGCCGGATCGCCAGCACCGACTTGATCACCCCGGCCACGCCGGCCGCCGCCTGGGTGTGCCCGATGTTCGACTTCACCGACCCCAGCCAGAGCGGCCGGTCCTCCGGCCGGCCCTGCCCGTAGGTGGCCAGCAGCGCGTGCGCCTCGATCGGGTCGCCCAGGGTGGTGCCGGTGCCGTGCGCCTCGACGGCGTCGACGTCGGCCGGCTCCAGGCCCGCGCCGGCCAGCGCCGCCCGGATCACCCGCTGCTGCGAGGGACCGCTCGGGGCCGTCAGGCCGTTGGAGGCGCCGTCCTGGTTGACCGCCGAACCGCGCAGCACCGCCAGCACCTCGTGACCCAGCCGCCGCGCGTCCGACAGCCGCTCGACCAGCAGCAGCCCGACCCCCTCGGCCCAGCCGGTGCCGTCGGCCGCCGCCGCGAAGGCCTTGCAGCGGCCGTCGGGCGACATCGCGCGCTGGCGGGAGAATTCGACGAACGTGGTCGGGGTGGTCATCAGCAGCACGCCGCCCGCCACCGCGAGGTCGGACTCGCCGGAGCGCAGCGACTGCGCGGCCAGGTGGAGCGCGACCAGCGAGGAGGAGCAGGCGGTGTCCACCGTGACCGCCGGGCCCTCGAAACCGAAGGTGTAGGAGATCCGGCCGGAGGCGACGCTGCCCGCGTTGCCGATGCCGAGGTAGGCCTCCAGCTCCGCCGGGACCCGCTGGGCAGCACTCGCGTAGTCGCGGCCGGAGATCCCGGCGAAGACACCGGTGCGGCTGCCGCGCAGGGAGGTGGGGTCGATGCCGGCGCGCTCGAAGACCTCCCAGGTGGTCTCCAGCAGCAGTCGCTGCTGCGGGTCGATCGCGGGTGCTTCCCGCGGCGGGACGCCGAAGAACTCGGCGTCGAACTCGCCGATGCCGTCGAGGAATCCGCCGTGCCGGGCGTAGGACGTACCGGGCCGGTCGGGGTCGGGCGAGTAGAGGGCGTCGAGGTCCCAGCCGCGGTCGGTCGGGAACCCGGAGAGTGCGTCGACGCCCTCGGAGACCACCCGCCAGAGGTCCTCGGGCGAGCCGACGCCGCCGGGGTAGCGGCAGGCCATGCCGACGATGACGATCGGGTCGTCGTCGACGGCGGTCGCACCGGGGGCGGTGACCGCGCCGGGGGCCGCACCGGACCCGCCCGTGCCCTCGGCACCCCACAGCTCCTCGGCCAGCCAGTCGGAGAGCGCGGCGGGTGTCGGGTGGTCGAAGACGACGGTGGCGGGCAGCCGGCGGCCGGTGAGCGCGCCGAGCCGGTTGCGGAACTCGACGGCGGTGAGCGAGTCGAAGCCCTGCTGGCCGAAGGCCTTGGCGGGGTCGACGGCGTCGGCCGAACGGTGCCGCTGGACGACCGCCGCCTCGGCCCGGACGACGCCGAGCAGGCTGCGGCGCCGTTCGGCGGCGGGCAGCGCGCCGAGCCGCGCCAGCACGTCGCTCCCGCCGGCCGCCGCCGGGGCGGCAGCGGCGGCGGCGCGCGGCACCAGTTCGGCGACCAGCGGGTGCGGCCGGTCACGGAACAGCACCGGCCAGTCGACGTCCGCGACGACCAGGTGGCTCTCGCCGTGGTCCAGGGCCTGGCCGAGCAGGGCGACGGCCTGGACGGGCGGCAGCGAGGCGAGGCCGTGCCGGAGCAGCTGCTGCTCGGCGCCGTCGGCGGCGATGCCCGCGCCCGCCCAGTGGCCCCAGGCGATCGAGGTCGCGGGCAGACCGGCGGCGCGCCGCTCGGCGGCCAGCGCGTCGAGGTAGGCGTTGCCGGGCGCGTAGTTGGCCTGACCCGGGATGCCGGCGACACCGGCCAGCGAGGAGAAGAGGACGAAGGCGGACAGGTCGTGGCCGGCCGTCAGCTCGTGCAGCAGCCGGGCGGCGCCCGCCTTGGCGCGCAGGGCGGCGGCGAGCTGCTCGGGCGTGAGCGTGGGGATGAGGCCGTCGTGCAGGGCGGCGGCGGTGTGGACGACGGCGGTGAGCGGCAGGTCCGCGGGGACGGCGTCGAGGACGGCCGTCAGGGCGGCCCGGTCGGCGACGTCGGCGGCGGCGTAGGTCACCCTGGTCCCGAGGGCGGTGAGTTCGGCCTCCAGGGCGGACGCCTCGGGGGCGTCGGCCCCGCGTCGACTGACCAGCAACAGGTGTTCGGCGCCGCGTCCGGCCAGCCAGCGGGCGACGTGTCCGCCGAGGGCGCCGGTGCCGCCGGTGATCAGGGTGGTGCCGCGCGGCTTCCACGACCGGTCGGCGGCGTCCTGCGACCCGTCCTGCCCACCGTCCGGGGAGGCCGCCGGAGCGGCGGACAGCGGGGCGGCGGGCAGCGGGGCGGCCTGGACCAGCCGACGGGCGAAGGCCCCGGCCGGCCGGAGCGCCAGCTCGACCTCGCGCTCCGCGGACGCGTCCGTGAGCAGCGCGGCCGCCTGCTGCCAGGTCTGCCGGTCGGGCGCGGCCGGCAGGTCGAGCAGTCCGCCGAAGAGGGCCGGCTGCTCGGCGGCGAGGATCGCGCCGAAGCCCCAGACGAGGGCCTGCTCCGGATCGGTGACCGGGTCGGTGGGACCGGTGCCGACGGCGCCGCGGGTGAGGTACCAGACCGGCGCGGTCAGGCCCGTCTCGTCCAGGGCCTGGGCGAGCGCGACCTGGGCGGCGTGCGCCCACGGCAGGTCGTCGTGCTCGGGGTGCCGGCCGGGGTGCAGGCCGAGCAGCGAGACGACGCCGGCGACCGGGGGCGTCCCGGAGCCGGCCGGTCCGGCGGGTGCTCCGCCGAGCGTCAGGGCGAGCTTCGCGGCGAGCGCGGCCCGGTCGACCCCGCCGACCAGCAGCTCGACGGAGCCGCCGGCCGCGGCGAGCGCCTCGCCGAGCCCCTCGGCCCAGGTGTGTCCGATCGCCTCCTCCGGGACGACGACCAGCCAGCGGCCGTCCGACCGGCCCCCGGCCCGGCCCGCCGGGACGGTGACCGGCCGCCAGGTCAGGCGGTGGCGCCAGCCGTCGGCCGCGGTGGCGGCGCGGCGGCGGTCCCACCAGGAGGCGAGCGCGGGCAGGACGGGGACCAGTCGGTCGCCGTCCACGCCGATCGCCTCGCCGAGCCGGCCGGCGTCCCGTCCGGCGACCAGCTCCCAGAACAGGCTGTCCCCGGCGGCACCGGAACCGGGAGCACCGGCACCGGCGGCGGACAGGTGCTCGGGCGAGCGGCTGGCGTCCAGCCAGTACCGCTGCCGCTGGAACGGGTAGCCCGGCAGGTCGGCGTGGGCGGGGCGGGCGCCGGCGAAGGCGGTCGCCCAGTCCACGGCGACGCCCCGGACGTACAGCTCGGCGACGGAGGAGAGCCAGCGGTCGCGGTTGCCCCGGCCGCGCCGGAGCGAGCCGGTGACGACGGCGTCGGCGACCCCGGCGGCGTCCAGGGTGTCCTCGATCGCGCCGGTGAGCACGGGGTGCGGGGAGACCTCGACGAAGACGGTGTGCCCGGACTCGGCGAGCCGGCGCGTGGCCTGCTCGAAGCGGACGGTGTGGCGCAGGTTCCGGTACCAGTAGCCGGCGTCCAGCCCGGCGGTGTCCTGCCAGTCGCCGGTCACGGTGGAGAGCAGCGGGACGGTGCCGGCGCGCGGGCGGACGTCGGCCAGCAGGGCGAGCAGCTCCTCGCGCAGGGCCTCCGTCTGCACCGAGTGCGAGGCGTAGTCGATGTTGACGGGACGGACGGTGGCGCCGTCGGCGGTGAACGCCTCGGTGAGCTCGGCGAGGGCGTCGAGGTCACCGGAGACCACGGTGGCCTGCGGGCCGTTGACGACGCCGATGGACAGCCGGCCGGGCCAGGCGTCGATCCGCTGCTCGACCTCGGCGAGCGGGCGGGAGACCGAGACCATGCCGCCCTTGTGCGAGATCCGCGCGAGCAGCTTGGCGCGCAGGGCGACGATCCGGGCGCCGTCCTCCAGGGTGAGCCCGCCGGCGACGTACGCGGCGGCGACCTCGCCCTGGCTGTGGCCGACGACCGCGTCGGGGCGGACGCCGTAGGCCCGCCAGAGTTCGGCGAGCGAGACCATGACGGCCCAGAGCACGGGCTGGACCACGTCCACCCGGTCGGGGTCGGGGCCGTCGGCCGCACCCCGGACCACGTCGAGCAGCGACCAGTCGGTGTGCGGGGCGAGGGCGTCGGCGCAGCGGGTCAGGGCGTCGGCGAAGACGGGCTCGGTGGCGAGCAGGCCGGCCGCCATACCGGTCCACTGGGAGCCCTGGCCGGGGAAGACGAAGACGGTGCGGCCCGGGGTGCCGGCCCGGCCGCGGACCACGCCGGGGCCGTCGAGGCCGCGCAGCGCCGCCAGGGTGTCGGCCGTCGGCGCACCGGCCGTCGGGCCGTCGCCCACCGGGGCGACGACGACGGCGCGCTCCTCCAGGGCGGCGCGGCCGGTGGCCAGGGTGTGGGCGGCGGCCACCGCGTCGGGGCCCGGGAGGCCGTCGGTGCGATCACCGGCGAGCCGGCCGGCGATCCGGGCCGCGTGGGCGGTGAGCGCCTCGGGGGTGCGGGCGGACAGGACGTACGGCAGCACGGCCGGGGCGGACGGGGCCGCGGTGTCCGCCGCCTGCTCCGACGCCTCCGGCGCCTGCTCGACGATGACGTGCGCGTTGGTGCCGGAGACGCCGAACGCCGAGACGGCGGCGCGGCGCGGCCGGTCCAGGGCGGGCCACTCCTGCCGCTCGGTGAGCAGCCTGACGGTGCCGTCCGACCAGTCGACGTGCGGGGACGGCGCGTCGACGTGCAGGGTGCGCGGCAGCACACCGTGCCGGATCGCCAGCACCGACTTGATCACCCCGGCCACGCCGGCCGCCGCCTGGGTGTGCCCGATGTTCGACTTCACC
>NZ_JAQYWW010000928.1:0-93591 GCF_036322525.1 Streptomyces sp. BE20 | reverse complement strand
TGCGGGGACGGCGCGTCGACGTGCAGGGTGCGCGGCAGCACACCGTGCCGGATCGCCAGCACCGACTTGATCACCCCGGCCACGCCGGCCGCCGCCTGGGTGTGCCCGATGTTCGACTTCACCGACCCCAGCCAGAGCGGCTGTCCGTCGCTGTGCGCCTGCCCGTAGGTGGCAATGAGCGCCTGGGCCTCGATCGGGTCGCCGAGCCGGGTGCCGGTGCCGTGCGCCTCGACCACGTCGACGTCGCCGGCGGTCAGCCCGGCGGAGGCGAGCGCCTCGCGGATGACGCGCTGCTGGGAGGTGCCGCTGGGGGCGGTGAGCTGGCTGGAGCGGCCGTCCTGGTTGACGGCGGAGCCGCGCAGCACCGCGAGGACCCGGTGGCCGTTGCGGCGGGCGTCGGAGAGCTTCTCCAGGACGAGCAGGCCGGCGCCCTCACCCCAGCCGGTGCCGTCGGCGGCGGCGGCGAACGGCTTGCAGCGGCCGTCGGGGGCCAGGCCGCGCTGGCGGCTGAACTCGATGAACATGCCGGGCGCGGAGAGCACGGTGGCGCCGCCGGCCAGGGCGATCGAGCACTCCCCGGCGCGCAGCGAGCGCGCGGCCAGGTGGAGCGCGACCAGCGAGGAGGAGCAGGCGGTGTCGACGGTGACGGCCGGGCCCTCCAGGCCGAGGCTGTAGGCGATCCGGCCGGAGGCGACGGAAGTGGTGGTGCCGGTGAGGACGTAGCCGTCGGTCTCCTCGGCGGGCAGGTGGTGCATGCTCGGCCCGTACTCCTGGGCGATGACGCCCGCGAAGACACCGGTCCGGCTGCCGCGCAGTGCGGCGGGGTCGATCGCGGCGTCCTCCAGGGCCTCCCAGGCGGTCTCCAGGAGGAGGCGCTGCTGGGGCTCGGCGGCGAGCGCCTCGCGCGGTGAGATGCCGAAGAACTCGGCGTCGAACTCGCCCGCCTCGTAGAGGAATCCACCCTCGCGGGCGTAGCTGCGGCCGGGCTTGGCGGGGTCGGGGTCGTACAGGTGGTCGAGGTCCCAGCCGCGGTCGGCGGGGAACGGGCCGACGACGTCGCGCTCGTCGGAGACCAGCCGCCACAGGGCGTCCGGGGTGTCGGCGCCGCCCGGGAAGCGGCAGGCCATGCCGACGATGGCGATCGGCTCCTCCGCGCCGCCGCCGGCCGCCTTGGCCTCGGCGTCGCGCAGTCGCTGACGGGTCTGGTGCAGCTCGGCGGCGACCTTGTTGAGGTAGTCGCGGAGCTTCTGCTCGTTGGTGCTCATCTCTGCGTTGGCCTCTCTCAGGAAATGCCGAGCTCGTTGTCGATGAAGTCGAAGATGTCGTCGTCGCTGACGTCGGTGATGCGGGCGGCGAGGCCGTCGTCGGCCTCCGGGCCCGCCGGGGCGGCCGGTCCGTCCGGGTGCGGTGCCGGGGTGGGCACGCCGAGCACGGCGAACAGCGCGGTGAGTCGGGCCGCTGCGCCGGCGCGGGCGTCCGGGTCGTCGCCGAGGGCGGCCAGGGCCTGCTCCAGCCGGTCGAACTCGGCTGTCGGGTCGGCCCGGTGCGGCTGCGGGGCGGGGGCGAGCCGGTCGCGCAGGTGGGCGGCGAGGGCGGCCGGGGTCGGGTGGTCGAACAGGGCGGTGGTGGGCAGCCGCAGGCCGGTCGCGGTGTTGATCCGGTTGCGCAGCTCGATCACCCCGAGGGAGTCGAACTCGCTGTCCATGAAGCCGAGGTCGCTCTGGATCGCGGTGGCGTCCGGGTGGCCCAGGACGGCGGCGGCGGTGGAGCGGACCAGGGCGAGCAGTTGCCGTTCCTGCTCGGCGGCCGGTTGGCCGGCGAGCCGGGCGGTCAGTGCGGCGGGTCCCTCGGCGCCGGCGGCGGCCGGACGGGGGCGGTGTCGGGCCAGGCCGCGCAGGACGGGCGCGAGCCGGTCGGCGGGCACCGGCCCCGGGTCGAGGCGGGCGGCCGCCAGGGCGGGGTAGGGGGTGGTGAGCGCGGCGTCGAACAGGGTGAGCGCCTGCTCGTTGGTCATCGGGGCGAGGCCGGTGGCGGCGAGGCGTTCGGTCTCGGCGGCGGTGAGCCCGGCCGCCATGCCGCCGGCCTCGGCCCAGTGGCCCCAGGCGAGCGAGACGGCGGGCAGCCCGCGGACCGCCCGGTGCTGGGCGATCGCGTCCAACCGTGCGTTGGCGGCGCCGTAGTTGGCCTGGCCGGGGTTGCCGAGCAGGCCGACGGCGGAGGAGAACAGCACGAAGGCGGCGAGGTCGAGGTGGGCGGTGGCGCGGTGCAGGTGCCACGCGCCGTCGGCCTTGGCCCGCTGGACGGTGCGCAGCCGCTCGGGGGTGAGCGAGCCGAGGACGGCGTCGTCCAGCACGCCCGCGGTGTGCACGACGGCGGTCAGCGGGTGGTCGGCGGGAACGCCGGCGACGAGCGCGGCGACGGCGTCCGGGTCGGCGAGGTCGGTGGCGGCGAAGGTCACCGTGACTCCCGACTCGGCCAGTTCGGCGCGGAGTTCGGCGGCGCCGGGTGCGTCCGGACCCTGCCGGCTCGCGAGCAGCAGGTGCCGGACGCCGTGCCGGACGGTGAGGCGGTGGGCGACCAGCCGGCCGAGTGCGCCGGTGCCGCCGGTGACCAGCGCGGTTCCGCCGTCGGCGAGCGCGGTCGGCAGGGTGAGCGCGAGCTTGCCGGTGTGCCGGGCCTGGCTGAGCCGGCGCAGCGCCTGCGGGGCCTGCCGGACGGACTGGGCGTGGACGGGCAGCGGGAGCAGCTCGCCGCGCTCGAAGAGTCCGGCCAGGTCGGCCAGGATCACCGCGATCCGGTCCGGGTCGACGTCGAACAGGTCGAAGGCCAGGTAGGCGGCGCCGTCGTGGTCGGCGGCGACGGTCGCCGGGTCGCGCTGGTCGGTCTTGCCCATCTCGACGAACCGGCCGGCGGGGGCGAGCAGGCGCAGCGAGGCGTCGGTGAACTCTCGGGCCAGCGCGTTGAGGACGACGTCGACGCCGCGGCCGCCGGTGGCGGTCCGGAAGGAGTCCTCGAAGTCGAGGGTGCGGCTGGAGGCGACCCGGTCGCCCGCCAGGCCGAGGCCGCGGAGCACGCCCCACTTGCCGGGGCCTGCGGTGGCGAGCACCACCGAGCCTCCGTGGCGGGCGAGTTGGACGGCGGCCTGGCCGACGCCGCCGGTGGCGGCGTGGATCAGGACGGTCTCGCCGGACCGGAGGCCGGCGAGGTCGTAGAGGCCGTGGTAGGCGGTGAGGAAGGCGACGGGGACGGTGGCGGCCTGGGCGTAGCTCCAGCCGTCGGGGATCCGGGTGAGCAGCCGGTGGTCGGTGACGGCGACCGGGCCGAGGGTTCCCTGGACCAGCCCCATCACCCGGTCGCCGGGCCGCAGTCCGGTGACACCGGGGCCGGTCTCCAGGACGGTGCCGGCGCCCTCGGCGCCGATCCGGGCCCCACCCGGGTACATGCCGAGGGTGATCAGCACGTCGCGGAAGTTGAGGCCGGCGGCGCGCAGGGCGATCCTCACCTCCCCGGCGGCGAGCGGGCGTTCGGCCTCGGGGGCGGGCAGCAGGGCCAGCGAGTCCAGGCTGCCGGGGGTCGTGGTGTCGAGCCGCCAGGCCGCGGCGGTGCCGGGGTCGAGCAGGTCGGCGGCCCGGGTGCGGACCAGCCTCGGGACGCTGATCTCCCCGGCGCGCAGGGCGATTTGCGGCTCGCCCGTGGCGAGGGAGGCCGACAGTGCGGTCGACAGGGCGGCGATCGTCCCGGTCGGGTCGGTCGCGGCGGACCGGTCGGCGCCGGGGGTTCCCGGGGCTCCGGGCGCGCCGCCCCCGAGGGCGGTGTCGACGTCCAGCAGGACGAACCGGTCCGGGTGTTCGGCCTGCGCGCTGCGGACCAGGCCCCAGACGGCGCCGGCGGCCGGGTCGGGCACGTCCTCGCCGGGGTGGGTGGCGACGGCGTGCTCGGTGACGAGGACGAGGGTGCCGGTCCGCTCGCCGTCCAGCCAGGCGTGCAGCAGGGCGAGGGTCTGCTCGGCGGTGCGGACGGGGGCGAGCACGGTCTGCCCGGCGCCGGCCTCGGCGAGGTCGGCGAGCACCGGGTGCTTCCCGGCGGGCGCGAGCGGCCGGGCGTCCTCGCCGAGCACGGCCCAGCCGTCGAGCGGGGCGCCGTCGAAGGCGAGCGGCTGCCAGTCCAGCCGGTACAGCGAGTCCGGGCCCGCGGCGGCCGGGGCGCGCAGGGTGAGCGCGCCGACGGTGGCGACCGGCAGGCCGGCCGGGTCGGTCAGCTCCAGCGTGACGGTGTCCTGGCCGGCCGGGGTGATCCGGGCCCGCAGCGCGGCGGCGCCGGCGCGGTGGACGGTGACGTCCCGCCAGGAGAAGGGGAGGACCGTCCGTTCGGCGTCCAGGACGACGGCGTGCAGGGCGGCGTCCAGCAGGGCCGGGTGCAGCGCGTAGGCGTCGGCGTCGGCGGCGGTCGGGGCGATCTCGGCGTACCGCTCCTCGCCGAGTGCGGCGACGGCGGTGAGGCCGCGGAAGGCCGGGCCGTACCGGTAGCCGCGCTCGGCGAGCCGCTCGTAGGCGTCGTCGAGGCCGACCGGGGCGGCGGCGGGCGGGGGCCAGGCGGCGGTGTCCGCGCCGGGGGCGGCGGGCGCCCGGTCGGCCACGGTGCCGGTGGCGTGGGTGGTCCACTCGGCGCCGTCGGCGGCCTCGGTGTCCGGCTGGGAGCGGATCCGCAGCGGCCGGCGGCCCTCGGCGTCGGCGGTGCCGAGCAGCGCCTGGAGCCGGACGCCGCCGGTGGCGGGCAGGGGGAGCGGGGCCGCCAGGTCCAGCGACTCGACGTGGGCGGCACCGGCGCGCAGCGCGGCCTGGACGGCCAGCTCCAGGAAGGCGGTGCCGGGCAGCAGGACGCCGTCGGCGACGGCGTGGTCGGCCAGCCACGGGTGGGTGCGCAGCGAGATCCGCCCGGCGAGCAGCCAGCCCTCGCCGTCCGGGAGTTCGGTGGCGGCGGAGAGCAGCGGGTGGCCGGTGGCGGCCAGGCCGGACGCGTCGGCGGCCCGGCCGGCGGGCTGGTCCAGCCAGTGCCGGCGGCGCTCGAAGGGGTAGGTCGGCAGGTCGGTGCGGGCCGGGCCGGACGGCAGGGCGGTGTCCCAGTCGACCGGCACGCCGTGGACGTGCAGCCGGGCGAGCGCCTCGGCCGCGGTCGCCGGCTCCGGGCGGTCGGCGCGCAGCAGCGCCGCGAGGGCCCTCGGCGCGGCGGGGGCGGGCCCGGCGGGGCCGTCCTCGGTGAGGGCGTCCTCGGTGAGGGCGGTGAGGCTCTCCTCGGCGAGGGCGGTGAGCACCGGGCCGGGTCCGAGTTCCAGGTAGGCGGTGGTGCCGAGCCCGTCCAGGGTGCGGACGCCCTCGTGGAACCGGACCGCCTCGCGGATGTGCCGGACCCAGTAGCCGGGGTCGGTCAGCTCGGCCGCCGAGGCGAGGGCGCCGGTCAGGTTGGACACCACCGGGAGGCGCGGCGGGTGGTAGGTCAACCGCTCGGCCACCGCGCGGAACTCGTCCAGGACGGCGTCCATGTGCGGCGAGTGGAAGGCGCGCCCGACCGTCAGCAGCTTGACCTGCCGCCCGCGCGCCCGCCACTCCTCGGCGAGCCGGCGGACCTCGTCGCCGTCCCCGGAGAGGACGACCGAGCCGGGCCCGTTGACGGCGGCGACCGACACCCGCCCGTCCAGTTCGGGCAGCACCTCGGCCTCGGTGGCCCGGACGGCGGCCATCGCGCCACCCTCCGGCAGCGCCTCCATCAGCCGGCCGCGGGCGGCGACCAGGGCCACGGCGTCCGGCAGCGTGAGCACGCCGGCCAGGTGGGCGGCGCTGAGCTCGCCGATCGAGTGCCCGATCAGGTGGTCGGGGCGCAGCCCGTACGCGGTGGTCGCCAGCCGGTGCAGCGCGACGTGCAGGGTGAACAGGGCGGGCTGGGTGTAGGCGGTGGAGTCCAGCAGGTCGGCCTGCGCGGTGCCCGGTGCGGCGAACAGGACGTCCTTCAGCGGGGCGGCCAGGTGCGGGCCGAACAGCTCGGCGACCTCGTCCACCGCCGCCGCGAACACCGGCTCGGCGCCGTACAGTTCGCGCCCGGCGCCGGCACGCTGGCTGCCCTGGCCGGAGTAGAGGAAGGCCAGCCGGGGCGTCCGGGCCGCCGTGGCGCGGAGCAGTCCGGGGGCGTCGGCGCGGTCGTCGGCCAGCGCCCGCAGGGCGTCGGCCCGGTCCGCGGGTCCGGCGCCGAGGACGGCGGCGCGGTGCGGGAAGTGCGTGCGGGTGGTGGCCAGGGAGCGGGCGAGGCCGGGGGCGCCGTGTCCGGCGAGGTCCAGCAGGCGGGCGGCCTGGGCCCGGAGGGCCGGCTCGGTGCGGGCGGAGAGCAGGAGCGGGGCGTGCGCGTCCGGTGCCGCGGTGGCGGTCGCCTCCGCGGCGGGCCCGGTGGCGGGCGCGGTGGCCGGCGCGGCGGGCTCCGTACCGGCCCCGGCGGGCGGGGCCTCCAGGATCAGGTGGGCGTTGGTGCCGCTGATCCCGAACGAGGAGACGGCGGCCCGGCGCGGCCGGCCCGTCTCGGGCCAGGGCGTGGCCCGGTCCAGCAGGCTGACGTCGCCGGCCGTCCAGTCGACGTGCGGCGACGGCGCGTCCAGGTGCAGGGTGCCCGGCAGTTCGCCGTGCTGCAGCGCCTGCACCAGCTTGATCACCCCGGTGACCCCGGCGGCGGCCTGGGTGTGGCCGATGTTGGACTTCGCCGAGCCGAGCAGCAGGGGGCGGGCCCGGTCCTGCCCGTAGGCGGCGAGCAGCGCGCGGGCCTCGATCGGGTCGCCCAGCGCGGTGCCGGTGCCGTGTGCCTCGACCGCGTCGACCTGGTCGGCCGTCAGCCCCGCGTTGGCGAGGGCCTGGCGGATCACCCGCTCCTGGGCCGGGCCGTTGGGGGCGGTCAGCCCGTTGGAGGCGCCGTCCTGGTTGACCGCACTGCCCCGGACGAGGGCCAGCACCCGGTGTCCGCGCCGGCGGGCGTCGGAGAGCCGCTCCAGCAGGACCAGCCCGGCGCCCTCGGCCCAGGCGGTGCCGTCGGCGGCGGCGGCGAACGGCTTGCAGCGGCCGTCGGGGGCAAGGCCGCGCTGGCGGCTGAACTCGGTGAACATGCCCGGCGAGGACATCACCGTCGCCCCGCCCGCGATCGCCAGGTCGCACTCCCCCGCGCGCAGCGCCTGCGCGGCCAGGTGGATCGCCACCAGCGACGAGGAGCAGGCCGTGTCGACGGTGATCGCCGGGCCCTCCAGGCCCAGCGTGTAGGCCAGCCGGCCCGAGGCGACGCTGGTGAGCGTGCCGGTCAGGGCGTGCCCCTCGTACCCGGGGAGCGTCTCGTGCAGGCGCGGGCCGTAGTCCTGCGGCATGACGCCGACGAAGACGCCGGTCCGGCTGCCGCGCAGGGTGGCCGGGACGATCCCGGCACGCTCGGTCAGCTCCCACGCCGACTCCAGCAGCAGGCGCTGCTGCGGGTCCGTGGCGGCCGCCTCGCGCGGCGCCAGGCCGAAGAACGCGCCGTCGAACTCGTCGGCGTCGTACAGGAATCCGCCCTGCCGGGTGTAGGAGCTGCCGGGGCGCTCGCCGTCCGGGTCGTAGAGGGCGTCGAGGTCCCAGCCGCGGTTCTCCGGGAACGGGCCGATGGCGTCCCTGCCCGTGCGGAGCAGCTCCCACAGCTGCTCGGGGGTGTCGGCGCCGCCGGGCCAGCGGCCACTGAGGGCGACGATCGCGACCGGGTCCCCGTCGAGGCCGTCGGAGGTCCGCGCCGGGGCGGCGCCCGCCGCTTCGGGGACGGCCGTGCGCGTGCCCGTCCGCCCGGACAGGAACGCGGCGACGGCGCGGGGGGTGGGCCGGTCGTAGACCAGGCTGGTCGGCAGGGTGAGGCCGGTCGCGCCGGCGAGCCGGTCGCGGAACTCGACGGACGCGACCGAGTCGAAGCCGAGGTCCTTGAAGGTGCGGTCCGGGTCGACCGCGTCCGGTCCGCCCGGCTCGCCCAGCACGATCGCGGCACCCGCGCGGACGGCCGCCAGCGCGGCCTCCTCGCCGAGGACATCGGTGTCCGGGGCATCGGCGCCCGGGGTGTCGGCGCCCGGGGCGTCCCCGTGCGGGGCGGCCCCGTTCGGGTCGACGGCGGTCGGTCCTGCGGTGGCGCCCAGCCAGAGCCGGCGGCGCTGGAACGCGTACGTGGGGAGCCCGGTGAGCCGCTCGCCCGGCCCGTAGAGGGCGGACCAGTCCACCGCCCCGCCCCGGGCGAACAGCTCGCCCACCGCGGCGTGGAACTGGTCGAGTCCGCCGTGGTCCCGGCGGAGCGTGCCGGTGACCGCCGCCACGCCGTCGGCCAGCTGGCCGAGCCCGACCGTCAGCACCGGGTGCGGGCTGCTCTCCACGAACGCCCGGTGCCCGTCGGCCAGCGCCGCGCGGACCGCGCGCTCCAGCCGGACGGTGCCGCGCAGGTTGCGGAACCAGTAGGCGGCGTCGAGTCCGGCGGTGTCGAACCGCTCGCCGGTGAGCGTCGAGTAGAAGGCGACGGACGCGGTCCGCGGGCGGATCCCCGCGAGCAGGGCGGGCAGGCTCTCCCTCAGCGGCTCCATCTGCGCCGAGTGCGAGGCGTAGTCGACGGGCACCAGCTTCGCCCGGACACCCTCCGCCCGGTACTGCTCCACCAGGTCGGCGACGGCCGCCCGGTCGCCCGAGACCACGGTCGCGGACGGGCCGTTGACCGCGGCGATCCCGAGCTCGCCGGCCCGCCTGGCGATCCGCCCGGCGACCTCCTCGGCGGACAGCGGGACGGCCGCCATGCCGCCCCGGCCGGTCAGGCCCAGACCGGCGATGGCCTGCGACCGCAGCGCGACCACCGCCGCCGCGTCCTCCAGCGAGAGCGCACCGGCCACGTGGGCGGCGGCGATCTCCCCCTGGGAGTGCCCGATCACGGCGTCCGGCCGGACACCCGCCGCCTCCCAGAGCGCGGCCAGCGACACCATCACGGCGAACAGGGCGGGCTGCACCACGTCCACCCGCTCCAGGTCCGGCGTGCCCGGCCCGCCGCGCAGCACCGCCCCGAGCGACCAGTCGACGTGCGGGGCGAGGGCCTCCTCGCAGGCGGCGATCTTCGCCGCGAACACCGGTGCGGTGGCGAGCAGTTCGCGGGCCATGGCGTCCCACTGCGCGCCCTGGCCGGGGAAGACCAGCACCGTGCCGCTGCCGGTCGCGCCCGCGGTGCCCGCCCGGTCGCCGGCCCCGTGCCCGGCGGCGTCCGGCGCCGGGCCGTCGGCGAACGCCGCGCGCGCCGCACCGTCGGTGGCGGCACGGCCCTGGGCCAGGCCCGCCGCCTGCCCGCCCTCGGCGAGCGCGTCGAGGGCGGTGAGCAGGCCCTCCCGGTCGGTGCCGGTCACGGCGGCGCGGTACTCGAAGGCGGTCCGGGTGGTGGCCAGCGACCGGCCGACCGCCACCGGGTCGGTGCCCGCCCGGTCGGCGAACGCACGGAGCCGGGCGGCCTGCCGGCGCAGCGCGGCCGGGGTCCGGGCGGAGAGCGGCCAGAGCAGCGGCCCGCCGGGCACGGTCGCGACCGCGGTGTCCTCGGCCCGCGCCTCGCCGACGCCTCCGGGCTCTCCCTCCTCCGCCCCCGGCGGTGCGGTCTCCGGGGCGTCGGCCACCAGCACGTGCGCGTTGGTGCCGCCCACGCCGAAGGAGCTGACGCCGGCGATCAGCCGGCCCGCGGCGTTCGGCCACGGTCCGGAGTCGGTCCGCACCGCGAGGCCGAGCCGCTCGAAGGGGATGTCCGGGTTGGGGGTGACGAAGTTGAGGCTGGCGGGAATCCTCCGGTGCCGCACGGCCAGGACCGTCTTCAGCAGGCCGACGATGCCCGAAGCGCCTTCCAGGTGACCGACGTTGGTCTTCGCCGAGCCGACCAGCAGCGGCTGCTCCGCCGGGCGCCCGGCGCCCAGTGCCGCGCCCAGGCCCGCCGCCTCGACCGGGTCGCCCACGCGGGTGCCCGTCCCGTGCAGCTCGACGTACTGGACCAGACCGGGGGCGACGCCGGCCCGCCGGGCGGCCTCGCGGACCACCGCCGCCTGGGCGTCCGCGCTGGGGACGGTCAGGCCGTCGGTCGCGCCGTCGCTGTTGACCGCGCTGCCGAGCAGCACCGCGTGGACGCGGTCGCCGTCCGCCACCGCGCGGGTGAGCGGCTTCAGCACCAGCAGCACGCCGCCCTCGCCGCGCGCGTAGCCGTTGGCCCGGGCGTCGAAGGTGTAGCAGCGGTCGTCGGGCGAGAGCGCGCCGAACCGGTCGACGGTGAGCGTCGACTCGGCCGCCAGGTTGAGGTTGACGCCCGCCACCAGGGCGACGTCCGACTCGCCGCCGCGCAGGCTCTCCAGCGCGAGGTGGACGGCGACCAGGGAGGAGGACTGCGCGGAGTCGACGGTGAGGCTCGGACCGCGCAGGTCGAGGGCGTAGGAGACGCGGTTGGCGATGATGCCCCGGTTGAGACCGGTGAGGCTGTGCCGGGTGATCGCGCCGGCGCCGGTGGTGAGCGTGGTGTAGTCGGCGGCGATGGCGCCGACGAAGACGCCGGTACGGCCGCCGGCCAGCGCGGCGGGCAGGACGCCGGCGTTCTCCAGGGCCTCCCACGCGAGTTCGAGCACCAGCCGCTGCTGCGGGTCGGCGGCGGCGGCCTCGGCCGGGGAGAGGCCGAAGAACTCGGGGTCGAACCGGTCGACGTGGTCGAGCCACCCGCCCGCACGGGGCGGCTCCGCGCCGCCGAAGCGCTGCGGCGGGACGGCGCCGACCGCACTCGCACCCGTGTCGAGCAGCTTCCAGAACGCCTCCGGGTCCGCCGCTCCCGGCAGCCGGCAGGCGACGCCGACGACGGCCACCGCCTCGGGCGGGCCGGGCTGCGGTGCGGACGGGTCGAGGGGTTCCAGGCGCGCCATGGTGGGTTCCACTCCTGAGGGCCGGTGGCTCGGATCGACCCTCAGAGTTCCGTGGATCCGCGCCGGTCGGGCCCCTAGCCAACCCCTGTAGAACCCCTATGACGTGGTCCCCTCAGCCTGCCGACCTGCCCGTCCGTCCCTCCGGCCACCCCCTGCGGCCCTCCCCCGGCCGGGCCGTCCGCCCGGCCGGATCCCGCGCCGAACGCGGCCGGGCCGCGTACCGGACGGGATCGTGTCCGGTACGCGGCCCGGCCGCGGGGCGGCCCACCGCCGGCGGTCGCCGGGAGCGCGGGCCTCAGCCGGCGACGAGGTCGGCCGGGCGGTTGCGCGCTCCGAGTGCGCGCACGGGTCCCTCCTCGGGGCCGCCGGCGCCCGTACCCGGACCGACCAGCTTGGCGAGGTCGACCCGGCGACGGACCCCGAGCTTGCGGTAGACCCGGGTGAGGTGCTGCTCGACGGTGGAGACGGTGATGTAGAGCTTGCGGGCGATGTCCCGGTTGGAGAGCCCGCGGGCCGCCAGTTCGGCGACCCGCCGCTCGGCCTCGGAGAGCCCGCCGGCGGCCGGTTCGCCCACCGGGTCCGCGGCCGGGCGCTCGGCGGGCACGACGGCCAGCGGCGGGTTGCGCCGGAGCCGGCGGTCGGTCTGCCGGGCGCGGCCGGGGTCCCCGTCGTTCCGGTGGGCCTCGCTCAGCTCGGAGAGGGTGGCGGAGAGGTCGGCCTCGGCGCCGGCCTCCTCCAGCAGGGCGACGGAGCGCTCCAGCAGCTCGGTCCGCTCGGACCGCTCCCCCGCCGCCGCGCGGATCCGCAGGGCCAGACCGCGGACCCGCGGGTGTCCGGCCGGGCCGAGTCGCGCGAGCTGCTGGTCGGCCAGGGCCGCCGCGGTGGGGCGGTGGCCGAGAGCGAGGTACGCCCGGGCCGCGCCGAGCCGCCAGGGCGCGATCGCGGGCAGGTGGTCCAGGCCCCACCGGGCCATCGCGTCACCGCAGGCGCGGTAGTCGGCGAGCGCCTCCTCGGCCCGCCCGAGGGCCAGCCGGTGGCCGGCGAGCGCGAACCGGTGGTGCAGCCCCGCGGGGGTGCGGGCCATCCCCTCGGGGGTGGGCAGCTCCAGGAAGTGGGCGGCGTCCTGGTGCAGGCCCGCCGCCGTACGGGCGGCGGCCATGGTGGCCAGGGGGAGCCCGGCCGCCACCCCCCAGGCCTCCGGCCGGACGTGGGCGAAGGCCGCCCGGCCGGCCTCGTCGGCGGCCCGCAGGTCGCCCTGGCGCAGCGCCGCCTCGGCCCGCAACGCGGCCAGCAGGGCGTGCCAGTTGGCGCCGCAGCGGGCCCCGGCCCGCTCGGCGAGCGGACCGCACCAGTGCGCGGCCCGGTCGGCCCGGTCGGCGTAGAGCAGGACGGTCAGCGCGGCGGTCAGCGACTCGGTGCGGACACCGCCGAGCCGCCCGGCGCGCAGGATCAGTTCGGCCTGGACGACCGCCGTCTCCGGTGCGACCGTGCCGGCCAGCAGGGCGGCGAGCAGGCGCATGCCGTCGCCCCGGTGGTCGGCCGTCGTCGGCCGGCCCGGCTGCGGGCGGGCCGGGTTGGGCAGCAGACCCGGGTACCAGTACGCGAGCCAGTGGCGCAGGGCCTCGGCGGGGGCGGCGTTGCCGGGCTCGGCCTCGAACCGGGCGAGGGCGGCGACCCCCTGCTCGGTGCGCCCGTGCCAGAAGTGGTGGCGGACGACCTTCAGCTCGTGCCGCCGCGCGGCGGCCGCGTCGGTCACCGTGCCGGGCAGGGTGGGCACGCACTCGACGGCCGCCGTCCCGAAGGAACCGAGCACGCCGACGACGGGGCCGTGGCCCGCCTCGGGCCCGAACCCTCCGGTGCTGTGGAGCCCGTCGGCCCGGCCCGCCACCCCACGGATCGGCCCGCCCGTCGGCCCACCGGACGGGTGGCCGTGCGGGTCGCGGTGCAGGTCAGCACGCAGGTCACCGCGCAGGTGACCGGACAGGCTGCCGGACAGGTCGCCGGAGAGCCAGCCGGACAGACCGCCCTCCGTCCCCCCGACGGGGCCGGCGTCGTCCGCGGTCCACGCCCCGCCGAAGCCGGCGGCGCTCCCGTGGGTGCTCGCGGCCGCGCTTCCGACGGCGCTCAGCGTCGCACCGAAGCCCCCGGTGCTCCCGGCACCACCGACTCCACCGACCAGGCCGGCACCGCCGGTCCCGTCCAGGCCCGGCGGCCAGCCGTAGGTGCCCGCGCCGGTGCCCGCGCCGCCCCCCGTGCCCGCGCCCGGTCCGGGCACCTCGCCGGAGGCACTGCCGGCAGCCGACAGCGAACTGCGCAGGTGCCCCTCCGCCACCCGTGTGTGCCCGTGCACGGTCGCGTCGGCCGCTCCGGCCGCGCGCAGCAGCCGGCCGGCCCGCTGGTGCAGGGCCGCCAGCTCGACCGGCCGCATCGCGGCCAGCAGGTCCCCGGCGGCGGTCGGATGGCGGAACCCGCCGTCCCGGAAGAGACCGGCCGCGTGCAGCAGGTAGAGCGCCCTGGGCAGCGAGTCCGGGGCCAGCAGGAGGAGTTCGGCGAGCAGGTCCGGGGTCGCGGACGCGCCGAGCACGGCGACGCCCCGAGCGTAGTGCAGCGCCAGCGGGTCGATCCGGTGCAGGCAGTGCATCAGCCCGCGCCGGTAGCCCTCGCCGACGACCAGCTCGTCCGGGACGCCGGCGGTCTCCTGGTCGCCGATCAGGCTGTGCACGAGCAGCGGGTTGCCGCCCGTCAGGGCGTGCGCCTCGACGGCCAGTCGGGCGGACGCCGCGCCGAGCCGGGCCCGGAGGAGTTCGGCGACCAGGTCGGCGGAGAGCAGGTCGAGGCGGATGTGCTGGTGGTGCGGCTGGCGGGCGAGTTCGACCTCGAAGAAGGGGTTGGACGGGGTCATGGTCTCGCGCGAGCTGAGCACCGTGAGCACACCCGCGCTGCGGGTACGGCGGACCAGGTAGAGCAGGAACTCCAGCGACTGCGGGTCGGCGTCCTGCCGGTCGTCGACGGCGATCAGGACGGGGGCGCGCTCGGCCAGCCGGCGGACCAACCGGAACAGGCCCTCCAGGGTGCGCTGGGTGAGCTGCCCCTGCGGGCCGTCCGGCAGGACCGGGCGGGCCCCCTCGGCGGCGCCCTGGGCGAGCAGCGACTCCGCCGCGGCGGCCTCCTCCGGTTCGAGGTCGGCGCCCTGGAGCAGTTGCCGGGCCAGCCCCAGCGGGAACTCCCGCTCCAGCGGCGAGCCGGTGCCGACGAGGACGTGCGCGCCGCGCTCGGCCGCGGTGTCGGTGAAGGCGTAGAGCAGGTCGCTGCGGCCGCTGCCGACCGACCCGTGCAGGACGATCACGCTTCCGGCTCCGGCCGCGCAGCGGTCGAACGCGTCGCGCAGTCTCCGGTACTCGGGCTCCCGGCCGACCGGGAGGGATCTCGACGGGTCTCGGGGCACGGGGAAGGTGGGCATCCGTTCTCCTGGAGCAATGCGCACGGGAGGTCGGGCCGCTGGGCGCTCCTCCTCGCACGGGGTCGTGGGCGAGGGAATCGGACGGACCGACCGAGGCGGGCAGCACTGCCCGGCCGGCCGACCGGCGTCAGCGACAGAGGGAGCTGGCGCGCCGGAGCAGGTCGACGTCGAGCCTGGCCACCAGCCTGAGGCCCGCGGCGTTGCGTCCGCCCGCCCGCTGTTCCACGACCTTCTCCGTCCCCCGAGCCCAACCGGGCCATGACTGCGCTTGTGACGACGCGTCATCGGAACGCCACGTCACCCGGCTTATCCCCGGGGCACCCCACCGCAGTGTGGGGGTTGCCAGTCAGCCGGCCGGGGCCCGTGGCTGACATTCTTCGCCGGTCCGAGTCTAGGAAGGCGCCGCCGATCCCGTCAATTGCGGGAACCGCCCTCGGCGTCCATGAATCCGCCGGTCCGGACGTCGGCCGCACCGCCGCGAAACGGGGCGCAATCCGGCCGCAACACCGCTGCCACAGTGGGTCGGTGGGCGGACGGCGAGGTCCGGACCGGCGGGTTCCGCTCTGACGGTCCGTCGGTTGCCCGGGGGCCGTTCCGGGGCCCGGCCGACCGTGCGCGAAGGGCACCGGCGGCCTCACCCGGCGGGCCCGGGGGCCCGGGTGAGGCCCCTGTCGCCGGCCGGCGAGGCGGCCCGGTCCCCGCTCGGGTACGACCGGACACACGATCGGCACGATCACCCGGCCCCGCAAGGATCCCGCCACGGCCCCGCCGGTCCCGCTCCGGCGCGCGCCCTCGCCCGCCGTCCCACCCGCCGTCCCACCCGCACCGTCCCGTGCCGGCGTGCCCTCGACCCCTACCCCGCCAGCCCGTGCGCCGTCAGCCGCTCGCGCAGCCCGGCCAGTTCGTGCCGCACCAGCGCCGGCAGCCCCGCCCCGCCGGCGTCCGCCGCGAACACCGGGCCCAGCAGCTCCGCCGCCGCCCGAGGGTCGCGCGCCACCAACAGGCAGTCCGCCACCCGGACGGTGAACAGCAACCGGGCGGAGGGCAGTTGGTCGGGCGCGAGGAGGGCGAGCGCCGTCTCGGCGGCGTCCACGGCCCGGCGCGCCAGCCGGAGGTCCCCGGCGGCGGCGGCCGCGTCGCGCAGTGCCGCGGCGGCGCCCGCCTCCACCCGCAGCCGCATCGAGGCGATGGAGAGCCAGGCCGCGTCCGTCTCGTCGTGGGCCCCGATGTGGTCGAGGTGGAGCCGCGCGCGGGCGAGGTGCCGGACGGTGGCGCGGACGTCGCCCGCCAGCGCGTAGGCGCGGGCCTGGCCGATCTGGCTCATCGCCCCCGCCCAGTGCCGGCCCGGCGCCGCCCGGGCCATCTCGCGGGCGTACCCGAGCGCGGCGGCGGGGTCGCCGTCGAGGCGGGCGAGGGCACTCATGTCGCTGAGCGCGGCGACCTGGGTGGCGGGGTCCCCGGCGAGTTCGGACCAGCTGAGGGCGCGGTCGAAGCAGGCCATCGCGGTGGCGTTGCGGCCGTCCTGCATGCGCAGGGCGCCGGCCGCGTGGGCGTACTCGGCGGCGAGCCGGGCGAGCGGGCGCCGGGTCAGGCCCGCCGGGTGGGCGGCGAGGCGCCGGAGGATGACCCGGAGGGTCTCCTCGACGGCGGCGGTGCCGGGGCCGGTGGGGGCCTCGCCGGCGCGGAGGTGGGCGGCGAGCAGGCCGGTGAGGGCGTGGGCGGTGTCGGGGTCGAGGGGCGGGGCGGTCTCGGGGTCGGCGGCGCGGAAGGCGGCGTGCAGGGCGGCGAGGTCGGTGGCCTCGGGGACGGCGCAGCCGTCGGCGTCGTGCAGCGGACAGAGCAGTCCGTAGTCGGGGAGGCGCTCGGGCGGCCGGGCGGTGAGCGAGGGCGGGAGGGCCGGGCCGACGAGGGAGACGGGCGGGCCGGGGAGCGGGGGACGGGCCCAGTCGGCCGGCAGCCCGGCGCCGTCCTCCGGTTCGCCGTCCTCGGCCCGTCGGCAGGCGGTGCGCAGTTCGCCGCCGGCGGCGAGGAGGTCGTCGAGGCGGTCGGCGAGGCGCGGGCTGGTGCGGCGGGTGCCGTGTTCGAGCTTGCTGACGGCGGTGTGGTCGTAGCCGATCTCGGCGCCCAGCTGGGCCTGGGTGAGGCCCGCGCGGCGGCGCCACTGCCGCAGGCGGAGGCCGAAGGCACGCCAGAGTTCGTCCTCGGCGAGGGTCGCCGCGCCGCGGTTCCGGTGCAACGGGGCTGCCCTCCCGAGTGCGCTCCCGGGCCTTCCGGTGGGGAGGTCCGCTGAGGAGGACGGTACTGGACGGAGGACCCCTCCGTACATGACGTGGTCTCAACCACTTTTCCCCTCTGGTCTCAACCTCTCCACCAGCTGGTCTCAACCTCTGCACGTGCCCTGGCCTCCCACGCTGCCCTTCCGGACCCCAACACCGTTACCGGGTGGGCGGCTTGACAGAACTTGCCAACAGCTCGAAGTGCTCGCCGAACCCGTTGACCGTGGCATGACGGCGTGTGAGGGTTCCGGCACCCGAGCGCGGACGCCCGCAACGGCCGTCCCCCATGCGGCCCGCGGTGAGTGCCTTTCCGGCACACCCGTCCGCGGTCGAGCACCCCCACGTTCGAGGAGCCTCGTAATGAAACGCAGATTACTGACGGCGGGCACCACCCTGGCCGTCCTGGCAGGCATGCTCACCGCCACCGCGGTCGGGCAGGCCGCTGCCGACCCGGGCCCGTCGGCCATCGCGCCGCCGAGCGCGCTGACCGCAGCCGTGAACGCCGCCGACCAGGCGGCCGCGGCAGGTCTGGACGCCCTGGCCAAGGGCCCGGGCGAGACGTACGAGCGTCAGTCCGTCACCCCCTGGCTCGCCGGCCTCTACTCCGTCGCCTACGAGCGCAGCTACAAGGGCCTGCCGGTGGTCGGCGGCGACGCCGTCGTCATAGCCGACGGCGAGGGCAAGGTGCGCGGGTCGCAGTCCGCCTCCTCCGGCCCGATCGGCGTGCCGACCACTCCCCTGATCAGCGCCGACAAGGCGGAGAAGACCTCCCGCACCAAGCTGGTCACCGTCAACGGCGTGGAGACGCGCCGCCTGGTGGTCCGCGTCCAGGACGGCGCCGGGCGACTCGCCTGGGAGACCGTGCTCACCGGCCGCACCGAGTCGGCGCCGAGCCGTCTGCACGTCTTCGTCGACGCCCGCAGCGGCGAGGTCATCGACAGCTACGACGACGTCCGGGCCGGCACGATCAACAGCAAGTGGAACGGCCCGCCGCCGGTCACCATCACGACCACCGGCTCCGGCAGCTCGTACTCGCTGCGCGACCCGAGCCGGCCGGGCCTGAGCTGTGCCGACAACGCCACCGGCCAGGTGTTCTCCAAGTCCTCCGACTCCTGGGGCAACGGCAGCCCCACCAGCAAGGAGACCGGCTGCGGCGACGTGATGTTCGCGGCGCAGAAGGAATGGGACATGCTCCGGGACTGGCTGGGGCGCAACGGCCACAACGGGAACGGCGGCAGCTGGCCGGTCAAGGTCGGCCTGAACGACGTCAACGCCTACTGGGACGGCTCCTCGGTCTCGATCGGCCACAACAACGCCAACGAGTGGATCTCCTCGATCGACGTCGTCGGCCACGAGTTCGGCCACGGCATCGACCAGTTCACCCCGGGCGGCGCCAACAACGAGAACGGCCTGGGCGAGGGCACCGGCGACATCTTCGGCGCACTGACCGAGGCGTACGTCAACCAGCCCGCCCCGTACGACAACCCGGACTACACCGTCGGCGAGATGATCAACCTGGTCGGTCGCGGTCCGATCCGCAACATGGCCAACCCCTCGCTGGTCAACGGCGACCCGAACTGCTACTCCTCCTCGATCCCGAGCACCGAGGTCCACGCGGCCGCCGGCCCGCTGAACCACTGGTTCTACCTGCTCGCCGAGGGCTCCAACCCGGGTGGCGGCAAGCCCACCAGCCCGACCTGCAACAGCTCCACGATCACCGGCATCGGCATCAAGGACGCGGGCCGGATCTTCTACGGCGGCATGCTGCTCAAGACCAGCGGCATGACCTACAAGAAGTACCGGACCACCACCCTGACCGCCGCCAAGAACCTCGACTCCACCTGCAACCTGTTCAACCGCACCAAGGCGGCCTGGGACGCGGTCAGCCTCCCGGCGCAGCCCGCCGACCCGACCTGCAACGTGACCGGCCCCGAGTTCTCCCTCGCGGTGAGCCCGACCGCCGGCTCCGTCCAGCCCGGCGCGTCCACCTCGGCGACGGTCAACACCGCGGTGGTCTCGGGCAGCGCCCAGACCGTCGCCCTGACCGCCTCCGGCGCGCCGAGCGGTGCCACCGCGACGGTCAGCCCGTCCTCGGTGCAGAGCGGCTCGTCCGCCACGCTGAACATCACGACCTCCAACACCACGGCCCCCGGCACCTACGTGATCACGGTCACGGGCACCGCGGCGACCACCCACACCGCGCAGTACACGCTGACGGTCGGGAACGGCAACCCCAACCCCAGCGCGCCTGACATCAGCGTCGCCAACGTCCAGGCGCACCTGAGCCAGTTCAACACCATCGCCTCGCAGAACGGCGGCAACCGCCGCACCGGCACCGCCGGGTACAGCCAGTCGCTGGCCTACGTGAAGGCCAAGCTCCAGGCGGCCGGCTACACCGTCAGCGAGCAGACCTGCTCCACCTGCACCTACACCGCCAACAACCTGATCGCCGACTGGCCGGGCGGCCCGGCCGACCAGGTCACCATGTTCGGCGCGCACCTGGACGGCGTCGCCGCCGGCCCGGGCATCAACGACAACGGCTCCGGCTCCGCCGTGCTGCTGGAGACCGCGCTGGTCCTGGCACAGCAGAACCCGACCATGAACCGGCACGTCCGGTTCGCCTGGTGGACGGGTGAGGAGCAGGGCCTCCAGGGCTCGAAGCACTACGTCAACCAGCTGAGCTCCACCCAGCGCAGTGCGATCAAGGGCTACTACAACTTCGACATGGTCGGCTCGCCCAACGCCGGCTACTTCATCAACAACGTCAACTCCGCCACCTCGGCACCGATGAAGGCGTACTGGGACTCGCTGAACCTCCAGCCGGAGGAGAACGTCGAGGGCCAGGGCCGGTCGGACGACGCCTCGTTCCAGTCGGCGGGCATCCCGACCTCCGGCTACGCGGCCGGCGCCAGCGCCACCAAGACCTCGGCCCAGGCGGCCAAGTGGGGCGGCACCGCGAACCGCGCGTACGACTCCTGCTACCACTCGGCGTGCGACACCACCAGCAACATCAACGCCACCGTGCTGGACCGCAGCGCCGACGGCGTCGCGTACACCCTGTGGAAGACCTCGGTCGGCACCGGCCCCATCCCGACCAACGACTTCTCCATCGGGGTGAACCCGGGCTCCGGCACGGTCAAGCCGGGTGAGTCGACCAACGCGTCGGTCTCCACCCAGACCACCTCCGGCTCGGCCCAGACGGTGAACCTCACCGTCGCCGGCGCCCCGACCGGTGTGACGACCTCGGTCAGCCCCTCCTCGGTGCAGTCCGGCGGCTCGGCCACACTGAACATCTCGGTCGGCTCCGCCGTCCCGGCCGGGACCTACAACCTGACCGTGACGGGTACCGGCTCGGTCAGCCACTCCACCTCCTACTCGCTGGTGGTCGGCACCGACCCGGGGCCGGGCAACGGCACCTGGGCGGCCGGTACCACCTACCAGGCGGGTGACACCGTGACCTTCAACGGTCTCAGCTACCGGTGCCTCCAGGGCCACACGGCCCAGGTGGGCTGGGAGCCTCCGATCGTCCCGGCCCTCTGGCAGCGGATCTGAGCGGACCGGATCCGTTTCCGGGACGGGACATAGGCGGTGCCGCGGTTCGTCGAGGGGGACGAACCGCGGCACCGCCGCTTTGTGCGCCCCGGCTCCGCGCCGACCCTCCCGGCGCCCCGTCACCGCTCCGGGGGCCTCCCGCTCCGCGAAGCACTCCGGGGACCTCCCCGCCGGGGTGACGCCCGGTGACCGGAGCGTCACCGCACACCGGCGGGCTGACGTAGAGTCGGCGCGGACCCCACGCCGGTCCCCGACCGAGGAGGCACCCGTGACCACCACCGCGCACCCCGGCCCCGACCGCCCCGCAGGCTCCGACGACGCACCCACCGGGGGCAGCGGGGGTACCGCTCCCGCGCCCGTTCCCGAGCTCCCCGCCGAGGCCGTCGAGGAGTGGCGCACCGAGGAGGCGGAGCTGGTCGACCTGCTGTCCCGTGCCCACCGGCACCTCGGCGGCGTCGCCGCGTTCCGGATCGGCCCCCGGCCCACCGTGCTGGTCACCGACCCGGAGGCCGTCCAGCACGTGCTCGGCCGCCACCCCGAGCGCTACGTCAAGCGCTCCCACCGCGCCCGGGTCCTCACCGGCGAGGGCATCCTCTCCGCCACCGGTGACGCCTGGCGGAACCAACGCCGAGCGCTCCAGGCCCAGTTCACCGGGACCGGGATGCGCCGCCACGAGCAGCGGATCGCCGCCGCCGCCCACCGGGCCGCCGACCGCTGGGCGGCGTACGCCCGCACCGGCGAGACCCTCGACGTCGGCGACGAGATGCGGCACTTCGCCCTCGACACCATCTGGCGGGCCCTCACCGGCCACCCGCTCGACCCGGCCACCGCCCACGAACTCGACCGCATCGCCGCCGTGGTGGCCGCCCTCCCCCAGCTGCCCTCCGACGGCGACCGGGCCCACGAGGCCGTCGCCGCCGACCTCGCCCGGATCGACGCGGTCGCGCACGCCGCCATCGACACGGCCCGCCACCGGGAGGACGGTCCCGACGGACCCGGCGTGCTGCGCGTCCTGCTCGACGCCGCCGAGCACGACCCCGCGTACACCGACCGGCTGATCCGCGACGAACTTGTCACGCTGCTGGTCGCCGGCCACGAGACCACCGCCACCACGCTCACCTGGCTCTACCTGCTCCTCGACCGGAACCCCGAGGCGCGCGCGTGGGCCCTCGCCGCCGGTCCCGAGGGCTCCCCCGAACGGCGCGAGGCCGTCCAGGCACTGGTCTCCGAGACGCTCCGGCTCTACCCGTCGGCCTGGATCCTCCCCCGGCACGCCCTCACCGACGACGCCCTGGCCGGCCACCGCGTCGAGGCCGGCACCGACCTGCTGGTCTGCCCGTACCTCACGCACCGCGACCCGGCGCTCTGGCCCGACCCCGGCCACTTCGACCCGACCCGGTTCACCACCGGCGGCGCCCGCCCCGCACACCTGGCCGCCTACTTCCCGTTCGGCCTCGGCGCCCGCGCCTGCCTGGGCACCCAGTTCGCCCTGCGGGAGTCCACCGCGGTGCTCGAACTCCTGCTCCCCGCGCACCGGGTGGAGTTCCTGAGCACCCCCGCCGGGGCCACCTACAGCATCACCGTCCGCCCCGACGGCCCGACCCCGGCAGTCCTCACGGGGCCGTGACCGCCGGGGTGCCGGACGGCTCCTAGGCGAGCGGGCCGTAGTAGCCGCCGAGGAGTTGGAAGTAGGCCGGGTCCAGGGCGTTCAGGAACGGCGGCGCCGACCTGATGTCGGTCTTCGTCCGGCCGATGTGGACGATCCGTTCGGCCGGGTCGATCTTCGTCACGGTGCCGGCGGGCAGCAGAACCTGGTGGCCGAAGAGCCACCCGGTGTCGACCACCAGGTAGGCGGCGTCGACCTCGACGGTGTGCCGGTCCACCTTGCCCACGTAGCCGTCGAGGGCGTGGACCGCGAAGCCGGTGAGGTCGAGGGCGGCTTCGTGCCCGGATCCGCCGAGGTAGCGCCACAGACCGTTGCTGTCGCTCATCTGAACTCCTTCTCCTTCCAACGGTGTTCGGGTCCCTGCGCGGCCGCTCGCGCAGGGGTCAGCGGCGCCGGCCGACCTGGGCCGCGGTGGTGAAGGAGATGAGCGCCGCGGCGACGCCGACCTGGAGCAGGTGGCGGATCCAGTCGACGCCGCCGGTGTGCCGCACGCCCAGCGCGCCGGCGAGGGCGTTGCCGACGAGGGCGCCGACCAGTCCCAGCAGGATCGTGAGCCAGAGCGGCACGGGCTGCCGGCCCGGCAGGACGAGCTTGGCGAGCAGGCCGACGACCAGCCCGACGACGAGTGCCCAGATCAGGGTCATGAGTAGGCCTCCTGTTCGGCTCCGTACGCCCCGGCCGTCCGGCGGGGGCGTCCACCGTCTGCCCCCGTCCGGCGGTTCCACTCCTCCCGGATCGGCGCGCGGCGCGGACGCGCCGGTGACCCGGCCGGTGGTGCGGCCGGGCCACGACGTCAGGGGGTCGTCGGGTCAGGGAAAGGACACCACCGTCGACGGGACGGTGGAGGTGCCCGAGGTGGCGCCGCCGGTGCCGTTGATCACGTGCTCGAACTGGCCGTTGCCGCCGAGCGAGACCACCGACAGCCCGTGGAACCGCACGCCCGGCCGGACCGGTGCCTCGAATCCGTGGTCCATCCGGATCGTCGGGTCCACGGTGAAGTAGCAGTAGCTGCCGAGGCCCCACCCCTCGTGGACGGCGACGTCGTCGCCCACCTTGTACGCGGCGAAGCCCTTGGTGGCGCCGTTCTGCACGGCCGCCTGGTTCGGGGCGTCGTAGGCGATCTCGTTCTGGTAGAAGATCGTCCGGCCGCGCTCGCCGGTCCACTCGACGTCGTACTTCTTGAAGTGCTCGACGAAGAGGCCGGTGGCGAGCACGTCGTCGCCGCGGACCAGCAGGCCGTAGTCGGAGGGGTTGACGGTCCAGCCCACGCCCGCGCCGTGGTCGGCGCGCCAGATCCAGGTGTGGTCGACGACGACGTCGTCGCTGTTGACGACGATCCCGGTGGTCGCCGATCCGGGACCCGCCCCGCCGACCCGGACGAAGACGTCCTGGAGGGTGGTCGGGTCCGCCGCGTGGTCGGCGGCGGCGTTGTCGGGGCCGATCTGCACCAGCGTCGCCGAGTTGACGGGTCCGGCGTCGACCAGCAGGCCGGCCAGCCGGACGCCGTCCACGTCGGCGACCCGGATCGCGGTCACCCCGTGGTCGGGCACCACGGTGGCCAGGCCGAGGCCGAGCACCACCGTGCCGGGCCTGGTCACCTCGATCGGCCGGTCGACGTGGTAGACGCCGGGGGTGAAGAGCAGGTCCAGGCCCTGCGCGAGCGCGGTGTTGATGGTGGCGGCGGTGGCCCCGGGCTTGACCAGGTAGAACTGCGTGAGCGGTCGCGAGGTGCCCTGCGGGACGCCGTCCCAGGAGACACCGCGGGCATCGGTGCGCCTGGCCGGGACGAAGACCCGGTACTCGTTGCCGTCCAGGTAGAGGAAGGGCTTCTCGCGCGAGACCGGGGTGGTGTCGAGCGTGGTGTAGGGCGGGTTGGGGAAGCCCTGCGCGGGCGCGCCCTGGACGCCGGAGAACACCTGGTTCCACACCCCGTTGGAGAAGCCGCCGATCGCGCTGTCCCGGGTGTACCACTGCTGTTGCGAGTAGTTGCCGATACCGCCGTCGATCCGGCTGTCGGCGATGTAGCCGCCGCTGGCCCATCCGTAGCCGTTCGGGGCGAGGTTGAGACCGCCGCGGACGTGCATCCGGCGGAACGGCGCGGCCTGGGCGACGGCCCAGCGGTCGGTGCCGTTGACCGGGTTGAGCGCCAGGTTCTCGGCGGAGCGCCAGAAGTTCTGGGTCGCGTTGCCGTTGAACCAGCCGGCGTCCACGGTGACGTCGCCGTTGATCGTGGTGTCGTCGGGCTTCAGGCCGAGGCCGGACACCGAGGTGTAGAAGCCCAGTTGGACGTTGAGGTCGCGGTAGCTGCCCGGCTTGAAGAGCAGCGCGTACCGCTCGGGCCCGAACTGGTTGGCCTCCTGCCGACGGAAGATCTCGTCGGCCTTGGCCTGGATGCCCGGTGTGGCGGGGTCGAAGACCAGCACGTTGGGTCCGAGGTCGCCGCCGCCCTGCACCGGCGGCACGCCCGGCCCGTCGGTGGCCGCGATCCGGAACTCCCAGAGCGAGTAGCCGTAACCGGTGCCCCGGGCGAGCCCGTTGATCCGGACGAAGCGCCCGCTCCCGGAGACCGTGAGGGTCTCGGTGCCGCCGGTGCCGTGCTCGGTGGAGTGCAGCGTCCGCCAGGTGGTGCCGTCGTCCGAGGTCTCGATCCGGTAGGAGCGCCCGTACGCCGCCTCCCAGGCGAGTTCGACGCGGCACAGCTGCCGGACGGAGCCGAGGTCGACCTGGAGCCACTGCGGGTCCGCGAACGCCGAGGACCAGCGGGTGCCGGGGTCGCCGTCCACCGCGTTGGCCGCGGACAGGCCGCCGTTCTCGACGGAGGAGGCGGTGGCGGGCCGCCCCTTCGCCGCGTCGGCGGCGCCGCAGTCGGCGGCCCGGTCGGCTGCGGCCTGCGCGGACGCCGGCCGGGCGGACCCGGCGTGGGCCGGCTCGGCGAGCGCGGCCGGCCCGGGCAGGGCGAGGGCGCCGGCCGCGAGCAGGGCCAGGCCGATCCGGGCGGCCGGGGCCGGGGCGGGACGTGGACGTGGACGTGGACGTGCTGAGGTGAGCCTCATGGGCTGCTCCTCCGGGTGGGGGTCGGTGGGTGAGGGGGCGCACGCCCGTGCCCGGCCCGGCACAGTTGGGCACCGGGCGGTGGGGGAGCGGTGGGGCGGCTCGGCGGGTCCGCGTGCCGGCCGGCTCGGGTGGGGCGGCCGGGCAGCGCGGACCGCCGCAACGGGCGGTCACCGGGGTACGTACCGGCCACGTGTCGGGCCACACGTCGGGGTGCGGACCGCCGCACGTGCGGCGGTCCGTGGCGGGGCACGCGTCGTGGCACGTACCGGGGTGTCACCGATCCGTTGTCCGGGCCCGGGGAGCACCTCCTGACCGGGAGTCTCCGGGCTCCCGATCCGGAGTGTCAACCCTTCGCGCCGACTTTACTCACGCCGTGAACTAGCTTGTACCGCAACGAATTCCACTGAACTCCGAGGTCAGGCCCGCACCTCCGACGGCGTCCGGGCCGGGCTCCCGGCCCGGCCCGGGAACTCGCCCCCGGACTCCAGGAAGTCGGAGAGCGGCAGGGTCGCCGCGCCGACCGTGACCGCCTCCGGGCCGAGCGTCCCGAGCACGATCGAGGTCTGTTCGCGGGGGAAGCGCAGCGCGTACTCGGTGGCCGCCGCGCGGATCGCGGGCAACAGCCGGGGGCCGAGCAGCAGGCCCGCCCAGCCGCCGATCACGATCCGCTCGGGGTTGAACAGGTTCACCAGGTCCGCGATGGCCGCGCCCAGGTACTCCGCCGCCTCGGCGAGCAGCGCACCGGCCGCCGGCTCGTCCGCCTCGGCCGCCGCCAGCAGGGCCGCGAGCCCGGCCTTCTCCCCGGCGCCGGGCGGCGCCGCGCCCCACCGCTCGACCAGCGCCTCGGCCCCGACGTACGCCTCCAGGCAGCCGCGTGCGCCGCAACGGCACCGGCGTCCGCCGACGTGGACCTTGGTGTGGCCCCATTCGCCCGCGCTGCTGGTGGCTCCCCGGAAGCGGGCGCCGTCGGCGATCACGCAGGCCCCGACGCCCGAGCCGAACAGGGCGATCACCGCGTGCCGGAGGCCGCGCCCGGCCCCGAACCACATCTCGGCCTGGCCGAGCGTCTTGGCGCCGTTGTCGACGAAGAGCGGCAGGTCGGTGCCGGCCCGCAGCAGCCGCCCGAGCGGGACGGCGTCCCAGCCCACGGTCTGCCCGTGCACGACGATCCCGAGGCCGTCCGAGGCCGGCTCCCCCTGCTCGACGATGCCGGGGACGCCGATGCCCACACCGAGCACGCCGGCCGGGTCGGTGCCGGTGCGTTCCAGGACCTCGGCCAGGCCGGCGAGGATCAGCTCGACCACGTGGTCGACGTCGTGGCCGCGGCCGGCGAGCGGCCGGTCGCTGGCGGCCAGCTCGGTCCGGGCCAGGTCGAACAGGGCGACCCGGACCTGGGTCTCCCCGACGTCCACGCCGACCAGGTGGGCGCGGCCGGCGGCCACCCGGAGCAGGATCCGGGGGCGCCCGCCGTCCGACTCGACCGAGCCGCACTCCTCGATCAGCCCGTCGGCGAGCAGCTCGCCGGTGACGTTGCTGATCGAACCGGCGCTGAGCCCGGTGATCACCCCCAGCTCCTGGCGGCTGAGCGGCCCGTCGAAGTACAGCCGCCGCAGCAGCGTCGACCGGCTGCCTCTGCGCAGGTCACGCACCGTCTTCTTGCCTCGTGCGGTCATGGGGTCTCCCTCCTGATCCGAATCTATCGCTGTCCGAACCCTTGACGGAAGCTTTTCTCACACGTTAAATCACGGCCTGAAGTAAGCCGTGGAGCACGGAACTTCACCACCCGAGACAAGACCCCCCGCACTGCGCCGCGCAGCGGCACCCGCCGTCGACCCGTACCGCCCACACCCGAGAGGGGCAATCCGCCATGCCCATCAGCCGCGCCGCCGCGACGGCCGCCCTGGCCGCCACCCTGGTCCTCACCGCCACCGCCTGCGGCGGAGGGTCCGCGTCCGGCGGCGGGGGCGACGGCAGCCCCGGCACGCTCACCTACTGGGCCTCCAACCAGGGCACCAGCCTGGAGAACGACCGCCAGGTCCTGGAGCCGGAGCTGAGAAGGTTCGAGCAGCAGACCGGCATCAAGGTGAAGCTGGAGGTCATCCCCTGGTCCGACCTGCTCAACCGGATCCTCGCCGCGGCCACCTCCGGCCAGGGCCCCGACGTCCTCAACATCGGCAACACCTGGTCCGCCTCGCTCCAGGCCACCGGCGCCCTGCGCCCGTTCGACGGGGCCGCCTTCGACCGGATCGGCGGCAAGGACCGCTTCCTGCCCGCCGCCCTCGGCTCGGCCGGCGCGGCCGGGAAGGACCCGGCCGCCGTACCGCTCTACTCGATGGCCTATGGCCTCTACTACAACAAGAAGCTGTTCGCCGAGGCCGGCATCGAGCGGCCCCCGGCCACCTGGGACGAACTGGTCGCCGACGGGCGGAAGCTCACCGCCGGAGGCCGCTACGGCCTCGCCCTCGAAGGCGGCAACGTCTCCGAGAACGTCCACCACGCCTTCACCCTCGCCAAGCAGCACGGCACCGACTTCTTCTCCCCCACCGGCGAACCCGCCTTCGACAGCGCGGGCGCCGTCGCCGCCGTCAAGCAGTACGTCGACCTGCTCGGCACCGAGAAGATCGTCGCGCCCGGCAACGCCGAGTACGCCAACAACCAGTCCGTCACCGACTTCGCCACCGGCAAGGCCGCCATGCTGATGTGGCAGGCCGCCGGCGCCAACCTCGCCTCGCACGGCATGAACCCCGAGGACTACGGCGTCGCCCCCGTCCCCGCGCCGGCCGGCGCCACCGGCGACCGCGCGACCACCTCGATGGTCGCCGGGATCAACCTCGCCGTCTTCAAGAACACCCGGAACACCGACGGGGCCCTCTCGTTCGTGAGGTTCATGACCGGCGCCGAGGAGCAGACCCGGCTCAACAAGGCCTACGGCTCGATCCCCCCGGTCAAGGACGCCCAGGCCGACCCCGCCTTCGCCACCCCCGAACTCAAGGCCCTCACCGCCGTCCTCTCCGGCAGCGCGCTGCCGCTCCCGCAGGTCGCCGACGAGAGCCAGTTCGAGACCCTGGTGGGCACCGCCGTCAAGAACCTGCTCGCCGCGGCCGCCGCCGGCAGGCCCGCCACCGACGGCTCCGTGAAGGCCGAACTCACCAAGGCCCAGCAGCAGATGCCGGCCAAGTGACGTGACCCGGACCCCCGCCGCCCGCACCCCTGCCGCCCCTGTCCCGGCCGCCCACGCACCGGCCGCAGCCGGCCCGGGTGCACCCGCCCCGCGCACCCCCACCCGGCTCGGCCGCCTCCGCCCGCCCCGCACCGCACTCCCCTATCTGCTGCTGCTCCCCGCCCTCGTCCTCGAACTCGTCGTCCACCTGCTCCCGATGGTCGTCGGCGCCACCATGAGCCTCAAGCGGCTCACCCAGTTCTTCATCCGCGACTGGTCCGCCGCCCCCTGGGCCGGGCTCGCCAACTACCGTACGGCGGTGGACTTCCACGCGCCCGTCGGCCGTGCCCTGCTGCACTCGTTCTGGGTCACCTGCGCGTTCACCGTCCTCACCGTCGGCCTCTCCTGGCTGATCGGCACGGCGGCGGCCGTCCTGACCCAGGACTCCTTCCGCGGCCGGGGCCTGCTGCGCGCCGTGTTCCTGCTCCCGTACGCACTGCCGGTCTACGCCGCCGTCATCACCTGGTCGTTCATGTTCCAGCGGGACACCGGCCTGATCAACCACGTCCTCCACGACCAGCTCCACCTCGTCGACGACAAGCCGTTCTGGCTGATCGGCGACAACAGCTTCACCGCGCTGGTCACCGTGTCGGTCTGGCGCAGTTGGCCGTTCGCCTTCCTCACTCTCACCGCAGGGCTGCAGAACATCCCCCGCGAGCTCTACGAGGCCGCCGCGCTGGACGGCGCCGGGATCTGGCAGCAGATCCGCCGGATCACCCTGCCCTCGCTGCGCCCGGTCAACCTGGTGCTGGTACTGGTCCTGTTCCTCTGGACCTTCAACGATTTCAACACGCCGTACGTGCTCTTCGGCCGCTCGGCCCCGGAGGCCGCCGACCTCGTGTCCGTCCACATCTACCAGTCGTCCTTCGTCACCTGGAACTTCGGCGCGGGCTCGGCGATGTCCGTCCTGCTGCTGCTGTTCCTGCTGCTGGTGACCTCCGGCTACCTCCTGCTCACCTCGCGCCGGAAGGACGCAGCATGATCAACCCGCCCGCCTCCTTCCGCCGGACCCGGTGGATCGTCCTCGGCGCGCTCGCCGTCTTCGCCCTCGTCCCCGTCCTGGTGATGCTGAGCAGCTCGCTCAAGCCGCTCCGGGACGTCCAGGGGCCGTTCCGCTGGATCCCCAGCACCGTCACCTTCCGCCCCTACCTCGACATCTGGCGGACCGTCCCGCTCGGCCGGTACCTGGTCAACTCGCTGATCGTGGCCGGCGGGGCGACGGTCTGCTCGGTCCTGGTCGCGATCCTCGCGGCGTACGCGGTCAGCCGCTACCGCTTCCGGGGACGGCGGATGTTCACCGTGACCGTGCTCTCCACCCAGATGTTCCCCGGCATCCTGTTCCTGCTGCCGCTCTTCCTGATCTTCGTCAACGTCGGCAACGCGACCGGCATCCCGCTGTACGGCAGCCGCGGCGGCCTGATCCTCACCTACCTGACCTTCTCGCTGCCGTTCTCGATCTGGATGCTGGTCGGCTACTTCGACTCGATCCCCCGCGACCTCGACGAGGCGGCGCTGGTCGACGGCTGCGGACCGCTCCAGGCCCTGGTCCGGATCATCGTCCCGGCCGCGGTGCCGGGCATCGTCGCCGTCGCGGTGTACGCCTTCATGACGGCCTGGGGCGAGGTGCTCTTCGCCTCCGTGCTCACCGACGACGCGACCCGCACCCTCGCCGTCGGCCTCCAGGGCTACGCCACCCTCAACGACGTCTACTGGAACCAGGTGATGGCGGCCTCGCTGGTGGTGAGCGTGCCCGTGGTGGCCGGCTTCCTGCTGCTCCAGCGCTACCTGGTCGCCGGCCTCACCGCCGGAGCCGTCAAGTGACACCCTCCCCCGTCCCGCAGACCCCCGAAGGGCACCCCGTGACCGACCTCAGTGCGCTGAGTTCCCTCCCCGACGACTTCCTCTGGGGCGCGGCCACCGCCGCCTACCAGATCGAGGGCGCCACGGACGCCGACGGCCGCGCCCCCTCCATCTGGGACACCTACGCCCACACCCCCGGCAGGGTCGCGGGCGGCGACACCGGCGACACCGCGTGCGACCACTACCGGCGGTGGCCCGAGGACGTCGCCGTGATGCGGCGACTCGGCCTCGACGCCTACCGGTTCTCGATCGCCTGGCCCCGCGTGGTGCCGCAGGCCGACGACCGCGTCAACCCGGCCGGCCTCGACTTCTACGACCGCCTGGTCGACGCCCTGCTCGCCGCCGGCATCAGGCCCTTCCCGACCCTCTACCACTGGGACCTCCCGCAGGCCCAGCAGGACCGCGGCGGCTGGCCCGTCCGCGAGACGGCCGAACGCTTCGCCGAGTACACCGCCGTCGTCGCCGCCCGCCTCGGCGACCGGGTCACCGACTGGGCGACCCTCAACGAGCCGCTCTGCTCCGCCTGGATCGGCCACCTCGACGGCGCCATGGCCCCCGGACTGACCGACCTCACGGCCGCCGTCCGCGCCTCCTACCACCTGCACCTCGGCCACGGACTGGCCGTCCAGGTGCTGCGCGAGACCGTCCGCGACGCCAGGATCGGCATCGTCAACAACCTGAGCCCGATCGAGCCCGCCACCGGCTCCGAGGCCGACCACGCCGCCGCCGTCCGCGCCGACGGCCACGTCAACCGCTGGTGGCTGGACCCCGTCCTCGGCCGCGGCTACCCCAAGGACATGCGCGAGGTCTACGGCGTCGACCTCCCCGAGCGCGACGGCGACGCGGAACTGGTCGCCGCCCCGCTCGACTGGCTCGGCCTCAACTACTACTTCCGCCAGATCGTCGCCGACGACCCCACCGGCCCCGCCCCGTACGTCCGCCAGCTCCCCGGCCCCAACCCCGAACGGACCGCCATGCCCTGGGAGGTGCACGCCCCCGGCCTGGAACAGCTGCTGCTCCGCCTCACCCACGAGTACGGCGCGGAGCGGATCTACGTCACCGAGAACGGCGCCGCCTACCCCGACGTCGTCGCCCCCGACGGCAGCGTCCACGACCCCGAGCGCACCGCCTACCTCGAACGGCACCTCGCCGCCTGTGCCCGCGCCACCGCCCAGGGCGCCCCGCTGGCCGGGTACTTCGCCTGGTCGCTGCTGGACAACTTCGAGTGGGCGTACGGCTACGACAAGCGCTTCGGGCTCGTCCACGTCGACTACCCGAGCCAGCGCCGCACCGTCAAGAGCAGCGGTCTGCGCTACGCCGACCTGATCACCGCCCACCGACGGCGCTGACGCCGGCCGGGTGCGTTACGGGCGTGCGGGCGTGCGGGCCCGCACGCCGCGGCACCGGCCTGCGGCGGACCCGTTTGCGACGGCCGAAAACCGGTGGTCCGGGCGGACGGCCGGGGCTACGCTCCGGGGGCACCCGGACGCCCCGCGCCGGGTCGCCCCTCCGCGCCAGGTTCCGCTCCGCGCCGGACCGCCCCTCAGAACTCGGACCGTCTCGATGACCGACGCCCTGCTCTCCGGACTCCTCGCCGGCTACGGCATCGCCATGCCCGTCGGCGCGATCTCCGTCATGATCGTCACCCTCGCCTCGCGCGTCTCGCTCGGCCGGGGCATGGCCGCCGCCCTGGGCGTGGCCACCGCCGACGGCCTCTACGCACTGGCGGCGATGCTCGGCGGGGCGGCCGTCGCCCGGCTCGTCACCCCGGCCGCCGGGTACCTGGAGCTCCTCGCCGCCGGGGTGCTCGCCGTACTCGCCGTGCGCGGTCTGCGCGGCGCGCTCCGCGCGTACCGGCACGAGCGGGGCGGCGGGCCCGAGGACCCGGCGGCCGGCCCCCCGTCCGCCTCGTCGAGTCCACCGGGCTCACCGTGGCGCACCTACACGGCCCTGGTCGGCCTGACCCTGCTCAATCCGCTGACCGTGGTCTACTTCGGCGCTCTGGTCGTCGGCGGGCGGACCGGCCCCGGCTCCCTCGGACCCGGCCTGGTGTTCGTCCTCGCCGCGTTCGCCGCCTCCGCGAGCTGGCAGGCACTGCTCGCGTCCGGCGGCGTCCTCCTGCGCCGCGTCCTCACCGGCTCACGCGGCCGGCTCGTCACCGGCCTGGCCGGCAACGCCGTCGTCCTCGGCCTCGCCGTCCGGCTCGTCTGGTCCCGCTAGGCCGGCTCTCTCGGATCCTGTCGGAACGGCACACGGGGTCGGGCGCCCGGCCGGGCCTGCCGGCGGACCGTCCTCGTACGGGGCCGTACCCCGGCGGCGGACGGATCGGCCGGGGCGAAGCTGCCGGTGGTTCTGCCTCTCCCCTCCGGTCCGGCTGCCATAGCCTGGCGCCCGGCGCACGGACGTATCAGATGCTCCGTCAGATGTGCGCTGGCGCACGCCTGTCAGCCCTCGCCCGGAAGGACCCGAAGCCCTCCCATGACCAGCACCCTCCTACGAGCCGCCGCCCTGGCGGCCGCCGCCGCGATAGGGTTCGGCACCCTCGCCACGGGCGCCGCCCAGGCCGCGCCGACGGCCCCGGCCGCCCCACCCGCCGTGGCCGCCCCACCCGCCGTGGCCGCCGCGCTCTCGCCGCCCACCCGCATCCCGATGAACAGCGTGCTCAACCGCAACCAGGGCTGGTACTCGCCGAACGGCCGCATCATGCTGGCCATGCAGGGCGACGGCAACGTGGTCCTCTACCGCGACACCACCCCGATCTGGGTGGCCCGCGGCGCCATGCCCAACGGCACCATCCTCGCCATGCAGGGCGACGGCAACCTCGTGGTCTACGCGGCCGACAACACCCCGCTCTGGTGGAGCGGGACCGGTGGCAACCCCGGGGCCGAGCTGACTGTCTACAACGAGGGCGCCATCGCGGTCGAGCGCAACGGCAGGGTCCTCTGGACCTCCGCGCCGCCCGCCCCCGACCCCTTCCCCTGTCCGCCGTGGGGCCCGCCCTACCCCGGCCAGTACATCCCGCCGTGGTGCCCGGTCTGGCCCTTCCCCAGCTAGGCCCCGCCGCGACCGGCCTGCGACCGGCCGGAGCCGCCGTCCCGCCGGTCGTCCGGACCGGCGGGACGGCGAGGCGCTACGCCCCGGCGGCCTCTCCCTCCGCCACAGCCCCCGGGCGGTGACCACCGTCACCGCCTGCGTGCTCGCCGCGCTCGCGCTCTCCGGCGCCGTCCTCCAGGCCCGGCAGTCCCGACATCCTCGGCCTCACCCAGGGGGCCGCGACCGGCGCACTGCCGGCCGTCGCGGTCGGCCCGGCCGGCTCCGACCGCCCGGACGGCCGCCTCCCGCCACGCCGGGGGCGGTCCACGCCTCGGCGGGGCTCCCGTCAGACCTGGGCGAGGTTCTTCTCGAACGCGGCCAGGTAGTTGGGCAGGTGGTGGTCCTTGATCCCGTCCGTCTCGGGGGCGAACAGGTCGGCGCGCACGCCCTTGGCGCGGTCCTTCAGCCCGGCGACGAGCGGCATGCGCTCGTGGAGCCTCCCGTCGGCGTCGAAGTGGCGCAGCGCCTCGACGTGCGTGAAGACCGGCTCCGGCGGGAGCTGAGGGACGATGTCGTTGTTGTTGACGAAGCGGTAACAGCGGTTCCTGAAGGCCGTGTTGTGGGCGCCTGCGAGCAGCCGCTCGCAGGTGCGGGGCTGGCCGAAGGTGTAGACGCCGTCGGGCAGCAGCTGCGGCGCCTCGAAGTACCAGCGGGCGCCGGCCAGCATGGCGAGCGCGCCACCGAGGCTGTGGCCGGTGAACCAGACCGTCTGATTGTCCGTGCGCAGGTCGCGGACGGTGTCGCGGATCTGCGGGTAGACGGACTGCAGGGCCTGGTGGAAGCCGTAGTGCACGAAGCCCTTGTTCGCCGGGCCGGGGACGGGCGGGGTGCTGACGTCGCTGAGCCAGTCACGGATCTTCAGCACCTCGGTGCCCCGGAATCCGGCGACGATCATGCGGTCGCCGGCCATGACGTAGGCCTGGGTGTCCTCGATCGGGAACGGCATCCGGTGCGTCGACTCGAAGTGCCGTACCTCGTCGAAGCCCCAGGACCGGGCCGTCTCCTCGATGCCGGCCCGGTCCAGCGAGGCCAGTCCGGCGGCCTGCGCCATCCAGTAGGCGTGCGGGAGGGAGTAGCCGGTCGTCGAGTGGTCCAGGGCGGGGATGGCCATCGGTGTCCTCCGGGGAGCGGGCCTCAGCGGGTCTCAGCGGGTCGCCCAGCAACCTAGCGCCGCACACGGACGAACACGAACCGTCCGGCTCCGGAACCACCCGTACGGCCGCGCCCTCGTCAACCGGCCGTCCCTCCGGGCCAGGCGCCCCGGGCGGCCAGGCCGAGGACCAGCGCGGCGATGTTCCAGGCGTCGTCCTCGCCGCTGTGGTGGCGTCCTTCGAGCGGCAGCCCGGCGATCCCCAGGGCCTGGGCCATCCCGGGGCGCTTGCGCAGCCCGTGTGCCTCGGTGAACACCGCCTTGGCGTTGGTGTGCCGGTGCCCGAAGGGGTACGCCGTGCCGGTGGCCTTGCACTGCCGGGTGAACTGGTTCCGGTCGTAGTCGCCCCAGCTCGCCCACGGCAGGGCCCCGGCCCGGTGGTCGGCGGCGAGCAGCCGGCAGGCCGAGGCGAAGTCGAGGCCGGTGTCGACCTCGGCCTGGGTCAGCCCGGTGAGTTCCGTGCAGAACTCGCTGACGGCGGACCGTGCGGGCTTCACCAGGATGCGGTGCCGCCCGACCCGTTCCCCCGTCCCGAGGTCGACGACGGTCAGCCCGATCTCGATGATCTCGTTCACTGCCCCGGGCGGCGGCTGTCCCTCCCAGCACGTCGCTTCGACGTCCACGACGTTCAGCAGTCCCCCGACACTCTTCATGCCCCGAGGGTAGGGAGACGACGGCCACCCGTCACCCGGATTTCCTGCCGCCGCGCCCCCGGCCGAGGAGGCACCGGGGGCGCGGCCGCCCGGGGTGGTCAGTGGCGGTGGTGGTTGTCGGGTTGGGCGGGGTCGCCGGGGTGTTCGAGGCCGGGGACGAGGGTGAGGCGGGTGGCACGGGCGTGGTCGAGCCAGCGGACGAAGGCCGCGCGACGGACGGCCGCGAGGACGGTGGCGGCGGGATCGGGGCGGTCGGGCCGGTCGGTGGGCGGGTCGGGCGGCGTGGTCCGGCGGGCGGCGGTCCAGCCTCCGGCGGTGACCCACGTGTCCGGGGCCGCAGTGCGGAGGGCCTCCGCCAGGGCGAGCGGCAGGGTGGCGGGGTCGGCCTCGCACGTGCCGCCGTCGGGGAAGGCGAGGTGCCACCCGGTGGGCGTCGCGGCCGGTCGGGTCATGGCGTCGTAGTGGGCGACCTCCTCCGCGGTCGCGGCGACGGCGGCGGTGACGGCCTCGTGGACGGCCCGCACCGCCGCGCTGCCCTCGTACGCGGCGGCGGTGACGGAGCCGAGTTCGACGGCCGCCTGCTGGTCCAGGCGGTCATGGGTGGCCTCGGGGAGGACGGACAGGCCGCGTTCGGCGGCGACCGCCTCGCAGAGCGCCTCCGTCAGCAGCACCTGCGCGACCCAGCGGGCCAGTTGACGGTCCTCCCCGCTGCCGGGCCGCGGCAGGGCGGAGGCGCGCGGGCCGGTGCGGAGCGCCGCGAGGCGGCGGTCGAGGCCGGTGCGCGGCAGGGGCCGGCCGTCGAGGAGTCCGAGCGCCGGGGCGTCGGCGGGCGCGGGCGGGATCGCGGTCACGGCCCGACCACCACCGCGACGGTCGGGGCGTACTGGCAGCGGCCGAACCACATCACCTTGGCGAGCACCCAGTAGGCGCCGGGGTCGGCGTCCTCGGGCGCGGTGAGGGTGAACTCCTCGACCGACGAGGCCCCGGCCGCGAGGGTGAAGCCGCGGACCGGCGCGCCGACCGCCTCCCAGGTGCCCCAGGGCGAGACGAGCTGGAGTTCGCCGCGGATCTCGCCCCGGGTGCGGTTGACGAGGCGGACGCCGAGGGCGGCGCCGACGCCGGGGGTCAGCCGGACCGACGCGGTGGCCGCCTCGACGGTCAGGCCGGTGTCACGCCCCTCCACGGACCGGGTGCCCTGGGCGGCGGTCCAGTCCTCGGGGGTGTCGCCGGGCACCGGAAGGATCTCCGGCAGGTCGCCGACGGCGACGGTGACCACGTCCTCGACGTCCTGGCCGTCGTGCGTGAGCCGGACCGCGGCGAAGTACAGGCCGGGGGCGGTACCGGCGGGCGGGGTGAGGGTGACGGGGAAGCGGAGGTGTCCGCCGGCCTCCAGGCGGTAGGGGCGGGCGCCGAGGCTCGCCGCCCACCCGTCGGGCGCGAGGATCCGCGCCGTGCCCTCGACGGTGGCGTCCCGCAGGTGGGAGGAGAGGGCCGCCGAGAGCGTGACCGGCTCGCCCGCCGTCCGCAGCAGGCCGGGCGAGGCGCCGACCGAGAGCGGGAGGTAACCGAGCGGCGCCGGGCCCCGGTTGTGCAGCCAGTAGCGGGCGTGCACGGGCTGGGCCGCCTCGGCGACCGGGCCGAGGACCGGGCCGCCGGCCGGCTCCGCCACCGCGGGGCGGGCCAGCACGGTGGCGATCCGGGATCCCGCGAGGTCCGGATCGGCCGGGCCGGTCGGCCGCTCCAGCAGGTCGGCGGCGTGCAGGTCGGTCAGCCCGAGGGCGCCGCCGAGGGTGACGGCCGCGCCGAGGCCGGTGGACTCGACCAGCCGGACGGCGAGTCGGCCGTCCCAGGGGGCGGTCGAGCCGTGCGCGATCGGGTTGCCGGCCGGCTTGAGCGCGCCGAGCAGGGTCCGGCGGGCCGGCTCGACCCGCAGCCAGGAGAGGGTGCCGGGCAGCGGGCCGTCCTGGGCGGGGGCGAGCCGGGCGTACAGCGGATGGGTGAACTCCTGCCCCTGGGCCGGGAGTTCCTGCTCCCGCCAGTCACCCGGTCCGCCGGTCAGCGCATAGTGGAACTCGTGGGTCCAGTGCTGGAGTTGGAAGGAGGCGCCGTCGGGCAGGGTACGCCGGGGCGGGTCGATCCAGACGCCCGAGGGCCACCCGGTGCAGGAGCGCATCAGCGAGAGGTGCAGCGCACCGGTGGCATCGACGGCGAAGCCGGGCAGACCGAAGCTCAGCAACGCCGCGGTGTGGTCCACGAGTTGTTCGGTGTCGGGGAGAGGCCCCGGGCAGGCGGCGGCGATCCGGGCGTCGGCGAGGTCGGCGGTGAGCGGGGCCGGGTCGGTGACGACCAGGGCCGGCAGGGCCCTCAGGTCACGCAGGTCCGCGCCGGGCTGCCAGACCTCGGCGAGCGGGGTGCGGGCGGGCACCCAGACGGCGCCGCGCTCCTTCAGGACGGCCGCGTACTCCGCACCCACCCGGTCGAACAACTCCCGGGTGGCGTCGTTGGTTTCCGGTCCGCCGAGGAGGATCCGGAAGTCCGGCAGGTTGGAGTCCACGTCGAGCCAGCCGTACCGGGCCCAGTCGGCTCCGGAGGTGGTGGCGGTGACTCCGACCCGGGCGAGCGCGACCACCAGCTCCCGCGCGTCGGCGGCCGACGCGAGATCGGGGACGATCACCTCCGCGACGCCGAGCGCGCGATCGCCCAGCACCGCGCCGGAGACCGGATCGGTGAGCGTCACCCGGGCCGTGGCGCCGAGACCGAACCAGGTGTTGGCCGGGTTGTCCAGGGTCCAGGGCGCCTCGGCGGAGTCGACGTCGGGCAGGGCGAAGCCGCGTCCGACGACCGCGCCGGCGACCTCGCTGACCGGCAGGGCGCCGGGCAGGTCGACGGGGAAGCGGAGCCGCAACAGCCGGTCGGCGCCCGTGTAGTCGACGACCCTGGTCCGGCAGTCCACCCGGTCGAGGCCGCGCCACAGCGTGACGGTCTGCTCGTACCGGAGGCCCCGGGCCCCGGCACCGGCACCGTCATGGGGCGCGGTATCGGTGACGGTGCCGCGGACGACCAGTCGCTCGCCGAGCGGTCCGGTCTCGCGACGGACCTCGGCCGGCTGATCGCCGGAGCCGGCCACCGGCCCCCTGGGGACGAGGTGCCAGGGGCCCTCGCCGAAGTCGGGGTGCTGCGGGTACTCCTCGTAGACCCGCAGCTCGTTGCCGATCCGGCCGTCCTGGATCAACTCCCTTCCGTGCAGGAGGTCCTGGACGGAGGAGAGGCCGCCGCCGCGCGCCGGGTCGGCGGTCACCCGGTAGCGGCCGTTGGCGATGGTGAGGCCCTCCGCGACGGACCAGGCCGGGTCGCCGCCGCCGGCCGCCGAAGGGACCAGCCGCCAGGTACGCCAACCGAGCGCCGGCACGTCCTCGGCCAGGAAGCGCAGGGTGCCGCGGTCGACGGCTCCGGGCACCTCGGCCCCGGTGTCGTCCAGCACGCGGACGCCCGGGCGGCCCTCCCCGTCGACGGTTCCCGGGGGCAGCCGGACGGCCACCAGGTCGGTCCGGTCGAAGGAGAGCGTGTTGGTGACCACCACGGCGTCGCCCTCCCCCGTCGTGGCGATCCGGGCCGCCAGCGCGTCGAGCGCCCGGTCGCGGACGTCCGCCGCCAGGTCGTACGCCTCCCGCCAGCCGCCGAGCAGGTCCAGGTAGACCTGGTCGGACTCGGAGCCGGTGATCGCGTCGTGGTGCGCGCCGTAGGCGAGTTGGCGCCAGACCTTGTCCAGCGCGGCCGACGGGTACCGCCCGAGCCCCTGCACGACGGCGAGGGTGGCGAGCTTCTCGGCGTCGACGGCGGCCACCTCGGCCGCCCGCTGGGCCTGCTTGGTGTCGATGTAGGAGACGTCCTTGCCGGTGTAGACCGGGTTCATGTCGCGGGTCTGCGGGCTGGGCCGGCGACCGGTCTCCGCCAGCTCGGCGCGGACGGCGTCCAGGAAGTCACGCGGGGTCCCGCAGACGAAGCGCGGCCACAGGTACCTGCCCGCCCAGGAGCGGTGGATCTCGGTGACCCACTTGTTGGGCGGGGTGTAGTCGGTGCCGACCGGCAGCAGCAGGTTCCTGGTCGCGCCCACCGGCTTGAGCTTCCGGTACAGCTCGTAGACGGCCTGCTCGGCGGTGGCGAGGTCGGCGGAGGAGTCCATCCACCAGCCGGCCGAGTAGTGGTGCGGCATGTAGTGGGTGAGCACGCCGTCGCCCGAGGGCGCGATCCACTCGAACTCGCTGGGGAACT
The DNA here is from genome assembly GCF_036322525.1 of Streptomyces sp. BE20. Taxonomy (NCBI): domain Bacteria; kingdom Bacillati; phylum Actinomycetota; class Actinomycetes; order Kitasatosporales; family Streptomycetaceae; genus Streptomyces; species Streptomyces sp. BE20. The sequence goes on along the minus strand of NZ_JAQYWW010000928.1, from coordinate 54,387 downwards.
GCATGACCCGCGCGTCGTCCTTGGCCTCGCGGAAGTTCTTCTGGATCGGGCCCCACTGGTGGAACGGACCGCGCGCCCAGGCGCTCCCGGTGAGCCCGGCGGCGGCGAGGTGGCCGGGGAACTGCGGGTCGTGGCCGAACACGTCGAGCTGCCAGGCCGTCCGAGGGTCGCCGCCGAGGATGTCGCGCTGGTAGCCGATGCCGTGGACGATGTTGCGGATCGTCGTCTCGGCGCCGGTGAGGTTGGTGTTCGGCTCGTTGTAGGTGCCGCCGACGAGTTCGACCTGGCCGCGGTCGAGCAGCAGGCGCAGGCTCGCGCGGCGCTCCGGGTGCTGGTCGAAGTACGGCTTCAGGTAGTCGACTTCGGCGAGCACGAACGTGTAGACCGGGTCGCGCAGCGCGAGGTCCAGGTGGGCGTCGACGAGGGCGAAGCCGTTGCGCTCCCAGAGCGGCCGGGTGGTGGCGTCGGCGGAGAGGAGCTCCCAGGGCGAGGTGTAGGCGGCCTGGGTGTTCCACCACACCGGGTCGTAGTGGAAGTGCGGGACCATGAACATGGTCCAGCCGGGCTCGGCGACCTCGACGACGCCCTCGGCGCGGGCGCCACCGGTCCCGGCGCCGGCGTCGGTCCCGGCGGCGCCGGGGGTCGCGCCGAAGGCCGTGACCTCGACGGCGAGTCGGGCGCCGACCGCGGCACCGGTGATCTCCAGGGGGACTTCGACCAGCCCCGTGCCGGACATCTCGCCGCGCACGCCCGGGCCGGTGACGGCGATCCGGGCGGGCGGGCCGTCGAGGGTGACCCGCAGCAGCTGCCGCGGGGCCTCCTCGGGTCCGACGAACAGGTCCGTGCTCTCGACGGCGGTGATGGTGACCGGCACGGGGGCGGGTCCTTTCCTCGGTGGGGCGGAGATCCGGGCGTGTCCGACGCCCTACGCGCCCCAGGCCTCGAACTCGTAGACGCGGGCGGCGGGATCGGTGCCCTGGGTCGGCCTGGTGACCACCAGCCGGACGTACCGCGCGGTGGTGCTCACCGGGTGGGTGGTGGTGCCCGCGGTGTTGCCGGTGACGGTGGTGACGGTGGTCCACGGGTCGGTGTCGGCCGAGCGGACCTGGACCGTGAAGTCGCGGGTGTTGAAGCTCGCGCTCTCGCCACCGGCCTGGGCGTGCCTGACCACGAACTTCGACAGCGCCTTGGCCGAACCGAGGTCCACCTCAAGCCACTTGCTGCTCCCGGTGGTGCACCACTTGTCGCCGTTGCCGCCGTTGACGGTGCCGTTGACGGCCTTGGCCGGGCCCTCGCCGGTGTTGCACTGGCCGGAGGCGGCGGCCGGGCGGTTGAGCGCGAGGTTGCCGCCGGCCGGTGGGGTGCCGGTCCACGAGACGGTGGTGGCGGCGGCGGTGGAGCGGCCGTACTCGGTGGAGACGGCCTCGACCTCGATCACGGTGTTCGCCTCGGTGCCGACCCGGTCCAGCCGGTTGACGTAGTAGGCGTCGGAGGGGGTGGCGCCGAGGTAGCCGCGGGTGCCGTCGGCGTTGCGCCGGTACAGCTCGTAGTGGTGCACGGCGCCGCTCGTCGAGGGTGTCCAGGAGAGCCGGAGGGACTGGCTGGCGCCGGCCACCACGTCGCTCGCGCCGAGCACGGTCAGCCCGCCGGGTGCGCCGGGCGCGTCCACCGCGCCGTCGTACAGCGCGAGTTGGCCGATCCTCACGTCGTAGGAGGGGTTCGAGCCGGCCGCCTGGAGACCGATCTGGGCGATGGTGCGGCCCGCGTAGGCGGAGAGGTCGAGGGTCTTGCGCTCCCATCCGGTACCGGAGTTGCTCCCGAGGTCGAGGGTGGTGAAGGTCGTCGGCGCGTCGGTGAAGGAGATCGCGGCCTTGAGGCCGGTGGCTCCGGCGGCCGGGGTCCTGACCACGACCGAGAGCTTGCTGTCGGCGGCGACCGGGAGCCTGGTCTGGTAGAGCCGGACGGTGTTGACGGCGTTCAGGTTGCCGGTCAGCCGCAGCGAGGAGCCGCCCTCGTAGGCGTCGGTGAAGTCGACCGACGGGGTGAGCCTGGCGCCGGTCGAGGAGACCAGCCACTGGTAGGTGGGCGGGACGTCCTGGAGCGAGAGGTTGTTCCAGCCGCCGGTGGCGACCCGGGTGCCGGCCGCGTTGTGGAAGTCGCCCTCGCCGGAGGAGAAGTTGGTGACGAAGGGCTTCGCGGTGATCGGGGTGGACTCGGCGACGTAGCTCGCGAGGCCCTTCCAGCCGGACGAGGTCGAGGTGTTGGAGGGGTCGTTGTTGGCGCCGACCCAGTAGCGGGCGTCCTTGGCGAGGAAGTCGGCGCGGTCGGCGGCGGACTTCCAGGTCCACTCGGGCCGGTAGAGGCCGAGCGAGGTGGTGTGCGGGCCGTTGGCCGGGAAGAGGCTGTTCCAGTCCACACCCGTGTTGTAGCCGTTGGCCTCGGTGTCGATGCCGGAGTAGAGCTCGTACTCGCTGCGGCCGAGGCCGCGGGCCAGGGTCCGGGAGGAACCGAGCCCTCCGGACGACCAGTTGAAGTTGAGGAACATCGAGTCGGAGGTGCGCCGGGCGCCCTCCTGGAGGAAGGCGTCGTTGGCGGAGGTCAGCGCGTTCTGCCAGTTGACGGGCCCCGACTCGGTCATGGCGTCGTACCACATGAAGTCGGTGGCGGTCTGCGCCCTGGTGTACTGCATGAGGTTGCGGATCTCACCGGCGAGGGCCGAATCGCCGCCGCCGGTCTCCTGGTTGATGAACCATCCGTCGAATCCGTAGTACTGGGCGGCCTGGGCCAGCTTGTCGGCGACGGGGTAGCGGGAGCCGGACTTCTGGACGAAGTCGCGGACCCACTGGAGCTGTCCGCCGTACGCGGCGGGCGGGAAGAAGACGGTGCCGTAGACCTTGACGCCGTTGCGGTGGGCGGCGTCGATGACGGTCGGGTTGGGTGCCAGGATCAGACCTTCGCCGGCCGAACCGCCCCAGAAGACCAGCTTGTCGACGTACTGCCAGTAGCCGAACGCGTAGTAGTGGGGGTCGGCGGACCCCTGGGAGGGGTTGTTGGAGGTGGGGCCGAAGGAGACCAGGGAGGCGATCTTCCCCTCGCCGGCCCGGGCGTTGGGGTTGGCCCTGAGCGCCGGGTCACCGGTGCGCGGCTGGAGGGGGACCCGGGAGCGGTTGAACCGGGCGTCCGGATCGGTGGCCGGGTCCCAGTTCAGCAGGGTGTTCGGGTACCAGTAGGAGGCGTAGGGCTGGGTGCCGGCGGCGGCGTTCGCCGCGGCGGGGGCCGCCGGGGAGGGGGCGGCGGGGGTCGGGGCAGCCTGGGACGCGGTGGGTGCGGTGCCCAGGGCGGCGGCCCCGAGAGCGGCGCTCAGCAGCAGGGATATCCGTCGTGACATGCGGTGGCTCCGATCGCGCGGAGGAGGGTGGGGCGGACCGCCCGGAAGGGGGCGGGCCCGGGGGTGCATGCGTGCGTGGTGATGCCGGGCGTTCCTGCGGCCGGAGGGCGCGCGGCTCTGGGGCGGCGTGAAGGACGCGCGGTTCCAGGTGCGTACGGACCGGCGGAGTGACCGTGGGCGGTTCGGCGGACGCCCGCCCACGGTGGCGCGCCGAGCGGGGGTCGCTCGGCGCAGCGAGGCTAAACCGGTTCAGAGCCGCTGTCAACGGTGCCCGCGAAGGCCACCCCGGAGGGTGAACCTGCCCCCCGCGCCGGGCCGGTCGCGGCCGACGAACCCGCCCCGGGCGGCGAGGTGGACTCGCGGACGGTCAGCCGGGGGGTCGGCATCTGCAGGTCCCGGCCGGGCCCGGCGTCGTCGATCACCGCGAGCAGGCTGCGCGCGACCTGCTCGCCGAGCGCGAAGGTGTCCCGGCTGAGCGCGGTCAGCGGCGGGTGCACGATCCGGGCGAGCACCGAGTCGTCGAACGAGACGATCGACAGCTCGCCGGGCACCGCGACGCCCATCTCGCCGGCCACCCCGAGGCCGGCCACCGCCATGACGTCGCTGTCGTAGACGATCGCGGTCGGGCGTCTGGGCCGGGAGAGCAGGGCGCGGGTGGCGGCGGCCCCCTCGGCGTCGCTGAAGTCGGTCGGCACCGAGAGCGCCTCCTCCAGGCCGAGCCGCCGGGAGGCGTCGCGCAGCGCGCGGATCCGCCGCTGGGTGTGCTGGAAGTGCGGCAGCCCGGCCAGGTGGGCGATCCGCCGGTGTCCGAGGGCGGCCAGGTAGTCGACGATGGAGAGCATCGCCTCGCGGTCGTCGGCCCAGATCCGCAGGGGGCCGGCGCCCTTGCCGGGGCCGCCCAGCACGACGGCGGGCAGGCCGAGTTCCTCCAGGACCGCGAGCCGCGGGTCGCGCAGCTGGAGGTCGACCACGATGAAGCCGTCGACGCGGTGCTCGGAGGTCCAGCGCCGGTAGACCTCGATCTCGGCCGCGGTGTCCTCGACCACCATCAGGTGGAGGGCGACGGAGCGGGCGGAGAGCACGGCCTGGAGGCCGGAGAGCAGCTGGCTGAAGAACGGCTCGACGCCGATGGTCCGGGCCGGGCGGGCGATCACCAGCCCCACCGCGTCGGACCTGGCCCCGCCGAGGGCGCGGGCGGCGCTGTGCGGCCGCCAGTTCATCTCCTCGGCGACCCGGAGGATCCGGGCCCTGGTCGCCTCGCTCACCCCGGGGCGCCCGTTGAGCGCGAAGGACACCGCGCCCTTGGAGACACCGGCTTGGCGCGCGATGTCGGCGATCGTCGGTCTGCCCACGGGTTCCGACTCCTCTCTTGACATCCAAGTTTAGGCGGGAGCATAGTCCCTGGCATAGCTAGACCGGTTTAGTAAGACAGGTTCCACAATCCGGCGCAATCCCCGAACCACCCCCCAGCACGATCCCCGAAGACGCATCCCCCACCCATTCCCCAGGACCGGGAGACCCTCATGCGAAGAATCTGGGCGGCAGTGACGACGGCGGCGGTGGCCGCCACCGTGCTCACCGGCTGCGGACTGAGCTCCGACGACAGGAGCGACGACACGGCGGCGAAGGTCGCCGCCGCCACCGGCGAGGTCAAGGGCAAGGTCTCGCTCCAGACCTGGGCGCTGAAGCCGAAGTTCACCGCCTACGTGCAGGGCGTGATCGACGGCTTCCGGCAGACGTACCCGGGGGTCGAGGTCGAGTGGCTGGACCAGCCGGGCGACGGCTACTCCGCCAAGGTGCTCAGCCAGGCCGCCGCCGGGACCCTTCCCGACGTGGTCAACCTCCCGCCGGACTTCGCCCTCCCGCTGGCCGGGCAGAGCCTGCTGCTCGACGTGGCCAAGGCCGATCCGAAACTCGCCGAGGAGTACGTGGCCGGCGGTGTCGACGCCTACCGGTTCGCCGGCCAGGACGGCACCTTCGGCTACCCGTGGTACCTCAACACCGATGTGAACTACTGGAATTCGGAACTGCTGAGCAAGAACGGGCTGGACCCGAAGAACCTCCCCGGCACCCTCGACGAACTGATCGCCCAGGCCCGGACCATGAAGGAGAAGTCCGGCGGCTCGACCTACCTGATGAGCCGCAAGCCGGGCCTCGGCGACCTCGTCAACGCGGGCGTCAAGGTGATGGCCGACGACGGCAGGTCGTTCACCTTCAACACCCCCGAGGCCGCCGCGCTACTGGACAAGTACCGCGCCGCGTACCAGGACGGGCTGCTGCCGAACGACGTCCTCACCAACACCTACGCCGGCAACTCCAAGCTCTTCAACGCCGGCACGGCGGCCTGGACCACCGGCGGCGGCAACTTCATCAGCAGCCTCGCCACCGACAACCCGACCCTCGCGCCGAAGATGCTCTCCTCCCCGGCGATGGGCACCCCGCCGCTCTACGTGCAGGGCCTGTCCATCCCGAAGAGCACCAGGAACCCGGCCGCCGCGGTGGCCCTGGCCCGCTGGGTCACCAGCGCGGAGAACCAGGCCAGGTTCGCCCAGCTGACCAGCATCTTCCCGTCCACCAAGACCTCGGCCGGCGACCCGTTCTTCAGCAGGAGCGACGGCACCAACGCGGGCGACGCCAAGGTCGTCGCGTTCACCTCCCTCGCCAAGGCGAAGATCCTCCAGCCCGTCCAGGTCGACGACGCGATGAGCACCGTCATCAACCAGCAGATCGCCCTGGCGATCAGTGGGGACACGAGCTCCAAGCAGGCCCTGGACACCGCCGTGGAGCGGTGCAACCAGCTGCTCAAGGGCTGATCCCGCACCGGACCGACCGGTACCGGCGGCGCGGCGGCACCCCCGGGCCGCCGCCCGCCGGGAACGACCCGCACCGCTCGCCCCAGGAAGGCATCGGCATGACCCACCGGCGTTGGTTCACCCCCTGGCTGCTCGCCGGGCCCGCGATCATCTGGCTGGCCGTCTTCAACCTCTGGCCGGCGATCAACACGGTGATCCTCTCGTTCACCAATGCCAAGCCCCTGGGCGGCGGGCACTTCACCGGCCTCGACAACTACGAACGCGCTTTCAGCGACGACCAATTGGCGGACGCCCTGCTCAACAGCACCGTCTACCTGCTGATCTGCCTGCCGCTGCTGACCGTGCTGCCCCTGCTGCTCGCCCTGCTGGTCCGGCGCAAGCTCCCCGGCATCACCGTCTTCCGCACCGCCTTCTACACCCCGGTCGTCGCCTCCGCCGTCGTGGTGGCCCTGATCTGGGGCTGGGTGCTGGACGACCGCGGCCTCGTCAACGGCGTGCTGCGGCAGACCGGGCTGGCCGACTCCCCGGTCCCCTTCCTCACCGACCGCTGGCTGCTGCTCTTCAGCGCGATCGCCCTGACCACCTGGAAGGGCCTCGGCTACTACATGGTGATCTACCTGTCCGCCCTGGCCAACGTCGGCCGCGAGCTGCACGAGGCCGCCGCCGTCGACGGCGCGGGCAGCGTCCGCCGGTTCTGGCACGTCACCCTGCCGGGCGTGCGGCCCACCATGATGCTGGTCTCGGTACTCATCTCGGTCTCCGCGCTGCGCGTCTTCTCCGAGCTGTACGTGCTCTCCAACGGCACCGGCGGCCCCGGCGGCCGGGACATGTCGGTGGTCATGCTGATCCAGATGTACAGCCGCGGCTTCACCGGCCACCTCGGCTACGCGTCGGCGCTCAGCCTGCTGCTCTTCGTCATCACCCTCGGCCCGATGCTGCTCCTGACGCGCCTGAACCGGAAGGCGGCCTGAACCGTGACCCACACCGCCGCCCCCGTCCCGCCGCCCCGGCCCGCCGCCCCCGCTTCCGCCGCCGACCCCGCCACCGCCACCGCCGCCCCGCCCGGCGGGAGACCCGGACCGCGCACCGGCCGCGCACCGCGGCCCCGCAGCCTCCACAACCCCGGCCCGGTCCGGACGGCCGGGCGCTACCTGCTCCTGCTGACCGTCCTCCTGCTCGTCATCGGCCCCTTCCTCTGGCAGCTCTCGACCTCCCTCAAGGGCCCCGACGAGGACGTCTACACCTCGACACCGAGCTTCTTCCCCGAGGACCTCACCTTCGCCAACTACGGCAAGGTCGCCGACACCATCCCGGTCTGGACCTACGCCGCCAACTCGCTGGTCGTCGCCGCGATCGCGATCTTCGGCAACGTGGTCGGCTGCACCCTGGCCGGCTACGCGCTGGCCAAACTGCGCTTCCGCGGCGCCGGACTGCTCTTCGGCCTCCTCCTGGCCACGCTGATCCTGCCCGGCGAGGCGACCATCGTCTCCCAGTACGTCACCGTGCGGGGGCTGGGCCTGGCCAACTCACTGACCGGCGTGGCGCTGCCCGGCGCGATCGCGATGCTGAACGTGCTGCTGATGCGCACCGCGTTCGCCGCCGTACCGCCCGAACTGGACCAGGCCGCGCTGGTGGACGGCGCCAACGTCCGGCAGCGCCTGTGGCACGTCGGCCTGCCGAACGTCCGCGGCATGCTCAGCGTGATCGTGATCTTCACCTTCATCGGCGCCTGGGACGACTTCCTCTGGCCGCTGATCGTGCTCAACGACCCGCAGAAGTACACGCTGACCGTCGGCCTCCAGTACCTGAACGGCACGTTCAGCGCCAATCCCCGGCTGATCGCCGCCGGCACCATGATCGCGTTCCTGCCGATCGTCGTGGTGTTCGCCGTCTGCCAGCGGTTCTTCTTCAAGGGCGTGGAGGAGGGAGCCGTCAAGGGATAGCCCGCCGCCCGCCCGACCCGTCGCCGATCCGTCGCCGCCCCGACCACCCGTCGCCGCCCCGACCGCCCCGCGACGGCCGCACCCACCGAGGAAGCGCACCGAGCATGACCGCCGCCCAGCCCCTCTCCCCGGCCACCGCCCCCCACCCGCGCCCCACCGCCTCCCGGCCGCGCGCCGCACCCCCGCGCTTCGGCGTCAACTACACCCCCACCGCCGGCTGGTTCCACCACTGGCTCGACTTCGACCTCGACGCCGTCCGCGCCGACCTCGACTCGATCGCCGCGCTCGGCCTCGACCACGTCCGGGTCTTCCCGCTCTGGCCGCTCTTCCAGCCCAACCGCACGCTGATCCGCCCGCGCGCCGTCGAGCAGCTCGTCGACCTGGCCGACGCGGCCGGTGAACGCGGACTCGACGTCGCGGTGGACGGCCTCCAGGGCCACCTCTCCAGCTTCGACTTCCAGCCCTCGTGGACCCAGACCTGGCACCGGCGGAACATCTTCACCGACCCGGACGTCCTCGACGGCCAGGCCGAGTACCTGCGCACCCTGGCCGCCGCCCTCGCCGACCGGCCCCACTTCCTCGGCATGACCGTCGGCAACGAGGTCAACCAGTTCTCCGGCGAGCCGCACCCCGACCCGGACCGGGCCACCCCCGGGCAGGTCGAGGCCTGGCTGCACCGGATGGTCGGCGCCTGTGAGCAGGGCGCGCCCGGCCGGCTCCACCTGCACGCCTCCTACGACGCCGCCTGGTACCTGGACGAGCACCCGTTCACGCCCTGGCACTCCGCCCGGATCGGCGCCGCCACCGCCGTGCACTCCTGGGTGTTCAACGGCACCGCGCAGCGCTACGGCGCCCGCTCCACCGCCGCCGACCAGCACGCGGCCTACCTGGTCGAGCTGTCGAAGGCCTGGGCGCCGGACCCGCACCGGCCGGTCTGGCTCCAGGAGGTCGGCGCCCCCGCCCCGCACATCGCCGCCGAGGACGCCGCCCGGTTCACCGGCGCCACCGTCGAGGCCGTCCTGGACTGCCCCGACCTGTGGGGCGTCACCTGGTGGTGCTCGCACGACGTGGACCGCGCGCTGGCCGACTTCCCCGAGCTGGAGTACAGCCTGGGAATCCTCACCACCGACCGGCGGGTCAAGCCGGTCGGCGCCCGGCTGGCCGCCGCCGTCACCGCCGTCCGCGAGGGCTGGCGGTCACCGGCCCCGCGCACCACCGCGGTGGTGGTCGCCACCGGCGACGAGGTCACCGCACCCAAGCGCTCGGTCTGCGGCCCGGGCGGCAGCGTCTTCGAGGCGTTCATGCGCCTGGCCGAGGACGGCGCCCGCCCGACCGCGGTGCTCGCCGAACACGCCGGGGATCCCGCCCACCTGTCCGCCCGGGGCATCACCGAGGTCGTCCACCCGGACGACGTACGCTGACGACCCCTCCCACGTTCGTTCCCCCTCAGTCGCACAACGGAGTCCGCTGACATGCACGATGACCGCAGCCTGGTCGAAGCCCGCCTCAAGCGCGTCCTGGACGAGCGCATCCGCCCGGCGGTCCACCCCGAGTCCGTCCCGCTCTCGGTCACGATCTGGACGGCGCCCGGTGAGCCCGTCCCGGTCGCCGAGGGCCTGGCCGCGCCGCGCTCGCCGATCGCCGTCGGCGACGCCTGGGGTGCGCCGTGGGGCACCAGCTGGATCACCGTGACCGGCACCGTGCCCGAGGCGTGGGCCGGGCACACGGTCGAGGCCCTGATCGACCTCGGTTTCGATGCCAACATGCCGGGCTTCCAGTGCGAGGGCCTGGTCTACCGGCCGGACGGCACGCCCGTGAAGGGCCTCAACCCGCAGAACCAGTGGGTGCGGGTCGCCTCCCCGGCGGCCGGCGGCGAGCCGGTGCTGCTGCACGTCGAGGCGGCGTCCAACCCGGTCATCCTGGACTACCACCCCTTCCTGCCGACCGAGTTGGGCGACAAGGAGACCGCCGGGAGCAAGCCGCAGTACCGGCTGGAGCGGATGGACCTGGCCGTCTTCGACGAGACGGTCTGGCAGCTGGTGATGGACCTGGAGGTGCTCGGCGAGCTGATGGCGGAACTGCCGGCCGACGGCGCCCGCCGCTGGGAGCTGCTGCGGGCGGTCGAGCGGGCACTCGACGCGATCGACCTCCAGGACGTCAACGGCACTGCGGCCGGGGCCCGTTCGCACCTCACCGAGGTGCTGGCCGCGCCCGCCGTGCCGTCCGCGCACCGGATCAGCGCGATCGGCCACGCCCACATCGACTCCGCCTGGCTCTGGCCGCTGCGCGAGACGGTCCGCAAGGTCGCCCGCACCACCGCCAACATGACCGCGCTGCTGGAGGACGAACCGGACTTCCTCTACACCATGTCCCAGGCGCAGCAGTTCGCCTGGATCAAGGAGCACCGCCCCGAGGTGTACGCCCGGGTGAAGAAGGCGGTCGCGGACGGCCGGTTCGTGCCGGCCGGCGGCATGTGGGTGGAGTCGGACACCAACATGCCGTCCTCGGAGGCGATGGCCCGTCAGTTCGTGCACGGCAAGCGGTTCTTCCTGGACGAGTTCGGGGTCGAGAACCAGGAGGCCTGGCTGCCGGACACCTTCGGCTTCACCGGCGGCCTGCCGCAGATCATCCGCAACGCGGGCTCCAAGTGGCTGCTCACGCAGAAGATCTCGTGGAGCCAGGTCAACAAGTTCCCGCACCACACCTTCCTCTGGGAGGGCATCGACGGCACGAGGATCTTCACCCACTTCCCGCCCGTGGACACCTACAACTGCTCGATGAAGGGCAGCGAGATCGCCCACGCGGCACGGAACTTCAAGGACAAGGGCGTCGCCCGGCACTCGCTCGCGCCGACCGGCTGGGGCGACGGCGGCGGCGGCACCACCCGCGAGATGATCGCCAAGGCGGCCCGGCTGCGCGACCTGGAGGGCTCGGCCACGGTGCGCTGGGAGCGGCCGGCCGAGTTCTTCGAGAAGGCCGAGGCCGAGTACCCGAAGCCGCCGGTCTGGGTGGGCGAGCTCTACCTGGAGCTGCACCGGGCCACGCTCACCAGCCAGGCGCGGACCAAGCAGGGCAACCGGCGCAGTGAGAACCTGTTGCGCGAGGCCGAACTCTGGTGCGCCACCGCCGCGCTGCGCACCGGCCACCCGTACCCGTACGAGCAGCTGGACCGGATCTGGAAGACGGTGCTGCTGCACCAGTTCCACGACATCCTGCCCGGCTCGTCGATCGCCTGGGTGCACCGCGAGGCCGAGGCCACGTACGCGCGTCTGGCGGCGGAGCTGGAGGAACTGATCGGCGCGGCCCAGCAGGCCCTGGCCGGGGACGCGGCGGGCGGGTGCGAGCTGGTCTTCAACGGTGCCCCGCACGTCCGTTCGGCGGTGCCGGCGGGCGGGGCGTCCCCGGTGCCGGCGACCGGCGCGGGCGGCGGCTGCACGGTGACGGCGCGCGACGGCGGCGGCTTCGTCCTGGACAACGGCCTGCTGTCGGTGGCCGTGGACGGCGACGGGCTGGTGGTCTCGGCGGTCGACGCGGCGAGCGGCCGGGAGACGGTCGCCCCCGGGGCCCGGGCCAACCTGCTCCAGCTGCACCCCGACTTCCCCAACATGTGGGACGCCTGGGACGTGGACCAGTTCTACCGCAACACCGTGACCGACCTGACCGCGGCGGACGAGGTCGCGGTGTCCGTCTCCTCCCCCGACGAGGCGGCCGTCCGGGTGGCCCGCTCGTTCGGCTCCTCCACGGTGGTCCAGACGCTGAGCCTGCGGGCCGGGTCGCGGCGCCTGGACATCGACACCGAGGTCGACTGGCACGAGACCGAGAAGTTCCTCAAGGCGTCGTTCCCGCTGGACGTGCACACCGAGCGGTACGCGGCCGAGACCCAGTTCGGGCACCAGTTCCGCCCGACCCACACCAACACCAGCTGGGAGGCGGCCAAGTTCGAGGCCTGCAACCACCGCTTCGTCCACCTGGAGGAGCCGGGCTGGGGCGTCGCGCTGGTCACCCCCTCGACGTACGGCCACGACGTCACCCGGGCGGTCCGCGCGACGGACGGCGGGACGACCACCACCGTCCGCTTCTCCCTGCTGCGCGCGCCGCGCTTCCCCGACCCGCAGACCGACCAGGGCGTGCACCGGTTCCGGCACGCGCTGGTGCCGGGCGCGGCGATCGGCGACGCGGTCCGCGAGGGGTACGCCGTCGGCCTGCCGGAGCGCCGGGTGACCGGTTCGGCGGAGGCGGTCCGGCCGCTGGTGGAGCTGGACGAGGCGGCGCTGGTGGTCAGCGCCGTCAAGCTCGCCGACGACGGCAGCGGCGACCTCGTGGTCCGGGTCTACGAGGCCGGCGGCGGGCGGGCCCGGGGCCGGCTCCGCACGTCCTTCCGGCCGGCCGCCGCGGTGCCCTGCGACCTGCTGGAGCGCCCGTGGGACGGCACGCGCGGCGAGGTCGTGGTGGACGGCGACGGCGTCACGCTGAGCCTGCGGCCGTTCGAGCTGGTCACCCTGAGGCTGACGCCCTCGGCCTGATCCTGTTTGCTGTCCCTGTCGACGGTCCGCCCCGTCGCCGTCGCGATCGATCGCCCCCGCCCGGCCCCCGGGCGGGGGCCCGTACCCCGCCCCGGAGCCACCCGCCATGACCGCCCCCACGCCGCCCTCCTCCGCCCGGGCCTCCGCCGCGCCGGCCCCCGACGCGCAGGCGGGCGCCGGCTCCGCCGCCGGGCCGCTGTTCGCCGCACTCGACATCGGCGGGACCAAGATCGCCGGGGCGCTCGTCGACTCCGCGGGGGCCCTCGCGCACCGGGTCCGGTTCCCCACCCCGGCCCGGGACCCCGGCGCCGCCGTCCTCGCCGTCGTGCACCGGGTGCTGGACCAACTGGCGGCCGCCCCCGGGTGGGCCGCCGTCGGCGCCGTCGGCATCGGCAGCGCCGGCCCGGTGGACCTCGGGCACGGCACCGTCAGCCCGGTCAACATCCCCGGCTGGCGCGACTTCCCGCTCACCGCCGAGGTCGCCGCGCACCCCTCCGTCGGCCCCCGCGCCGTCGTCCTGGCCGGGGACGGGGTGGCGATGGCCGCCGCCGAGCACTGGCGCGGCGCGGCACGCGGCGCCGACAACGCGCTCTGCCTGGTCGTCTCCACCGGCGTCGGCGCCGGGCTGGTGCTGGACGGCGCCGTCCGGCCCGGCCCCAGCGGCAACGCCGGCCACCTCGGCCACATCACCGTCGACCTCGACGGCGACCCGTGCCCGTGCGGCTCGCGCGGCTGCCTGGAGGGCCTCGCCAGCGGCACCGCGATCGCCCGCCGCGCCCTCGCCGGGGGCTGGCGCCCGACCGGGGACGACCGCTCCGCCCGCGCCGTGGCCGCCGACGCGCTGGCCGGCCACCCGGTCGCGGTGGCCGCCTACGACCGGGCCGCCCAGGCACTGGCCGCCGGGATCGCCGCCACCGCCTCGCTGGTCGACCTGCACCGGGTGGTGATCGGCGGCGGGGTCGCCGCCGCCGGCCCGGCCCTGTTCGACCCGCTCGCCCGCCACCTGGACCGGTACGCCGCGCTGCCGTACGTCCGCGGGCTCGACGTCCGCCGCGCCGAACTCGGCACCGACGCGGGCCTGATCGGCGCCGCCGCACTCTGCCGCTGACCCTCCCCCGGAGCACCCGCATGCCCACCCCGTCGTCCGCCCCGCCCGCGCACACACCCCCGTCCGCGCCGCCCCCGTTCGCCCTGCTGGCCAATCCCGTGCGCGACTACGCGTGGGGCTCCACCACCGCCATCCCCGCGCTCACCGGCACCCCGCCGACCGGCGCGCCGCAGGCGGAACTCTGGATGGGCGCACACCCGTCCGCGCCGTCGGTGCTCGACGACGGGCACGGACCGCGCCCCTTGGACCGGCTGATCGCCGAGGCCCCCGCGCAGTTGCTGGGGCCGGAGACCGTCCGGCGGTTCGGCCCACGGCTCCCCTTCCTGCTCAAGGTGCTGGCCGCCGACCGGGCGCTCTCCCTCCAGGTCCACCCGACCCGTACCCAGGCCGAGGCGGGCTGGGCCGCCGAGGAGGCCCGTGACGTCCCGCTCGACGCCCCGGACCGGGTCTACCGGGACCGCGGCCACAAGCCCGAACTCATCTGTGCTTTGGGTGACTTCGAGGCGCTCTGCGGGTTCCGCCCGGCCGCAGCGACGGCCGTGCTGTTCGACCGGCTGGCCGTGCCGCTGATCGCCCCGTGGGCCGCGGCGCTCCGGCGGCTCCCCGCCGCGGAGGTGCTGCCCGCGCTGCTGCGGCACGTCCTGGAGGTAGCCCGCCCCGGGGCCGGCGACCTCGCCGCCGTCACCGCCGCCCTGCAGCGGACCGCCGCGGACGGCGGCCCGTTCGCCGAAGCCTGCGCCGGGTACGCCCGCGCCGCCGCGGACCACCCCGGCGACCCCGGGCTGGTCGCCGCCCTGCTGCTCAACCACGTCCGGCTCCGGGCCGGTCAGGCGCTCTCCCTGGACGCGGGCGTGCCGCACGCCTACCTGCGCGGGGTGGGCGTGGAGCTGATGGCCAACTCGGACAACGTGCTGCGCTGCGGCCTCACCGCCAAGCACGTCGACGTCGACGGCCTGCTCGCGGTGACCGCGTTCCGCACCGGCGAGCCGGCCGTACTGACCGCCCGCACCCCCGACGACGGGGGCACCCCGGACGGTGCACACACTCCGGGCGGCGGGATCGAGGAGCAGTTCCCCTCGCCCGCTGCCGAGTTCCGACTCTCACGGCTACGACCCACGGCCGTACCCGTCCGGGTCGACCTGGCGGACGCCCCGCAGATCCTCCTCTGCACCGCGGGCCGTGCCCGCCTCCGCGCCCCCGGCGGCGCCGGCCTCGACCTCCCCCCGGGCCGCTCCGCCTACCTCCGCCCCGGCGCCGGTCCCGTCCGTCTCACCGGCCCGGGCGCGGAGCTCTTCCGCGCCACCGTCGGCGGCTGAGGAGCGGTACGCGCCGGACACCACCTCCCACCCCTTGCACAGGAAGAAGCCCCAGTCGACTTCCTGTGCCCGGCGTCGGCTCACGCGGTGGTTCGGCGCGTGCGGTGGATCGGCGCACGCGATGGTTCGGTGCGCGCGGTGTCCCGGCCTCGCGCGGCGGCTCAGCGCCCGCGGTGGCGGTACGACCCCACCGGGACACTCCGGGTCAGCGCACCGAGACCCGGCAGGCGCCGGCGGGGCCGGTGGTGGGCCGGCACGGGCGCGGCCACCGGACCGCGCGGCGACTTCACCGCCACGCGGGGCGGCTGCGCCGGGCCCTCGCCCGTCGATCCGTCTGCGATCGGCCCCTCGGCCGTCGGGTCCACCGGCTGGAACGCCGAGAGGAAGCTCCGCTCGGACGGGCTGAGCGTACGGGACCGGCCGGACGCCTCGTCCCGGGCCACCACCACCGTCCGCGCCCGCATATACGTCCGCGGGTCGCGGCACACATTCACCACGACATGCGCGGAACTGCGCCCCAGACGTTCAACGCTCAACCGCACCAGCAATGGTTCCGGCTGATGGTGCAGCTGCTCCAGGTAATCGATCTCGTGCCGGGCGATCAGGAATCCGGACGGAAATAGCGAATCCCGGACGGCGACCGCGTGGTGACAGAACAGGTCGTAAATTCCCTCCTGAACGTAGGAGACCAGCCGGGCGTTGTTGATGTGCCCGTTCTCGTCGACGTCGCTCCACCGGGTAGGACAGGCCAGGACGTGCGCGTTGGCGTGCGCCGCGTGCGTGTGCGGCGCGCTCACCGCTGCTTCGGCCCGGCGTCGCCCCGACCGGCGGCGGCAGCCCCGGCGGGCAGCAGCGCCCGCTGCAACCTCGCGTAGTAGACGGCGTGTTCGGACGCCATCCGGGCGGCGGTCCAGCCCTCCTCGGCGGCCTCCGCGGCGGCCTGGACGACCAGGCTGTCGAGCACCCCGTCGACGGCGCGGCAGAGCTCCGCCACCGCCGCGAAACGCTCGGGGACGTCGGCCCCGGAGGCCGCGTCACGGGCCGGGAACGCGGCGAGCGAGTCCACGGCGAGCCGCAGTTCGTCGACGGTGTCCGACCGGTTTTCCGAAAGGCAATTGCGCACAGTTTTCTCCCGAAACGGATACGGCATTGTCTGATGTTCGAACCCAGTGAGTGGTTCGAGTCCCCCCGGCGCCATGGACGCTATCCCAGCCCGGGCACCTCGCGGATGGTTTACGGAACCAGAGCGGAAACTGACCACCATTGGAGTAGTTTGCCGCTGCATAAAATCAGCCGCATCCACCGAATGCCAGCCCGGTCCCATAGTCCCACCGGTCGCTCCCCCGGGCCTTCCGCTCACGCCGCGCTCCCCCAACTGGTCCACCAGCGCGCCTTGTAGAGCCAGGCGCCGGGCAACCTCCGGACGGCGTCCGGACGGTGCAGCGAGAGCACCGAGGTGCACCAGGAACAGGGGCCCGCGTGGTCCGGGGCCGCGATGAGCAACCGCCCCGAACCCGGCTCGTCGCCGACGCTCTTGACGTCCCTCCCCGCCTGCTCGCCGCCCAGTCCGACCTTCGAGAAGCGGTCCGTCGCGGGGTCGAACCGCCAGAGGTGCCCGGCGGTGCTCACCCAGAAGCGCCCGGGCGTGGCGAGCACCGGCGCCAGGTCGTGACCTCCCGGCTCCGGCAACGGCACCGCCCGGACCGCGGTCAGGGTCGGCGCCGCCGCGGTGCCGCCCACCCGGAGCGCGGTCAGCGTGTCGTCGCCGACCGCCCAGAGCAGTCCGGTCCGCCGGTCCCAGTGCACGCCGTGCGCGCCCGGGAGCCGGAATTCGGCGTGCACCGAGCTCCGCGGCCCCTGCGAGGCCGTGTAGAGCCGGATCCACCCGCCGGTGGAGGCCGCCACCGCGACGTTCCCGTCCGGCAGCAGCTCCGCGCTGTGCGGGTTGGCGAGCGGACCGGTGTCGACCGCCCAGGCGGCGGCACCGGTCGCGGTGTCGACCGCGGCCGCCAGCCCGCCCGAGGCGGTCGTGAGCAGGTAGCGGCGACCGTGCCGCACCCGGCTCTTCGCCTCGTCCGGCATCGACCAACTGCGTTCCGGCCGGAGGTCGTCGAGGTCCGGCGCGGTGTCCGCCGACCACGACCAGACCACCGGCAGGCGGTCCGGCCCCCGGTAGGCCATCAGCTCCTCGGCGCTCTGCAGCACCAGCACCCGCCGGGACGCCTGGTCCACCACGACGACCGCCCATCCGGGCCCCGCCGTCGCCTGCCCGGTCGGCACCGTCGCCGCGACCGCCGCGAGCACCGCCACACCCACCGCCACGCGCCACGTCCGCACCCACTTCACCTCCACCGTCCGCCCTCGCCCCACCGTCCGGTGTCCTTCCCCGACCCGCCAGCGGGCAGGCTCCGACCGGCCTATCCGCTCCCCCCGGGCCACCTCCCCGCCAGGGGCCCGCTACCGCCCTCCGGCGTAGCCCGCGCCGGAGCACCGGCCTGCGCCCCGCCCGACACTCCGGGCCTGCGCCCCACCCGACACTCCGGCCGCCCTCGTCGGTGCGCCGCGCCTTCGGTGCGGAGGAGGCGGGGCCGGGCGGCACCCCCGGTGAGGGCGACGCGTCCGGCGTGGCCGACCGTCCGCGCCCGCCCGGCCCGCGACCGCCACCGAGGCCCCCGGGGACCGGTGCCGCGCGCCCCGGTCCGCCGGCCCCCGCCTACCGGCCGGCGACCAGGTCGCCGAGGCGGGCCAGCGGGGAGGTCGTGGGACGACCGGCGGCCTCCTGACGGTCGGCGGCGTGGTAGACCGCGTAGAGGGCGTGCACGCCGAGCCAGCGCAGCGGCTCGGGCTCCCAGCGGCGGACGGTGTGGCCGACCCAGGGCAGCCGGGTCAGCTCGGTGTCGCGGCCGAGGACGAGGTCGCACAGGGTCCGCCCGGCCAGGTTGGTGGTGGTCACCCCGCTGCCGACGTACCCGCCGGCCCACCCGAGCCCGGTGCGGCGGTCCAGGTCGACGGTGGCGCACCAGTCCCGGGGCACGCCGAGCACACCCGCCCAGGCGTGGTCGATCCGGGCGGACCGGGCGGCGGGGAAGAAGGCGTCCAGGACCTCACGCAGCTGCCGGACGGTCGCCTCCTGCGTGGTGCCGTCGGTGTCGGTCCGCGAGCCGAAGCGGTAGGGCACGCCGCGCCCGCCGAGGGCGATCCGGTCGTCGGCGGTGCGCTGCGCGTACATGTAGGCGTGGGCGAAGTCCCCGAGCACCTCGCGGCCCTCCCAGCCGGCCCCGGCCCAGAACGACGGCGGCAGCGGCTCGGTGGCGATCATCGCCGAGTTCATCGGCAGCCAGGTGCGCCGCTCCCCGGCCAGCCCGGCGGTGAACCCCTCGGTGGCGCGCAGCACGTACCGGGCGGTGACGGTGCCGTGCGGTGTGACGGCGGCCGGCCGGTCGCCACCCCGGATCTCGGTGACCGGGGTTCCCTCGTACACCGCCACGCCCAGCCGCTCCACGGCCGCCGCCAGCCCCGCAGCCAGTTTGGCGGGCTGCACGCGCGCGCCGTGCGGGCTCCACACCCCGCCGAGCGCGCCCTCGACCCGCAGTCGCTCCCGGGTCTCCGACGCGCTCAACTCCTCGACACGGCCCGGTCCGTAGGCGGCCTCCGCGTCCGCGAACGCCCGCAGCCGGGCCAGCTGGGCCGGTGTCCGGGCCACCTCCAGCACCCCGCCCCGGACGAGGTCGGCGTCGACGCCCTCCGCCGCCAGGGTCCGCGCGACCTCGTCGACGGCCGCGTCCATCACCCGCTGCATCGCCGCGGCCCGCTCCCGCCCGTACCGCCGGGCGAACGCGCCGCGCCCGGCGAACCCGTTGTAGAGCCACCCGCCGTTGCGCCCCGACGCGCCGTACCCGCAGAACCGCGCCTCCAGTACGGCGATCCGCAGCCCGGGGTCGGCCTTCCTCAGGTAGTACGCCGTCCACAGCCCCGTGTACCCGCCGCCCACCACGCACACGTCGACGTCGAGGTCCCCGGGCAGCGCGGGCCGCGCCTCGGGCACCCCCAGCTGCCGCCACCAGAACGACACCCCGCCGTTCACACCCGCAACGCCAGACGCCACGACCCCGACCTCCACTCACGCCGTTCCCGGATCCCCGGACGCTACGCGCGCCCCGGGCTCCCGGACCACCGCCACCGTGCAAGGAATCCGGCCGTCCGCCCCTGCACCCTGTCAGGGAGGGACGGCCGGGCCGGCAGGTGCCGGCGGGCCCGCTCAGCCCGGGGTGGAGCCGGTGACCGGGTCGGAGAGGGGGATGCTCCCGCAGGCCCCGGAGCCGGCGCCGGAGGACGGTAGGCAGGCCCGGCCCGGCCGGCACAGACATGTGACGTGCCGCCATGAACACTGGTCAGGGGGCTCTACCACCGCGGCCGAAGGGGGGACGACACGTGACCGCACGGTCCCCCGGCTCGTTGACCCGGCACCGTCCACGCGTCCTCGGAGGCCCCCGTGCGCACCGCTCTCCCCACCGCCCTCCCCACCGTCCTGGCCGTGCTGCTCGGCGCCGCCGCGCTCCTCGGGACGGCCGCCGGCCAGGCCGCCGCCGCGCCGGTGCCGGTTCCGGTGAATGCGCCCGCGAACGCGCCTGCCCCTGCGCACCGGGAGGTCAACCAGGGCTACAGCATCCCCGTCGGCGCCGTCACCGACCTCGGCGCACTGCCCGTGCTCGGCAGCCTCGGGCTCGACTTCGCCCGCCTGCTCGGCGCCTGACGGGGCCGGCTCCCCCGCACCGGCGGGGACCCGGTGCGCGAGACCGCCCGGCTCCACCGGGGCGAGCCGTGGTTCGCCGAGGCGTACGCGGCGCTGGAGGCGATCGCCTCCGGGCGCGGCGGACCGGCCGACTGGCCGTGCAGCCGAAGGCCGGGCACTACCCGTGGCTCGACGACGCCGAACTGTTCACGGCCGAGGTCGCGGGCTTCCTGACGTGACACGGGGCGACGCGGGCCCGTCCGGAGCTGCTCCGGGCGGGCCTTTCGCATGCGTGCGGGCCTCCTCCGGGGTTTCTTCCGCTGCGAAAGTTAGTAATCCCGATACTCCCCCGACAGGCGGGAACACTCCGCCGTCGCACCCCCGACATCACCCCGACATCGGCCGCAACACCGCGCCACAGCGCCGCAACACCCCTGTCCACCAGGCAGAACGGACGATTGACAGGGAGGCCGCGCCTTCAGCACCATGAGCGCCGAGCCACTCGAAACGCCCGGAAGGAGGGCCGATGAGCACCGTTGACCGTGCCGAGCACGGCCCCGCCCGCCGGGGCCCGTGTCGCCGCCGCTGTTGTCGCGGAGCGCTCGCCCGCTGACACCCGTCCGGGCCGCGCCGACCGCGTCCCCGGACCGGCGCACCCGCACCCGCACCCGGGGTGGCGCGCCGCCCCGCTGTGCCCGTCCGGCCGCGGCCGGCCCGCACACCGCCGCACCCACGTCACCCGCTTCCCGTTCCGCCTGCCCGCGACCGGCCCTGCCGCCGTCACGCCCCGGCGCACCGCGGCACGCCGTCGAAGCGGCCTCCCACTCCCCTCCACCCCGCCTCCCCACGAGAGCTGAGGAACCGTCATGAGCGTTGCCCAGAACCAGATCACCGAGCTCGACCTCACCCCGGCCGCCGGCCGGATCGGCGCGATCGTGAACGACGTCCGCCTCGGCGGCGACCTGCCCACCGAGACCGTCGCCGCCATCGAGGCCGCGCTCTACGCGCACAAGGTCCTGTTCTTCCGCGGCCAGCAGCACCTGGACGACGCCGAGCACGAGGCGTTCGCCCGCCTGCTGGGCCACCCGGTCGGCCACCCGACCGTCCCCAGCGCGGACGGCCGCTACATCTTCGAGCTGGACGCCACCAAGGGCGTGCGCGCCAACAACTGGCACACCGACGTCACCTTCGTCCCGTCCTACCCGAAGGCGTCGATCCTGCGCTCGCTGGAGCTCCCGCCGGCCGGCGGATCGACCGTGTGGGCCAACACGGTCGCCGCGTACGAGGACCTGCCGGAGCCGCTGAAGGTGCTGGCCGAGTCGCTGCGCGCCGTCCACACCAACGACTACGACTACGCGGCCAGCCTGGCCCTCCGCCCGGAGCTCGCGGACAACGCCGAGATCGCCAACCTGTTCCGTCAGGTGTTCGTCTCGACCGCGTTCAAGACCGAGCACCCGCTGGTCCGGGTGCACCCGGTGACCGGTGAGAAGACCCTGCTCCTGGGCGCGTTCGCGCAGCGGATCCAGGGCGTCTCGGGCGCCGACAGCCGGGCCCTGATCACGCTCTTCCAGCGGTACGTGGAGCGCCTGGAGAACACCGTCCGCTGGGACTGGCAGGTCGGTGACGTCGTCATCTGGGACAACCGGGCCACCCAGCACTACGCGGTCAACGACTACGGCGACGAGCCGCGCCTGGTCCGCCGGATCACCCTGGACGGCGACCTGCCGGTCGGCGTGGACGGGGTGCCGAGCCGGCTGCTGGAGCCCGCCGACCCGCCGAAGGTGGCCGGTCTGGTGCCGGCCGAGGAACTGGAGGCCGCAGCCCGCGGCTGACCCCGCCGGCCCCGCCCCGGCCCTGCGAACCCGACGCGGGGCCGGGGGGGCGCGACACCGCGCCACCCGGGCAGACCGCCGGATTCGCCGGACCGCCCACCGCCCCGGCACCCATCGCCCCCGACGCCCCGAAGGACCGCCGATGTTCACCGCATCCCCGCCCCCGGCCGAGAAGCCCCGCACCGGGGACGAGCGGCGGGACGTCAACGCCGCGGCCGTGCTGCGGGCGGTGCTGGACCACGGTCCGGTCGCCCGCAGCCGGGTCGCCGCGCTCACCGGACTCAGTCCGGCCGCGGTGTCCCGGCAGGTGGTCGACCTCTCCCGGTTCGGGCTGCTCCGCGAGCGGCCCGAACTGGCGGGCGGCGGCGCCGGGACGGTGGGCCGCCCGCAGCTCCCGGTGGACGTCGACACCGGCCGGCTCGCCGTCGCCGGCCTGCACATCGGTGTTCCGTACACCACCTTCGCCTTCCTCGACCTACGCGGAAACGTGCTGTACCGCCAGGAGTTGAGCAACCGGGGCCGCACCGGCCACGCGGTGCTCCGACCGCTGCTGGAGCGGCTGCCCCGGCTGCTGGCCGCCGTGCCGGACGGCCGGACGCCGGTCGGCCTGGGCGCGGTGACCGGCGGCGCGGTGGACCGGGAACGCGGAATGATGGTCCGTCACGAACCCCTCGGCTGGCGGGACCTGCCGCTCGGCGAGCTGTTGGCGAAGGCCTCCGGCCTGCCCGTCCAGGTGGACAACCACGCCCGGGCGCTGGCCCAGGCGGAAATCCTGTTCGGGCACCCCGCGGCCCGCCGCTCCATGGTGCACCTGTTCGTCGGCCACGTGGTGGACGCCGCGCTCGCGGTGGCCGGCACCGTGCACGTCGGACCGCAGTCCCCGACCGGGGACGTCGCCCACCTCCCCGTGGCGGACAGCGACGAACTCTGCCACTGCGGCCGCACCGGCTGTCTGGCGGTCGCCGCCTCGGACACCACGCTCTTCGAGGCGGCGGCCGCCGAAGGCATCACCCGCAAACCGGACCGCACCGAGTTCACCGCCGCCGTACTGGCGGGCGACCCGCGCGCCGACAAGCTGGTCCGGCGCCGGGCCGCGACCGTCGGACGCGCGCTGGCACTGCTCGCCGACGTGGTCAATCCGGACCTGCTGGTCCTGACCGAGACCTTCGCCCTGCTGGACAAGGCCTACCTGGACGTGGTGCGGGAGGAGTTCGCGCTCCGCTCGCACCTTCGCCGGGACGCCGACCTGCTGATCGCCCAGCAGCGCGGGGCCGACGTGCTGGCCGTGGCGGCGGGGGCGGCAGCGCTCGCCGCCCTCTACGCCCGGCCGCTGCACGCCATGGCGGCGGCGGCCGAGGCCCCGCCGGCCGTCCCGGTCCGGCTCGGCTGACCGCCGGCGGGCCCGCACCGTCCCCCGACCGTCGCCCGCCGACCACGCCCCGTCGCCCACCGCCCCGCCCGCCGACCGTCGCCCGCCGACCCTTCTTCACCGCAAAGGACTTCCGCCCATGCCCGTCTTCCCCGCTCCGTCCGCCTCCGGGCTCTCCCGCCGGACCCTGCTCCGTGGCGGCCTGGCCGGCGCCGGCCTGCTGACGCTCGCCGCCTGCCGTTCGGCGGCCGACACCGCCACCGCCCCCGCGGGCGACGCGGCGAGCCCTCGCCGGGGCGGCGTCCTCACGGTCGGCGCCGGTGTCGACTTCACCCCGGCCCTGCTCTTCGCCCAGAGCGCCAACACCCTCGTCCAGCGCCTGGTCTTCAACACCCTGACCAGGTACGACGACCGGCTCCAGCCGCAGCCCGAACTGGCCACCTCCTGGCAGGTCTCCCCGGACGGCACCTCCGTCACGCTGAAGCTGCGCGACGACGTGCTCTTCCACAGCGGCCGCAAGTTCACCGCCGACGACGTGGTCTTCGCGGTCAAGAACCTCCAGAACCCGGTCCGTTCGGCCCAGCTGCGCTCCACCGCCGCCGCCGTCACCGACTTCCGCAAGAACGGCGACTTCGAGCTCACCCTCACCCTCGCGCACCCGGTGAGCAACATCTTCGACCTCTTCGAGTTCATGATCATCCCGGACTCGGCCAGCGTCGAGGAGGCCTTCGCCGGGACGAAGCTGATCGGCACCGGCCCGTACACCTTCACCGACCGCAAGCCGGGCAGCTCGATCACCTTCGCCCGCAACGAGAAGTACTGGAACCCGGGCCGTCCCTACCTCGACGGCGTCGAGATCAGGATCGTCCCGCAGGCCGAGTCGCTGCTCTCCTCCCTCAAGACCGGCCAGACGCACCTCTCCTACAGCATCCGCGGCAAGGACGTCGCCACCCTCAAGACGGACCCGCAGTTCCGGATCACCTCGTACGACACCGGCGCCGGCGCCCACTACATCGGCGCCAACGTGACCGGTGAGCACGTCTCCGACAAGCGGGTCCGCCAGGCCATCGCCTGGGCCGTCGACCGCGACCGGCTGGTCCAGCAGGCGCTCGGCGGCTACGGCACCGTGTCCTCCACCCCCTGGCCCAAGTCCTCCCCCGCGTACAGCGAGGCCGCCGCCGGCCGCTACCGCCACGACCCGGAAAAGGCACGCCAGTTGCTCAAGGAGGCCGGCCTGACGGGCATCACCCTGCCCTTCGCGCACTCCAACGACCCCGGCAACACGGCCATCGCGCAGATCCTGCAGTACGACCTCAAGCAGGTCGGTATCGAGACCGTGCTGCAGCCCACCGACTCGCCGACCATGCAGAAGCAGCTCATCTCGCAGACCATGCCCGCCCTCTGGACGCTCAGCCACGGCTTCGCCCAGCTCCACCCCGCCACCCTGGCGGTCAGCGCCTACCCGTTCAACGAGGCCAAGAACAGCTCGCACTTCTCCTCCCCCGCCTACACCGAGATCGTGCAGAAGGCGTGGAAGCGGCCCGACAGCGACAGCCCCGAGGCCAAGGCGCTCTACCAGCAGATCACCGACGTCCTGCTGGACGAGCAGTTCGTGATCGACCTCGCCATCGCCGGCCTGACCGAGGTCGCCGGCAGCAAGGTCCGCGGCGCCACCCTCAACAAGTTCGGCTACCTCAACCTCGACGACGCCTACCTGACGGCCTGACGGACGGCCCGACCGATGCGAACCTTCCTCCTCAAGCGGCTGCCCTCCGGGCTGCTCGTCCTGCTCCTCGCCTCCTTCCTCGTCTTCCTCATCCTCCGCCTCATCCCCGGCGACCCGGCCACCACCCTGGCCGGACCGGACGCCGGACCCCAGGCCGTCGCCGCCATCCGCGCCCAACTCGGCCTGGACGAACCGCTCGTCGGCCAGTACCTGACCTGGATCGGCAACCTGCTGAGCGGCGATCTCGGGCCCAGCTACGCGATCGGCGGCCAGGTCTCCGACCTGATCGGCAACGGCATCGCCGCCACCGTCCAACTCACCCTCGGCGCCCTCCTCCTGGTCGTCCTGCTGGCCCTGCCGCTGGGTGTCCTGGGCGCCACCGCCCGCCGACGGCCGGTCGCCGCCGCCGTCCACGCCTTCACCACCGCCGTCCTGGCCGTCCCGCCGTTCGTCACCGGCGTGCTGCTGGTGCTGCTGTTCGCGGTCACCCTCGGCCTGCTGCCCGCCGGCGGCCACGAGTCGTTCCTCGACGCCCCCGACCTCGCCCTCCAGTACCTGCTGATGCCGGCCGTCTGCCTCGCGCTGCCGAGCGCCGCCGTCCTCGCCCGCTACCTCAAGGACGGCATCGAACGGGCCCTCGCCGAGGACTACGTCCGCACCGCCACCGCCGTCGGCGTCTCCCGGCGCCGCATCGTCTGGCTGCACGCCCTGCCCAACGCGCTGCCCTCCGCCGTCACCGTGCTCGGCCTCCAGGTCGGCCACCTCGTCGCCGGCGCGGTGCTGGTGGAGCGGATCTTCGCCTGGCCCGGACTCGGCCAGCTGATCGAGCAGGGCGTCATCCGCCGCGACTACCCCGTCGTGCAGGACCTCCTGCTGCTGATCGTCGCCGTCTACGTCGCCGTCCAGCTGCTCACCGACCTGGCGTACGCCTGGCTGGACCCCCGGATCCGGTGGGAGTAACCGATGACCGCCCTGACCGCCCCCGCCCCGTCACCGACCGCCCCGGCCCCGCCGCCGGCGCGGCGCCGCAACCGCTACCTCGCCGGGCTGCTCACCGGACGCGGCCTGACCGGCCTCGCCCTGGTCGGCGTGGTCGCCCTCGCCGGCCTGCTCGCCCCGCTGCTCACCGACCTCGACCCGAACGCGCAGAGCGCCCTCGCCCTCGCCGGGCCGAGCGCCGAGCACCCGTTCGGCACCGACGACCTGGGACGGGACCTCTTCAGCCGGGTCCTGCACGGCATCACCACCGACCTGGCGCTGACCTTCGGCGCCGTCCCGGTCGGCGCGCTGCTGGGCTGCTCGCTCGCCCTGCTCGCCGCCTCCCACCGGTGGGCGGACGTCGCCGTCCAGCGCTCCTTCGACCTGGTGCTCGCCTTCCCCGGCATCATCCTGGCGCTCGCCGTCACCGCCGTGCTCGGGCCGGGCCGCTGGCCGGTGTTCATCGTCATCGCGCTCGCCGAGATCCCCGGCTTCGGGCGGCAGCTGCGCTCCGGCATCCTGGTCCAGCGGGAGCGCGAGTACGCGCTCGCCGCGCGGGTCGGCGGCGCCACCCGGCGGCGGGTGCTGCTGCGGCACGTCGTGCCCAACGCGGTCGACCCGCTGATCGTGCAGACCGCCGTCGCCCTCTCCATCGGCGTCTTCATCGAGGGTGCGATGAGCTTCCTCGGGCTCGGCGTCCGCCCGCCGGAGCCGACCCTCGGCTCCATCCTCAGCCAGTCCGTCGGCTACCTCTCCACCCATCCGACCTTCGCGGCGGCCCCGCTGGCCGCCACCACCGCGCTGGTGCTCGGCTTCACGCTGATCGCCGAGGCCCTGAACCGGGGGATCCGCCGATGAGCAGCCCTGTCCGGGACACCCGCGTCGTGCCCGGCGCCACCGACGCCCACCCCGGCGACGCGGGGCCCACCGACGCCACCGGAAGCACCGGAGCCGCCGGAACCGCCGCCGGTTCCCCCGGTTCCGCCGCCCGCACCGTCCTCCGGGTCCGCGACCTGACGGTCACCTTCGGCCCCGGCGCCGGAACCGCCGGCGCGGTGACCGCCGTCGACGGGGTCGGCTTCGAGCTGGCCGCCGGGGACACCCTCGGCCTGGTCGGCGAGTCCGGCTCCGGCAAGTCCACCACCGCGCTGGCGCTGCTGCGGATGCTGCCGGCCGGCGGCCGGATCACCGGCGGCTCGGTCGAGCTGGCCGGGCAGGACCTCGCCGCCCTGCCCGAACCGGCCCTGCGCGCGCTGCGCGGCCGGCGGATCGCGATGATCTTCCAGGACCCGATGTCCTCGCTCAACCCGGTACTCACCGTCGGCCGCCAACTCGACGAGGCACTGCGCGCCCACGGCACCGCAGACCGGGCCGAACGATCCACCCGGGCAGTCGAGTTGCTGGACCTGGTCGGCATCCCCGGTGCCGCCGACCGGCTGCGCGACCACCCGCACCAGTTCTCCGGCGGCCAGCGCCAGCGCATCATGATCGCCCTCGCGCTCGCCAACGACGCCGAGGTCCTGGTCGCCGACGAGCCCACCACCGCACTCGACCCGACCGTCCAGCAGCAGATCCTCCGCCTGCTCACCCGGATCAACCGGGAGACCGGCACCGCGCTGGTGGTGATCAGCCACGACCTCGGGGTCATCGCCCAGACCTGCCGCCGGCTGCTGGTGATGCGGCACGGCCGGGTGGTGGAGTCCGGGGAGACGTCCGACGTCCTGGGCGCACCGCAACACCCGTACACCAAGCAGCTGCTGGCCGCCGTCCCGAGGCTCGACGCGCCCTCCGGGGCCGCCGCCAACAGCACCCCCGGCGCCGAGCCGCTCCTCGCCGTCAGCGGCCTGCGCAAGACGTACGGCTCGCGCAGGCGCGCCGTCACCGCCCTGGACGGCGTGGACCTGGTGCTGCACCCCGGCGAGACCCTCGGCCTGGTCGGCGAGTCCGGCTCCGGCAAGTCCACACTGGCCCGCGCCCTGGTCCAGGTGCACGCGCCGAGCGGGGGCGAGATCCGATTCCGGGGCCAGGAGTTCGGGCGCGGCGGCGAGCGTGCCGCCAGGCGTGAACTCCAGATGGTGTTCCAGGACCCGTACGCGTCGCTCAATCCGCGGATGACCGCCGGGCAGATCGTCGCCGAACCGCTGATCGCCCACGGCTACGGCGACCGGGCCGCGCGCGAGAAGCGGGTGACCGAACTGCTGGAGCAGGTCGGCCTCGACCCGACCACCGCCGACCGCCACCCGCGCGCCTTCTCCGGAGGACAGCGTCAACGCATCGGCATCGCGCGGGCGTTGGCCCCCGAACCCAGCGTGCTGATCTGCGACGAGCCGGTCTCCGCGCTGGACGTCTCGGTCCAGGCCCAGGTGATCGAACTGCTCGCCCGGCTCCAGCGCGAACTCGGCCTCGCCATCCTCTTCATCGCCCACGACCTCGCCGTGGTCCGGCAGGTGAGCCACCGGATCGCCGTGATGCACCGGGGCCGGATCGTCGAGACCGGACCGGCCGACCGCGTCGTCACGGCGCCGGAACACCCCTACACCGCCGAACTCCTCTCCGCCGTACCGCAGCTGGCGGCGCCGACCCCCCTCACCGCCCGGAGCACCGCATGAGCAGCACGCCCGACCACCGGCCCGCGGACACCACGGACGCCACGGGCCCGGACGCCGCCGACCCCCACCACCGGGACCCCTACGCGGGCTTCCCCGGTACCGTCGGCCGCACCTTCCGCGAGTCCACCGCCGCCTGGCCCGACCGGGTCCGCCCCCGCGAGGGCGCGCCCAACATCGTCGTCGTCCTCGTCGACGACATGGGCTACAGCGACATCGGCCCGTTCGGCGCCGAGATCCCCACCCCCACCCTGGACGCCCTGGCCGAGAGCGGCGTCAAGCTGGCCAACTACCACACCATGCCGCTCTGCTCGCCCGCCCGCGCCGCGCTGCTCACGGGCCTCAACCCGCACCGGGTCGGCTACTCCTTCGTCGCCAACGCCGACCCCGGCTTCCCCGGCTACGGCATGGAGGTGGCCGGCGACATCCCCACCCTCGCCGAACTGCTGCACGACGCCGGCTACGCCACCTACGCCGTCGGCAAGTGGCACCTCACCCGGGACTCCGCCTCCAACGCCGCCGACAACCGCGCCAACTGGCCGCTGCAGAAGGGCTTCGACCAGTACTACGGCGTCCTGGAGGGGCTCACCAGCCTCTTCCACCCGCACCAACTCGTGCGCGACAACAGCCCGTTGGACATCGACGAGCTGCCGGACGGCTACTACTACACCGACGACATCACCGACCGGGCCATCTCCATGGTCACCTCGCTGCGCGCCCACGACGCCGACAAGCCGTTCTTCCTCTACCTCGCCCACAACGCCGTGCACGGCCCGCTCCAGGCCAAGCCCGAGGACCTCGCCCGGCACCGGGGCCGCTACGACGAGGGCTGGGACGAGCTGCGCACCGCCCGGTTCGCCCGCCAGCTCGCCGCCGGCCACTTCCCGCCCGGCACCGACCTGCCCGACCGCAACTCCGAGGCCGGGTACGAGGTCGGCCCGTGGAACGAACTCACCGAGGTCCAGCAGACGTTGTACGCCCGCTACATGGAGGTGTACGCGGCGATGGTCGACAACGTCGACCAGAACCTCGGGCGACTCCTCGGCACCCTGGCCGAACTCGGCGAACTCGACAACACCATCGTGGTGTTCACCTCCGACAACGGCGGCACCGGCGAGGGCGGCGCCGAGGGCACCCGCAGCTACTTCAGCCGCTTCGTCCACCATCCGAACCTGCCGGCGGACTGGAACCCCGACGTCCGGCGCGAGATCGACCTGATCGGCGGCCCGCAGTCGCTGGTCCACTACCCGCGCGGCTGGGGCATGGCCTCCAACACGCCGTTCCGCCTCTACAAGGGCCAGACCCACGCGGGCGGTGTCCGCGTCCCGTTCGTCCTCTCCTGGCCCGCCGGCCTGCCCCGCGCCGACGGCGACAGCGGCGTCCGCCCCCAGTACCAGTACGTCACGGACATCCTCCCCACCCTGCTCGAACTCGCGGGCGTGGAACGCCCGTCGGACCGCACCGGCCGGCCCGTCCAGTCCCTCGACGGCGTCAGCTTCGCCCCCGTCCTGCGGGAGGCGACCGCCGGCTCCACCCACCACGAGCAGTACTGCGAGATGACCGGCAACCGCAGCTACTACCGCGACGGCTGGAAGCTCGTCACCCTGCACCGCCCCGGCACCCCCTACGACGACGGCGAGTGGGCGCTCCACGACCTGCGCACCGACCCGACCGAGATCCACGACGTCGCCGACCGCCACCCGGACGTGGTGAAGGAACTCGCCGCCGCCTGGGAGACCGCCGCACGGCGCAACGGCGTCTTCCCCCTCGCCGACGGCAGCGGCGCCCTCGCCCTGCGGCACCCCGACGACGCCCGCCTCCGCCGCCCGGTCCGGCTGCTCGCGGGCACCCCCGAACTGGAGCGCTACCGCTCCTCCCGGCTGATCTCCTTCCGCTCCTTCGCGATCGAGGTCGAGCTGGACCGCCACGGCCCCGAGGACGAGGGCGTGCTCGTCTCCCACGGCGACCAGGGCGGCGGCTACAGCCTCTACGTCGAGGACAGCCGGCTCCGCCTCGCCTACAACCAGTACGGCGACCTCACCGAGGCCGACGCCGGCCCGCTCGCCCCCGGCGCCCGGCTGGTCACCGTCGAGGCCACGGCCGTCGCCGACCTGAGGTGGGAGTTCCGCGTCCTCGTCGACGGGATCGAGACCGGCCGGCTGGGCCCCGTCCACCAGCTCATCGGCATGGCCCCGTTCCAGGGCATCAGCGTCGGCGTCGACCGCAAGTCCCCCGTCTCCTGGCCGCTGTACGAGCGCCACCGCTCGTTCCGGTACAGCGGGGGCCTGCGCGCCGTCACCTACCTGCCCGGCGAACCCGCCCCGTACGACCCGGAGACCGTCGCCGGGGCACTGCGGGAGGCGGCCGCCGCCTTCGAGTAGCCCCGCGTTACCCTCGTCCGGCCAGCAACTTCTTGAGGGGGACCAGTGATCGGCGAACTCCTGCCCGCGTCCGTCGTCGTCGAGACGGCCTACGACGACCCGGCCGAGGCCCGGCTCGAACCGGCCGAGGCCGAGGTCGTCGCCCGCGCCGTCGACTCCCGCCGCCGCGAGTTCACCACCGTCCGTCACTGCGCCCGCCTGGCCCTCGGCCGGCTCGGCGTCCCGTACCGCCCGCTGGTCCCCGGCCTGCGCGGCGCGCCGAGCTGGCCCGACGGCGTCATCGGCTCCCTCACCCACTGCGCCGGCTTCCGCGCCGCCGCGGTGGCCAGGGCCGGTGACGTCGTCTCCGTCGGCATCGACGCCGAACCCGCCCTGCCGCTGCCCGAGGGCGTCCTCGACGCCATCGCCCTGCCCGCCGAGCAGCGCCGCAACACGGCCCTCACCGCCGCCCACCCCGACGTCCCCTGGGACCGCATCCTGTTCAGTGCCAAGGAGTCGGTCTACAAGACCTGGTTCCCCCTCACCCACCGCTTCCTCGACTTCTCCGAGGCCGAGCTCACCCTCCGCCCGGACGGCACCTTCGACGCCACCCTCCTCGTCCCCTCGCCGCTCCCCACCCTCGCGGGCCGCTGGCGCGTCGACCGGGGCCTCCTCGCCACCGCCATCACCGTCCTGCCGGAGGCGTAGGCGGGGCCCCGCCCGGCGCCTCTGGCAGGATGGCGCGGACCGTCCCGTCCCGAACAGAGGTACCCGTGAGCAGCGAGTGGACCGTCCATGGCAGCCGCACCGTCTACTCCAGCCCCTGGGTGGAACTCGACCTGGTGGACGTCGAGCCGGAGGGGATGCCCCGCTACGAGCACCACCTGGTGAAGTGGGCGCCGGTCGCGGCAGCCGTCGTCCTGAACGAGCGCGACGAGGTCCTGATGATCTGGCGCCACCGGTTCACCACGGACACCTGGGGCTGGGAGATCCCCTGCGGCATCGTCGAGCCCGGCGAGAGCCCCGAGGCCGCCGCCGTCCGGGAGGCCGAGGAGGAGACCGGGTGGCGGCCGGCCTCGGTGGAGCCCCTCGGCTACACCCATCCCGTCGGCGGGATGAGCAACGCCCGGCACCACGTCTTCCTCGCCCGCGGCGCCGTCCACACCGGACCGCCCGTCGACACCCACGAGGCGGACCGGATCGCGTGGATCCCGCTCGACCGCGTCCAGGGGATGATCGACCGCCGCGAGATCGTCGCCGGCGTCGCTCTCGTCGGCCTCCTCCAACTCCTCGCCCGACCCACCCCCCGCTGACCCCGGGTCGGCCGCCCCGGCCGACTCCGCCGGAGCGACCCGGCACACCCCGGCCGCCGAGCGAACCGGGGCCCGGGTGGGGCCTCGGGCTCATGCTCCCGGGACACGGGCGGGGCGACTGTGGAGGTAGTCGCCCGCACCCCCAGGGCGGGCCCGTCCGATGCCGAGGCGTTACGATGAGTACAAAGCCCACTACCGATGCGCCCGCGGTCGCCGTCACCGTGCACCCTGCCCAACGGGGCGGTGAGCTCGGCAAACCGCTGGCCCACGGGATCCTGACCAGCGCGGAGACCGTGCTGGTGCCGGATCCTCCCGAGGCACTCGCCAGCCCCTGGAAGAGATATCTCGTGCGAATATCCCGGTCACCCGGAGACGGGAAGGACTCCCAGGTCGTCCTGTCCGGCGGGCTGAGCCTGTCGGCGGTCAACGGGGACGGGATCACCGCGGCGGCGGCCGTGCTCAGCCTGATCAGCCCTTCGCGGTTCGGCGTCCACGTCGAACGGGTCTCGCCGGCCCGGCTCGCCGAGGGCCTCGTCCGCCACCAGGGCGACCAGTGGGCGGTCTACGCCGAGCTCGGCTTCGGCGTGGTGCGCCCGGAAGGTCTCGCCCCGCCGGAGAAGTGGTGGCTCGACGCCCTCACGGCCGACGGCGACGTCTCCTCCGGCGCCCGGGAGTACGGGGAGAGGACATGCTGCAGCAGCCGCACGTGCTCGCCCTGCCCCTGACCGGACCGTGGGCGCGATGACCACGCCGCAGGGCCGGACGGGGGACGCCCGGGGCGTGCGCTCCGTCCGGCTGCAGGACGCCGCGCTGGCGCTCGTCGCCCTCTTCCCGGAACTGTTCTACTTCGGCACCCTGATCGTCCCCTCCACGACGTGGGAGCAGCGGCTGTGGATGCTGCTGCTCGCCGCCGCCGAGGGGGCGGCGCTGCTCCTGCGCCGCCACCGCCCGGTGGTCACGTTCGGCGCCGTGTGGGTGATCGCCACCGGCGCCAACCTGCTCTCGATCGCCCACGTCTTCGACTACACGCCGTGTTTCGGCCTGCTGATCGCCCTCTACACCGTCTCCGAGCAGTGCCGGCGGTCCGTCGCCCTGCCGGCGCTCGCCCTCGCCTTCGTGCCGCTGTCGCTGGCGATCTACTCCACCGTGGCCTTCTACGGCGGGTCGTCCACGCTCCCGGTGCTGGTCGCGAACATCGCCTTCTACCTGCCGATCACCCTCGCGGTCTGGTGGCTCGCCCGGTGGAGCCGGGCGGCGAGGAGGGCTGCGGAGCGTCAACAGCAGGAGGTCGCCGAGGTCCGCCGGCGGGTCACCCAGGAACGGGTGCGGATCGCCCGGGAGCTGCACGACATCGTCGCCAACGCCGTCGCGGTGATGGTGATGCGGGCCGAGACGGGCCGGGTCACGGCGTTCGAGGACCCGGCGCGCGGTGAGGCCTTCGAGCACATCGAGGACCTCGGGAGGTCCACGATGGCCGAGCTCCGGCACATGCTGCGGCTGCTCCGCACCTCGGAGACCCCGGCCGAGGAGGGCAACACCCACGGCCTGGGGGACCTGGACCGGCTCCTGGCGGACATCCGCAGGGCCGGCGTCCAGATCTCCCTGGAGACGCGCGGTACGCCGCTGCGGATCGACGACAGCGTCGGCCAGACCGCCTACCGCCTCGTCCAGGAGGCGGCCACCAACATCACCAAGCACGCCGGACCGGGCACCCGGGCGGTCGTGCGGATCACCTGGGACGAGTCGCTGATCATCGAGGTCGTCGACGACGGCGCCGGGCAGCCCCCGGGCGCGCAGCGGGAGCTGTCGACCGGGCACGGGCTGCTCGGGCTGCGCGAGCGGGTCGCCCTCTTCGGCGGCCTGCTGAGTGCGGCCCCGTACGGTCCGGGCTTCCGGGTGGCCGCGGCCCTCCCGGTCTCCACCGCCCGCGCCACCGGGGCGGCGGCCGCCGGCGAGAGCCGACCGGCCTGAGCACGCCGGTTCTCGACACCCCGAGCGCGAAACCTCACGCACCGGACGACAGCAGCGCCCCGGTGGAGGCGCGCCCGGCCCTTCCTCACACGCGTACGAGCGGTTCGAACCGCCGACATCTGCTTTGTCGGAGCAGCGCTCGGTGGAATCAGTGGAAGGCGTCGGAGAGGCGGGTGAAGGTCCGGCCGGTGGCGAGGAGGGTGGGGAGGGCGGTGGCGAGGCCGCGGGCGGTGCCGGCGGTGGGGTGGTTCATGTGGGCGATGACGATGGCGCCGGGCGGGGCGTCGAGGAGTTCGCGGTGGACCTGGGTGGCGGTGAGGGTGGCTCCGCCGTCCGCGTTGGTGGTGAAGCCCGCGACGGGCTGGGCGAGGTCGGCGGCGATGCGGGTGGCGACGTCGTCGTAGTGGGCGGTGCCCGCGCGGAAGTAGCGGGGTGGCCGTCCGAGCAGCGCGGTGAGCTTTTCGAGGTTCCCGGAGATCTCGTCGTAGACCTCGCCCGCGTCGCCGGTGCCGAGGATGCCGTAGGCGGAGCGGCCGGTGACGGACAGGGGGCGGTGGGCGGTGCCGTGGTTGGCGATCTCGAAGAGGGGGTCGGCGGCGAGGTCCTCGAAGGCCGCCGGGTTGGCGTCGATCCAGCGGGCGTTGAGGAAGAGGGTGGCGGGGACGTCGTGGGTGCGGAGGGCCTCGATCAGCCCGGCGTCGTAGCCGGAGCCGCCGGGTCCGCCGCAGGCGTCGAAGGTGAGGGCGATGGCGCGCTCGCCGTCGGGGAGCGCGCTCAGGACGCCGGGGACGTCGAGGCCCCAGTCGGTGGGAGCGGCCTCGGCGTAGCGGGTGGTGACGGTGGTGCGGGTGGGGAGCGGGACGGGGATGGCCGCCGGGGCGGAGGCGGCTGCCGCGGTGGGGGTGGGCGTGGGCGTCTCTGCGGGCGCGGATGTGGGCGCGGGGGTGGGCGTGGGTGAGGCGGTCGGTGGAGGGGTGGGAGGGCCGGGCGGGGTCGGCGGACGCGCGGTGGAGGGCCGGCACGCGGCCAGCGCGCTGCCGGCCGCGACCGCCAGGAGGGTCCGCCGGCTGACTGACATGGGGAGCCTCCCGGGCTGTCTGATGTTCAGATGATCCACGTCCCATGAAGAGACTGATCGTCAGTCCGCGCAACCCGGGCGACCTTCACGGGGCTGCCGCGTGAACGTGAGGTCCGGCTCACCCGTGGTTCACCGGGGCGGGCGGGAGCGCGGGTAGGAGGCGGAAAACGTCCCGGGCGAGTCGGAGGATCTGATGGCGGAGGATGTGCACGGCGAGAAGGGGTTACTGGGCCGGCGCGGGCTGCTCGCGGCCGGGGCGGCCGGCGCGGCCGGGGCACTCGGTGCGGCGGGTGCCGGCGCCGCCCGCGCGGAGGAGGGAACGCCCGGAGCGGCGGACCGGACGATCACGCTCACCGGACGGCTGCCGACCGGGGCCCCCGACTTCGTCTACCTGCCGTTCGACGTGCCGGCGGGGGTGCGGGAGGTCGCCGTCGCCTACCGGTACGACAAGCCGACCGTTCCAGCCGGCACTCCGGGGAACTCCTGCGACATCGGGCTCTTCGACGAGCGCGGCACGGACCTCGGCGGGCGCGGCTTCCGCGGCTGGTCGGGCGGGTTCCGGACGGAGTTCTCGGTGAGCCGCGAGCAGGCGACCCCCGGCTACCTGCCGGGACCGGTCCGGCCCGGGCGGTGGCACGTCGTGCTCGGCCCGTACCAGGTGGCACCCCAGGGACTGGAGTACCGGGTCGACGTGACCCTCCGCTCCGGGGCCCCGGGGGGCGTGTTCACCCCCTCGTACCCGCCGGAGCGGGCGCGGGGGCGCGGGCGGGCCTGGTACCGGGGCGACTGCCACCTGCACACCGTGCACTCCGACGGACGGCGGCTGCCCGCCGAGGTGGCGGCCGGTGCCCGGGCCGCCGGGCTGGACTTCCTCGTCTCCACCGACCACAACACCACCTCCGCCCACGGTGTCTGGGGTCCGCTCGCCGGGCCGGACCTGCTGATCATGCTCGGCGAGGAGGTCACCACCCGGAACGGCCACTGGCTGGCGCTGGGCCTGGAGCCGGGCCGGTTCGTCGACTGGCGGTACCGCTCCCGCGACGAGGTGTTCCCCCGCTTCGCCCGGCAGGTGCGGCGGCAGGGCGGCCTCGTGGTGCCGGCGCACCCGTTCTGCCCGTACGTCGCCTGCCAGTGGAAGTTCGGGTACGAGGACGCCGACGCCGTCGAGGTGTGGAACGGCCCGTGGACGTACGACGACGAGTCGGCGGTGGACGACTGGGACGCCCAGCTGGCGGTGGCGCTGCGGCAGGGCCGGTCCTGGCTTCCCGCGGTCGGCAACAGCGACGCGCACAGCGCGCCGCAGGTGATCGGCTCGCCGCACACGGTCGTCCTGGCCGAGGACCTGACCCGGGACGACGTCCTCGACGGGATCCGGTCCGGGCGCAGCTGGCTGGCCGAATCGGCAACCGTCCAGTTGGAGTTCACCGCCACCGGGAACGGCCGGCAGGCGGGCATCGGCGAGGAGCTGACCGTCCCGGCGGACGCGCCGGTGGACGTCCGGCTCGCGGTCGCGGGAGTGCCGAACGGCACGGTGCGGTTCCTGACCGACGAGGGCCAGCTGCACCAGGAGTCGTTGCCGGCCGACGGCGCGGGCACGGTGGTCTGGCGGACGACGGCCTCGCTGGCGGCGTTCGTCCGGGCGGAGGTCCGGCGCCCCAGGGCCGACGGGACCCCGGGGAAGGGCAATTCCATGGGGCCGGACCTGCCGTGGGGCCCGATGGCGGCGCTGACCAACCCGATCGTCCTTCAGGTGGCGGAGTAGCGCGAAGGGCCCCGGAGGCGAGGTCCGGAAGGGCAGGCGTGAGGAGCGCGGGGAGGACCGGCGGGAGGTATCGGGAGGGGGAGGACTCGGGGCCGCGCGGTGGACTAGGTTGATCTCCGACAGCAGTCACTCGTGGGGACGAGGCGGTCGGCTGTCCGCTTTGCCGGGTTCGGCCCGCCTGTGTTCCGCGTCGGGCCGGCCCGCGCGCTCCGGCCGTCCCGCCCCGGCTCCCCGTCCTTCCCCGCCCGTGAAGGGATCAGCAGCTGTGAACCGTACGACCGTAGGTGGGCCCGAGCTCGGAGGCGGACGGGGAGCGGGCAGCGTGGTCGTCCTCTCCGACCCGGCCGCCGGGGCCGGGATCGGTGCGGTCGCCCCGCTGGTCGCGGACGCGCTGTACCCGAGCGTCCACCTGCGCGCGGAGGACTTCCAGCGGGCGGTCCGGCAGGGGTACGTCGCGCCGCACCTGCCGGAGGCCCGGCGGCAGAACGTGACCGCACTCGCGGCGGCCGCGCAGGCCGCCTTCGCCTTCGCCTCGGGCGGCTACCAGGTGGTGGTGGAGGGCTCGGTCGCGCCGACGGCGCTGGACTCCTTCCGCCGGGAGAGCCGGGCGACGGGGGCGGCGCTGCACTACGTGGTGCTGAACGGGGGCGCGAGCGCGCACCGGAGCGAGGGTGGCAGGGGGACGGCGGAGGAGACGGCCGGAGCCGTGCTGGCCGGCCTGCGGCGGGGGGCCTACCTCCTCGGGTGGTGACCCCCCGGGTCCCCGGGGTCCCCGCGGGGCGGGTGACCGCCCTGCGCCGCCCGGCGTCGGTCGGCGACCAGAACGGCCGCCGGCCCCGTCCGGCGCTCCCGGGACGACGGGAGCGCCGGACGGGGCCGGTGCGGTGTGGCGTCAGGCGGCCGAGGGCGGGGTCGGGCCGCCGGCCGGAGTGCCCTCGGGGTCGCGGCGACGGGTTCCGACCAGACCGATGGCGCCGCCGAGGAACAGCAGCGCCCCGGAGGTGGTGAGCAGGGTGTCGGTGACGCCGCTCGCGCCGGTGGCGGCGAGCGAGCCGCCCGGGGCGGGGGCCGGAGCGGGTGCGGCCACGGCCACCGGGCCCGGGGTGTCGGCGCCGGCACCGGGCACCGGGGCGGCGCCGGTGGTGGCCGGCGGGACCGCCGGGGGGACGGCCGAGCCGGGTACCGGGGCCGCGGACGTCGGGCTCGCGGACGTCGGGCTCGCGCTCGGCGTGCCGGACGGGGACCCGCCGGACGTGGGCGTCGAGGTCGCCGTGGGGGTCGGCGTCGGCGTCACGGTGGTGGTCGGGGTCGGGGTCGGGCAGACCGACCGTCCGGCGGCCGGTGAATTCGACGGCGAACCCGACGCCGAGCCGGACGGGACGGCCAGCGGCGGGATCGACGGCAGGGGGATGCGGCAGGGGCCGCCCACGTCCCCGGGTACCGAGTCCGTGTGGTACCCGGCGACCACGCGCGTGAAGTCGTACGCCGCCTGCTTCACACCGCTGCAGGTCGGACCGGCGGGGGCGTCGGCCGGGCAGGGCCGGTCACGGTTGACCGCCCAGAGGCCGAGGCGGGCCAGGTGGTGGGTGGCGGCGAACTCCCGGACGGTGCGGAGGCCGGCCACCGTGAGCTGCTCCCCCTGCTGGTCGGTGCGGCCGTTCATCGCGACCAGGCCGACGTGTCGCCAGGCCTGGTCGTCCGCCCACCCGTACGCGGTGGCGACGGCGCGCTGGAGGCCGGTGACGGACTGCCGGACCACGGCGGGCAGGTCACTCTCCCGACCGGCGAAGTCGAACGGCAGCGCGGTCCAGCCGTCCACCACCAGACCGGACTTGGCGGCGAGCGCGATCAGGTCGGCGCCGTCCGCGTCGGGTCCCTTCTGCTCGGTCTGGAAGGTGACGTAGACGAGCAGGCCGGGGTTCTTCGCCTTGAGCGTCCGCAGCGCCTCGACGATCCGCCGCCGCACCGCCGGGTCGGTCAGCTCGGTGGACTCCACGTCGATGTCGACCGCCTTGAGCGCGTAGGCGTCGACCACCTTCTGGTAGGCGGCGGCGAGTTCGGCGGCGGTGCCGCAGCCTTCGCCCAGCTTCGCGCCGTCCCAGCCGCCGAACGCGGCGAGCACCTCGCCGCCGGCGGCGCGGATGCGCTTGATCGCGGCCTCGTCGGAGCCGCCGGTGAGCGGTCGGGAGCCGTCCCAGCGCGGCTCGCAGCCGGAACCTCCGGCGAGCACGTAGGAGAGGGCGAACTGGCGCAGACCGGTGGCCTTCATGACCGCGACCGGGTCCGGCGCGTCGCCCCAACCGAGGTAGGCGTGGGCGGCGTTGAGGCCGACCGGGTCGGTGGCGGTGGCCGCGGCGGGCGCGTCGCGCGGCGCGAGGATCAGCGCGCTGCCGGCGGCGAGGGCCGTCGCGGCTAACGTGATCCGCCGCCGGCGGCTGAGCCGGTGTCTGGCCATCGGGACTCTCCTGGGCTCGGACGGGCACGGACGGCCGGAGCTCTCCACCGCCGGGAACGGACCGGTCGGCGGGCCCGAGGACCGGCGGCCCGGTGTCCGCCCTCCCACAAGGGGGAACACCGGGCCGCCGCAGGGGCCCGACACCCGCCGGGGCGCGGGAGCCGGGAGTTCGGCCGCTCAGCAGTGACTACGGACGGTCCGTCACACCCGGTTCACCCGCCGGCGGACCGGTCGGGACGGGCGGGAGCAGACCTGACGGTCCCCCGGGCGGGGCAGCAGTCCCGCGCAAGGGACTGCTGCCCCGCCGGAGCGGTGGCTACCGGTGCCCGCACGGGGGGAACGAGCTCCGGTGGCGGTGCCGCCACTGTGATCAACGGGCGGCGGGGGCCGGACGGTTCACCGGCCTCCGCCCGACTTCTCCGCCGAACCGCACGGAGGGGCCGCACGGAGGAACCGCACGGGTCCGGAGAGGACCGCCAGAGAACCGGCCGACGCCCACAGGCCGGGGCCGGTCCCACCCGGCGGGACGGAGCAACGGCGCGACGGGTCAGCCGGCCGTCGCCATGCCGTGCGCCTCCAGGATCGGCCGCAGGGCGCGGACGGCGTAGAAGTTGCGGGACTTGACCGTCCCGACCGGCACCCCCAGCACCACCGCCGCCTCGGCCATCGAGCGGCCCCTCATGTGCAGCTCGACGAGCACGTCCCGGTGGTGGGGCTGGAGCTCGGCCATGGCGACCGCGATGTCCCGGGCGGCGAGCACCTCGTCGTACGGGTCGTGGGCGCCGGCGTGCTCCTCGGGCGCCTCGTCGGCGACCTCCTGGGCCCGGGCGGCCTGCATCCGGTAGTGGTCGATGGCGATCCGGCGGGCCACGGTGAACAGCCAGGGGCGGCTGTGCTCGGGGCCTCGGTGGATGGCGGCCGGGTTCTGCCAGGCGCGCAGCAGGGCCTCCTGCACGATGTCCTCGGCCTTGCCGCGGTCGCCGCTGGTGACGCGGAGCATCGCGCGCAGCAGGTAGCCGCCGTGCAGGCGGAAGAGCTCGGCCAGGGTGTCCTGGTCCAGGGTGGGCCGGGCGGCCTGCGGCACGGTCACCGGGGCGACGGCCTTCCCGGCCCCGGCCGCCGGTTCGGCCGCCGGCACGGTGGTCGCCTCCGCCGTCGGCCCGCCGTCCGTCGCCCCCTCGGGCGCGGGCAGGTCAGGGCTGCGCCGGGCGGGCTCCGACCCTCTCCGCTCGCCCCCCAGGGTGCTCTCCGGGCTCGGCGACCCGGAGTCCTGGATGGTCGTTCCGTCGTGGGCGGTAGCGTCGATGGCCACGGCTGTTGGGTCCCTTACCACATTCGTCGGTGCATCGGTCGATCACTCGACCGCTGACTCGGTGCGCCGGGTGTACCGCTCCCTTCGGACCGCTCCCCCCGGCGGTGCCACGCTCGCAGCCGTCGCCAACGACGGGCCAACGTCACGCCAATGCCACCGGCACCGGGCCGTTGGCCCGGCGTTGGCGGCCGTCGGCGATCACCCCGCGCGCCAGCCCCGTCGGCGCCCCGCACGCACCGCGGCGGCGGC
This sequence comes from Streptomyces sp. BE20, assembly GCF_036322525.1. Lineage (NCBI taxonomy): Bacteria > Bacillati > Actinomycetota > Actinomycetes > Kitasatosporales > Streptomycetaceae > Streptomyces > Streptomyces sp. BE20. The sequence goes on along the minus strand of NZ_JAQYWW010000928.1, from coordinate 13,553 downwards.
CAGGCCGACCAGCGCGGCCCCGCCGAGGATCGCGCCGGCCAGCGCCGAAGCCCGCCGGACGGCCGAGCGGTCGGCGGGCGGAGGGACGACGACCGGGTCCGTCGGTGAGAGCGGAGCGTGTGCGGCGGGCGGGGCGGTGACGGCCGTCACCGGGTCCACCACCCCCCAGCCGACGACCGGATCGGGCACCGCGGAGCCGGGCCGGTAGGCGGTCTCCCGCAGCCGGTCGGCGAGCTGCTCGACAGTCAGCTCGGGCGACCGGCCGAGCACCAGCGCCGCCGCCCCGGCGACCAGGGCCGCGGCGTAACTCGGACCCGAGGCGGTGAAGTGGCCCCCGCCCGGGCCGACGGCCTGCACGGCCTCGCCCGGCGCCGCCAGGTCCACCCGCGAAGCCCGCCCGGCGGGAGCTCCGGCGGCCCCGGACGCGGCGGCACCGCCACCGGAGGCCCCTCCGCCCGCGGCCCCGACGGGCACGGATCCGTCAGGGGCGAGGCCCGCCACCGCGAGCACGCCGGGGTAGCCGGCCGGGTACACCGGCGCGGCGGCCGTCTGCCCGTCCGGCCCGGCGGGCGCGACCAGCAGCACGCCCTTGGCGGCGGCGTAACCGACCGCCTCGGCCAGCGCCGGCGCGGGTTCCGCCACCGGCGCCGCGACGACGGCGATCCGGGCGCCGCCGTCGACCGCCGCGCGGATGCCCTTGGCGAGCAGGTCGGAGGTGGTGCTGCCGGCGTCGTCGGTGGCGGCCACGGCCAGCACGGTCGCCCCGGGGGCGAGTCCGGACGGTCCGCCGTCGGGCATCCGGCGGCCGGCGACCAGGCCCGCGAGGAACGTGCCGTGGCCGACACAGTCCTGGCCCGAGTCGCCCGACCCGTACTGCCGGGGGCCGAGCTTCAGACGCCCGGCCAGTGCACCGGACGCCGACCCCGCCGAGGCGTCCACCCCCGAGCCGATCACGGCCACCGTCACGCCGGCGCCCCGGCTGAGCGGCCACACGGCGTCGGACCGCAGGTACGCCTGGGCCCACCCGGGCCGGTCCAGGGTCCGGGTGGAGGGCTTGCGGCAGCCGTTCTGCTTGACGTCGGGCAGCGTCTGCGCCACCCCGGGCAGCTCCGCCGCGCCCGGCGACACCCCGGGGGCCGCGGGCACCGACGCCGCGCCCGGTGCGACGGGCACGCCGGGTGCGGCGGGGACCGCGGGGGCGGCGGGCACGGCGGCCGTCGGCCCCGCCCCGGGCGCCGCCGGCAGGACGGCCGGCACGGCAGCCACCGCCGCAGGCCCGGCCGCCACCGACGGGGCGACCGCGGCGAGCAGGGTGAGACCACACACCGCGACGGTCGCCCGCCCGGCCCGGCTGGCCCGTCCGCTCACACCGTGCTGCCGAGGCGGTCCGCCGCGATGTCCCCGGGCAGCAGCAGGCTGAGCTCGGAGAGGTCGGCGACGTCCAGTCGGCTGAGCCGGCCCGCCTGGCGGGTGATCATGCCCTCCAGGGTCTGCCGGGCGAAGCGACCGTTTCCGAAGGTCCGGTCGCGCGGCACCGAGGCGAACAGTCGCCCGAGCGCCTCCAGCGTCTCCGGCGCGCAGCTGTACCCGGCCGACTCGGCATGGTTCGTCACGATGGTGACCAGCTCGTCGTCCGTGTAGTGGCCGAAGTCGATCTGGCGCGAGAACCGGGACGCCAGGCCGGGGTTGGAGGAGAGGAAGTGCCGCATCTCGTCGTCGTAGCCGGCCACGATCACCACCACCTCGTCCCGGTGGTCCTCCATGAGCTTCATCAGGGTGTCCACCGCCTCCTGGCCGAAGTCGCCGCCGCCCCCGTGCCGGGGCGTCAGGGTGTACGCCTCGTCGACGAAGAGGACTCCGCCGCGCGCCCGCTCGAAGGCCTCCTTGGTGAGCTGCGCGGTGTGGCCGACGTAGCGGCCGACCAGGTCGGCGCGTGCGGTCTCGATCAGCTGCCCCTTGGGCAGCACGCCGAGTTCGGCCAGCAGCCGCCCGTAGAGGCGGGCGACGGTGGTCTTGCCGGTACCGGGCGGCCCGGCGAAGACCAGGTGGTGGCTGATGGTCGCGGTCGGCAGCCCGGCCTCCTCCCGGCGGCGGGCCTGGCGGAGCAGGTTGACCAGGTCCTCGACCTGCTCCTTGGCCGCCGGCAGGCCGACCAGGGCGGCCAGTTCGGCGAGCGGCTCGGTGCCGTCGGCCGCCGACACGGGGGCCGCGAGCTCGACGCCGACGTCCTCGGGGACGAGCAGCGCGAGGTCCTGGTCGCTGATCTCGGGCTGGGCGGCGAGACGGGTGGCCTGCCGGTCGACCATCTCCTCGAAGACCTTGCGGGCCGCTCGACCGTTACCGAAGTCCGCGCCGCGCGGCATCTGCTCGAAGAGGAGCGCCAGGGCCTCGACGCTGCCGTCGGCGAGCTCGTAGCCGTGGGCCCCGGCGGCCTTCTCCACGATGGTGACCAGCTCGTCCACCGCGTAGTTGGCGAACTCGACGGTCCGGCTGAACCGGGAGGCGAGGCCGGGGTTGCTGGCCATGAAGTCGGTCATCTCGGCGGAGTAGCCGGCCACGATGACCACGATGTCGTCGCGGTGGTCCTCCATCAGCTTGACCAGGGCGTCGATCGCCTCCCGGCCGAAGTCCGGCCCGCTGCCGCCGGAGCCCGCCGAGAGCGTGTACGCCTCGTCGATGAAGAGCACCCCGCCGAGCGCCGACTGGAACACCTCGGTGGTCTTGAGCGCGGTGCCGCCGATGATCGACGCGACCAGGTCGGCCCGGGCCACCTCGGTCAGGTGCCCGCTGCGCAGCACGCCCAGCTCGGCGAGGATGGCGCCGTAGAGCCGGGCGACGGTCGTCTTGCCGGTGCCGGGCGGGCCCGCGAAGACCAGGTGGCGGCTCATCGGGAGGCTCGGCATGCCGGCCAGCTCCCGGCGCCGGGCCAGCTTGTTGAGGTTGACCAGGGTGGCCACCTGCTCCTTGACGCCCGCCAGGCCGACCAGGGACTCCAGCACCTCCAGTGGACCGGGCGCGACGACCGGACCCGCCTCACCGGCGGGCCGGCCCCCCGGATCGGCCGCGGACGGCCCGCCGGGGTCGGCGGTCTCCGCGCCGGTGGCGGGCCGGGCGGTCGCCGCGGTCGCGGTGCCGTGCGCGTCGGGCAGGCCGTTCTCCTCGCTGGCCAGCTGTTCGACGGCGAGCCGCTCGCTCGGCGCAGTCTGCCGCAGGCCGGAGCCCCGGTTGCGGGCCAGCGTGCAGCCGGTCAGCCGGACCGCCTCGGCGGAGTCGAGGCGCACTCCGTCGCCGATGTTCTCCACCGCGTCGACCTGGGTCAGCACGGCCCGCGCCCCGGCCCCGATCCGCACGCCGTGCCGGCGGTTGCCGTGGGTGCGGACCCGGGTGCAGGTCAGCTCGCCACCGTCCTCGACCGCGAGGCCGTCGTCCCCGGAAGCGGAGGTCTCGCAGTCCCGCAGTGCGGCCCGGCCGACCTTGCCGACCAGGACGCCCGCCCCCTTGGCCCCGCGCACCACCGCGTTGCCGACGAAGGTGTCGGCGCCGTCGGCGATCCGCAGCCCGGACCGGCCTGCGTCCACCACCTCGACGCCCTCCAGCCGGCCCCGGCCGTCCCGGATCACCTCGACGCCGTCGGCGCCCGCGCCGGTGACGGTCAGGTGGCGCAGCCTGGGGTTGGCGCCGTCGGTGATCGACACACCGGCGCCGGTGGCGTCCCGGACCTCCAGCCGGTCGATGTCGGCGGTGCTGCCCCCGGTCAGTTCGACGCCCACCGCGCCGCAGTCCTTGACGACGGTGCGGGTCAGGACCGGGCCGGCGGACTCGCCCACCCAGATGCCGGTGCCCTCGGCGCCGTCCACCTCGCAGTCCTCGAAGACGCCGCGCGAACGGGCGGTCACGTGGATGCCGTGGCCCGCCGTACGGGTGGCCCGGCAGCGGCGCAGCTCGGGATCGGTACCGCCGGCGAGCGCGATGCCGTGGCCGGAGGTGCCGGTGACCGTGCAGTCCTCCAGCAGGACGCGCGCCTCGGAGCTGATGTACACGCCGATGGTGGTGTCGTGGACGGTGGTGCGCAGCAGTCGCGTGGTGGAGCGCTCCTCCAGCGCGACGGCGGGCTTGTCGGTGACGGAGATCTCGCAGTCCTCCAGGGTGCCGCGGGCCTCGCCGTTCGCGCAGACGCCGTTACCGCGCGCGTCACGCAGGACGCAGTTGCGCAGCAGCGGGTTGGCCCGTTCGCCGATCACCACGGCCGACGTCCCGAGGTGCTCGATGACGCAGTCCTCGATCACGCTGGTGCCGGTGGACGTCTCGACGATGCCGGCGCCGGCCGGGTTGGTGACCCGGCAGTCGCGCATCGCGAGCGAGCCCTGCTGGCGGGTGAGCACCGCGGTCCAGGAGCTGCCCACCACCTCGCAGTCGGACAGCGCCGCCTGCCCGCGCGGCACGTCGACCGCGGGCAGCTCCTCGTCCTGCCCCTGCACGATCAGGCCGGTGAGCTGGACGGCCTCGGCCACCACCTGGACGACGCACCCTCGCCGGGCGGTGATCCGGACGCTGCCGCGCGGCTCCTCGGCGGTGATGGTGACCATCTTGGTGATGACGAGGTTCTCCTCGTAGCGGCCGGGGCGCACGGAGATCACCGCCCCGTTGCGGGCCGCCGCGAGCGCGTCGCCGATCGTGCGGTACGGGCCGCCGCGCTGCTCCGGGCACACCGTCAGCACATGGCGCGACATGGCCTTCATCTCCTGGGGTTCTTCGCCGTATAGCGGTCGTCGTGGTGCGGTGGTGGTGCTGCGGTCGTCGTGGTGCGGTGGGTCGTGCTGCGGTGGGCAGGCGGGCGCGGTGCCCGGGGTGGCGGTGTCAGGCGGCCGTGCAGTCGGCACTCACGGCGGACGCGGCGATGTGCGCCTTGTCGTTCCAGTCGATGCCGCGCGAGTGCAGCTTCACGGCGATCTTCCCGCCGCTCACCGCGAACGTCCCCCCGGTGACCCAACTGCCCCGGTTGGTCCTCTGGTTGACCGGGAAGTCGCCGATCGTGCCGCCCGAGGCGTTCTGGACGGTGTAGTACGCCGGCGCGGCGCCGACCGCCTTGACGTCCGAGTTGTTCGGCACGTAGACGGCGATCTTGCAACTGCCATTGGTCACCGGCGCCGTGGAGAACGTCCAGAGCACCCAGTTGTCGGTGTCGTCCTTGGCCTCCGCGCCGGACATCGGCATCGACACGTACTTGCCGTTGCAGCCCGAACCGGTGTACCCGCCGGCCGAGTTGTTCAGCCAGCCCTTGGTGTCCTGCTCGTACCAGCCGTGCTGGGCGTAGGTGGCGGAGGAGGTGGAGCACCCGGTGCCGCCCACGGCCTTGTAGGTCGCCTTCGCCGCGGCGGGCGGCTGGGCCGGGACCGGGGGCACGGGCTGCTGGGTGGCGGGCGGCGGCGCGGGCTGCTGGGCCACGGGCGGCTGCCCGGCGGCCGGCGGCGCGGGCTGCTGCGCGGCGGGCGGCAGCCCGGCGGGCGGCGGCGCGGGCTGCTGCGCCGCGGGCGGCCGGCCCTGGGCGGGCTGCGAGCCCGAACCGCCACCGCTCCCCTGCTGCTGCGTCCCACCGCCCACCGGCGCCTTGGCCACCGGGGCGGAGCCGTTGGAGGGCCGGGTGTTCTGCGGGTTCGGGGCCGCGCCGGGGACGGCGGCGGTCACCGGCTGGCCGGCCGGCACGCCGTCGATGACGGGCGTCTCGGGGGTGCCCGGGGTCGGTCCCTGGACGGGCGCCGGCTCGGTGGGCGCCGCAGTCGGGTCGCCGGTGACGGGCGGGTCGACGGGTGCGGGCGGCACCGGGGCGTCGTCGATCTGCGGACCGTCGACGAGCTGGAGGTCGGGCTGGTTCACCCCGAGGTCGTCGCCCCGCCCGCCGTGGCCGTCCCGGCGGTCGGCGCCGTCGGTGATCAGGAACGGCAGGCCCATCAGCACGACCCCCGCCGTGGCGGCGGCGACCAGTGCGGGCCGCTTGAACCTGGCGCGCCGCCCGGGAAGAGCGCCGTCGGGCGCGCCGCCCTCCGGCTCGGGAGCGACGGGCTCCAGCGCTCCCGGCTCCTCCGGGAAGCTGCCGGAGGAGCCGGGGTCCGGAGCGGGCACGGCCGCCGGCGTCGGCGACGCCTCCGGCGTGGGCGGCCCGTACTGCGGCACCGCGGGAGGCGCCGCTGCCGCCACGGCGGCAGCCCCGGCGGCAGCGGACGCGGCGCCCGCGCCCGCTCCGGAGGAGGGCGAGGGACCGGAGGAGGGCACCGGACCCGCCGACGGGGCCGTGACTGCCCCGTCGCCCTCCTCCTCCATCTCCCAGGCCACCGACGGCAGCTGTATGCCCGTCGTTCCGTTCCCGCCCGTGCTCGTCCCCACCGCAGCTCCTCGGCTCCGCATGCAGTCCCTGTCGGTGGGACCACCCGGCCGACAGGACCTCGGGTGCTCCCACTCCCTCTCTACGGCCGGGCACCGCCGGGCGGTTCACCCGCCGCCCCGCCGTTGTTGTACATCTGTGTCAGGGCGGTGAAGATGCTGTCCTCCAGGGTCTCCTGGGGAGCGGGTTCCTCGATCCGCGGCGGCCCGCCGGCCTCGTGCGGCGGCAACGGCGGCAACGGCGGCAACGGCGGCAACGGCGGCAACGGCGGCAACGGCGGCAACGGCAGCGACTCGACCACCGGGGGCGTCTCGTTGCCCAGCGGCACGTTCGAGCCCTGCTGGTAGAACCGGGGCGGCTGGACCTCCACCCACGAGTCCTCCGACTGCTCGCTCCGGGAATCCAGCAGGTCCGAATCGACCGACGCGTTGTCCGAGTCGTCCCCCAACCGCGCACCCTCGTGCTGGTAGAAGTCCTCCTCGCCCTCGTACAACCGTGCCGTCCGCCACGAGGCGCCCGACGCGTCGCGCTCGTGCGGCAGGTCCGGCAGGTCCGAATCGACCGACGCGTTGTCCGAGTCGTCCCCCAACCGCGCACCCTCGTGCTGGTAGAAGGTCGCGGCGTCGACCGGCCAGAGCGGGGCCGTCACCATCGAATCGCCCGACTCCGTGCGCTCGTGCTGTAGCCCCTCCGACCGCTCGATCGGCGACGACGAACCCGACGTCAGCGAGTCGTCCGACTCGTCGTGCCGCGTACTCGCCGTCGGCACGGTCGGGCGCCGACGCGGGTCGTCCGGGGACGGCACCGGCTGCGGCACGAACGCACCGGCGTCCAGCAGCGGAACCTCCCGGTTCTCCGGCGACCGCTCCTCCTGAGACCGGTTCTCCTGCGGCCGGTTCTCCTGCGAGCGGCTCTCCTGCGAGCGGCTCTCCGACAGGCCCGGCACGATCAGGCCGGCGTCCTGCTCCTCGTCCAGCGTGTCGCGCAGCGCGGACGGCTTCGGCGCCTGCTCCTCGTCCGACTCGTCGTCCCGCCGTCGCGTCAGCGGTACGTTCGAGCCCTGGCCCGGACCCGACCCGTTCCACGACAGCGGACCGCCCGGGACCTCCCGCACGTCCTCCGTCTGCTCGTCCGCCCGGTTGCCGGCCTGATCGTCCGCCCGGTTGTCGGCCTGATCGTCGGCCTGGTTGTCCGCGTGGCCATCGGCCTGATCGTCCGCCTGATCGTCCGCGTGGTCGTCCGCCCCGTCCTCCGGCGAAGGACGCCGCACCTGCGGAACGTTCGGCAAGGATCCGCCCGGCAGGGCGCCCGATGCCTCCTCCGACTGCCGGATCACCCCGTCGTCCGCACGCCGCACCGACGGGCCGTCCTCCGCGTCCGGCGTCTCCGGTCCGATCCGGAAGGAGCGGACGGCGCCTGCGGGTTCGCCCGGGGCTGCCGCTCGCCGCACCGGAGACTCCACAGTCCGGATGACCACGTCCACCTCGTACGTCAGTCCCCGGGCCAGCGTGCGCAGCCGCCGCTCCAGCGCGTCGGCCTCCCGCTGGGCCCGATTGACCGGTCCGTCCAGGGTGACCTCGACCACCGGCGGCCTGGTGTCCCCCTCCGCCCTCGGAGCGTTCCCCCGGAGGGCGGCCTCCTGGAGGACGGTCGCCCGGAACCGGTCGAGCAGTCGGGACATGGACCTCGTGTCGGCGGCGTCGGCGGTCCACCGGACGTCCGGGACGGTCGGCTCGCGCAGGCTCAGGTCCGGCTGCCGCTGCTCCTGCCGCTGCCCGCCCTGCTGCGATTGCTGCGGCTGTTCCTGCCCCGCCCCCAGGACCTCCCAGTGGCCGTTCGCGGCTCCCGCCGCCAGATCGGGGTCCGCGCCGACGTGCTCGACGAGGTCCTGGAGGCGGCGTCGATCCTGGACCGGCACCGGCCGGCCCGCCATCGCGTCGCGCAGGCGGTCGAAGGGAGCCCCGGCCTCCTCGTTCGCGGCGAGGTCGAGCAGCCGGTCGAGGCCGCGCAACCACCGCTCGCCCCTGGGGCCCTCGACGGTGAGCGACTCGGGGAGCAGCCTCCGGGCGATGTGGCCGACGCGCAGGATCCGCTCGTGGTCGGAGGGCGCGCCGACGTCGAGCCCCAGCGCACCCGCCACCGACTTCAGCGCGTCCGGCGGCGCGCCGTGCAGGCGGAGTTCGCCGCTCTGCGCCTCTTCGTGGAAGCGCAGGAAGCCGTTGTGCGGTACCGGCGTCGGCGTGGTGTCACCGGCGGGGATGTCGATCTCGATCGCCATGAGCTCCATGCGGGGCATGGTCAGCTCGCCCTTGTGGTAGATCACCTCCACCTCGGCGAAGCCCCGGTACCGCGCGGTCGGGGTGGAGATCTTGGCGTTGTTGACGATCTGGCCGCCCTCGACCGTCTCGACGTCGGTCCGGCGCTCGTAGGCGGTGTCGACGTAGATGCCGCCACGGAGGCTGGCGTGGCCCATCCCGAAGGTATCGGGGGTGACGACGCCCCCCGTGATGCGGTTGGCCACGCGGAACGCGCGCTGGGCCCGGACGCCGTCGGTGACCGACGACGTGTTGGTCGGGTTGGAGTCGGTCCTGGTGTCGGTCTTGACGAACTCCAGCTCCTTGATCTTCATCCGCACCTCCACCTGGACGTCGCCGGCCAGATCGGTCCGTCCCAGGAGGAGGGTGGAGTTGCCCGGGCCGTCCGTGAGGGTCGGTCGGACGGAGCCCGGGGGCGTGGGAGCGCCTTCCGGTGCGGGGTCCGAGGCGTCGTTCCGGGTGTCCCCCGCCGAGGCGTCCGGGGTGTGCGGGGTGACGAGGCGGCTGGCCAGCGCCACCGGGTCGATCATCCGCTCCACCATGCCCCGGACGCGGTCCCAGTTGTCCGATCCCAGGAACTCCTCGGCGCCGTCCGTCAGCTGCTTCCGCGCGTCCGGGGACATGCCGGCGTCGCGCACCACATCGGTGTCGACCAGCCCGTGCGTCCACACCCGGGGGGGAGGGATCTGGGCGGGCGGGGCCGGGGTGGCCTCGGCGACCGGCCGGTCGTCGTTCAGTCCTCTGCGCAGGTCCGCGCCGCGCGGCGCGGTCGCGGCCACGAAGACCTTGGTCGGTTCGTTCGGCGGGTTGCCCGGCACGGTCTCCCGGGTCTCCGCGATGTCGATGACCACGTCCATGCCGACCTCGCGCCGGAAGTAGGCCCGCTTGGTGACCATGACGAACCGGCCCTCGGTGCTGACCAGGTCCTTCCACTCGACCGAGAAGTGCAGGTTGGCCTCGCCGGTGAAGACGTTGCCCACGGGCTTCACCTTGGTGGTGTTGCCCGAGCCGGTGCGGTTCGACCACGTCTCGCGCGTGCTGTTGCTGGAGGACGCGGCCAGCGTGTCGCCCGCGTAGAACAGGCCGGTCGAGACGGCCACCCCGGCCCGCAGCTGGTGGCTGGAGCCGCTGCCGCCGCCGGTCGCCCCGTCGGCCGCCGAGTGGGTGTGCTCGACGTTCGTCCCGGTGTTGAACTCGGTGGTCGTGGTGTTCCCCTCGTGGGCCAGCCGCTTGACGGACGCGCCGATCCTGACGGTCACACCGCCGTCGGAGACCACCAGTTCCCGGCCCGACATCATGGTCTTGAGCTGGTCGTGCAGGTTGTTCGGGCTGAGCGCGTCGTACAGCTTGTGGCGGAGGCCGGACCTGCCGAGCCCGTGCAGCCATTCCTGTACGTTGCGCCCGCCGAACTCCCCCGGGTCGTTGCTCCCCCGCAGGACGGCCTTGCCGAAGTCGGTCGGCGTCACCGTGGCCGCCGGGCCGCTGGGCCTGAACACGTTGGTGACGACGTCGGAGGAGCCGAGCACGTGGTCCTGCCAGATGCGGTCCGGAACCGCGCGCACATCGGCCGGTGCCAACACGCCGTACTGCGGGGTGACGACCTCCGCCGGCATCGTGATCGGGTCGAGCTTCGTCGTGCTGGGGACCAGCCCGCCCGTCCAGCCGCGGATCTCCACCTGGTACTGGACGTCGACGTCGGACACGACGGCGGTCGAGACGTTCTTCGCCCGGTTGACGGCGGTGCCGGAGCTCTGCAGGTTGCCACCGGTCGACGACTCGTGACGGTAGGAGTAGTCGCCCGTCACCGTCAGCCCGGGCCCGCCGCCCTGCTCCTTCTGCGCCCTGCCGGTCAGCCCGAGGACCCCCGTCACCCGGTCCCGGATGTCCCGCATGACGCCGTGCCCCGTCCGGTTCTGGGTCCCGACCTCGAACTCGGCGTCGTTCACGGTGTACTTCGTGACGGGCGCCGCCCTCAATACGGCCCGGACGACCACTTCGGCCGACCAGCCCGGGCCGGCGACCGGCACCTTGAGCACCCCGCCCCGGGTGAGCTCGGACAGCTTGGCCTGCATCGCGACCGCGCCGAGATCCGACCGGAGGGTGCGCTCCAGGGAGTCGGAGACGCCCCCGCGCCACTGGAAGCGGTCCTTCAGCGCGTTCCGGACGTCCTGGAACAACCGGTCACCGCCCGGTGTCCCCGGCTCGTTCCTGAACGACACCACGGAGGCGGCACTGAGTTCGTTGCGCGGCAGCGGGCCCGGCCCGCCCGTTGCCGGCGCGTCGGTGCGGGACTTCACGCTGAACTCGGTGTCGATCCCCGCGGAGACTTCGCGGGTTCCGAACCCGCCGCCTTCCAGGACCACCGTCAGGTTCATCCTCCCGCCGTGGATCTCCTGCGCCTCCCGGATCTTGCTGTTCGAGTAGAGCTTGTCGTTGACGTCGTCCCGGACACCGCCGCGGACCCTGATCTCCTGGCTGAGCTGTACCTGGCCGGAGGGCATCTCGCTGACCGGGGCGTATCCGACGGCCCCCTGCTTGAGATCGAACTTACTGGTGTACCGCTGCTCGGTCCTGAAGCTGCTGGACTCGTTCTGCCGGCTGAGGTCGGCCTTCTCGCTCGTCCGGAGGAGCTGGGTGTGGGTCAGCGTGGCCTTGACGGTCACCTTGAGACCGCGCTGCGCCAGTGCGGCGACCGCGCCGGCCACCTTGTCCCGGTCGAAGGCGGTCAGCTCGAACTCGTCCCCGCGGCTCATCGCACCGAGCTTGGAGGCCAGCGAGGGCTGGGTGACGATCTGCATCACCTCGGTACGGATCTGCGGCCAGAGGCTCCCGTACTGCTCCCGGCCGACCCTCTCCAGATCGCTCCGCACCTCGGCGAGCGAACCGATGTCGCGGATGACGGCGGACTCCGGGAGGAGGTACTCGGCCTCCAGGACGGGCCCCTTCTGCTGGTTGGCGAGGAGGTCCGACTGAGGCATCAGCGACCGGAACCCGACCGGCACCTCGATGGTGTCGCCCAGCTTCTCGTCGCCCTTGTGGATCGTCACCTCCAGGTAGCCGTCCCCGTCGAGGACCGCGCCGTTCTCCTTGGTCTTGGTCGTGACCGCGGTCTCCAGCGTCCGGCCCGAGACGATGATCCTGTCCTTGCCCCATCGCTTCCCGTAGCTGGCGCCGACGTTCAGAACGTCGGTGCCGAACCGGCCGCCGCCCTGGAGCTGCAGGAACCCGGTCACCACCTTCCGCCGGAGCTTGGTCATGGCCGCGCCGGCGCCGGTGTTGAACTCGGTGTCCTTGGTGGTCGCCACCAGGCGCATCCCGCGGCTGGCGGCCTTCACCTCGGCCCACACGTCGGTGCCGGGCACCCGGACGATCACCGACTCGCCGTTCGTCAGGCCCTTGAAGTCCTGCTGGAGACGCCGGAAGCCGAACTCGGCCACGAGCCGCTCGGACAGCACGCTCCCGTGGTACGTGAGCGCTTCCTCGGCCCGGGCGAGCCTCGCGCCGGTCTCCGTCTCGCGGCGGGTGCGGTCGGCGCGGGCGGCGTCGTCGAGAGCGGTGTCCCGGTCGGCGGCGTCCTGGTCGGCGGTGCGCTCGCGGACGGTCTGCTCGTGGGTCGCCTTCTCGCGGACGATGCTCTCGCGAAGGGCCTCGACCACACCCACCATGGCCTGTCGGCGCGTCGGCAGGGTGTCCTGCGGCCTGCTCCGGTCCGTCATCTGCACGGAGCCGCCCGCGTCCTCCCGCACCGTGGTGCGGACGTGGGGCGCGCCGGTCACGTGGACGTCCAGCAGGACGTTGGAGGAATGCAGCCGCTGCTGCCGGAGATGGTCCTGGTCGAGGTCGCCCAGCAGGTTCTTGTTGATGTCGGCCTCGGTGGACGGCCGGGTCTCGCGCTCCGGGATGCCCACTTCGAGCGGCGTCGTCAGGAGGTTCCGGTTCCTCGGATCCAGTCGGGCCGGAGCGATGTCGGTCTCCCGCTTGCCCCTCGGCTGGTACCCCACCTCGACCAGCAGGTTCCCGCGGAAGACCTCGGTGACCTCCGTGGTCTTGGCCCGCGAGAAGAACTTCGAGCTGGTCGTGAGCTCGTCGGAACGCGTCTTGTCGCGGTTCACGCCGAAGGCGTCCAGAGCCACCCGCATGATCTTGAAGAAGTCGCCCCGCCCCTGGAGCCCGAGGCCGCCCGACGTGTTCGCGCCCTTGGTCTCGCCGAGCGTCACCACGCGGTCGCCGCCGCCCTCGTACTCGAACTTCTCCTTCCGGGTGTGGCGCACCAGGTCCGCCACCTCGCCACGGATGGTGACGGTGCCCTGGCGGGCGTCGGTCCCGACCGGGATGTGCAGGACGTCCCCCCTGGACAGGGCCGACACCAGGGCACGCAGGCTCGTGCCGCTGGCGACGCTCTCGGCGAGCGCCCGGGCGAAGGACTCCCGGTTCGGCGTGTCGGCGGGGAGGGCCTCGGCGATCTTCGTACCGAGCTCCCTGACCAGCACGGTGTCCGGCTTGCCGAGGCTGGTCACCATGTGCGAGCCGGCGAGCACCCCGCGGTCGAGGACGAGCTTCGGCACCTGCGGGCCCTGGTCGACGTTGTCGCGGGTCTCCGACGCGACGATCGTGAGACCGTCGTTCAGCGGCGGATGCGGGACGGAGGGCACGTCCCCGACGTCGTCCGCCCGGCGCTTCCCCGCGCGCCTCTCCTCGGCCAGCCGCTCCTCCTCCGCCCGCTGCTCGGGCGTCTTCCGCTCGTCCTCCGAATCCTCGGAGTCCTCGTCCCGAACCTCCCGGGTCTCCTCCGTCTCCCGGGGCTCCTCCGTCTGGCGCGGCTCCTCGGTCTGGCGCGGCTCCTCGCTCTCGTCGGCCCG
>NZ_JAQYWW010000927.1:0-332 GCF_036322525.1 Streptomyces sp. BE20 | reverse complement strand
TCTTCCGATCTGACACGACTCACGCAGCGCCGCCGACCCCGTCGACCGGCTGACCCCCGCGCTTGCGGGGAGGACTTCTGACCTGCGGAAATGTCGGTGGCCCGCGCCGGCTGACCCCCGCGCTTGCGGGGAGGACGCCGGCGGCGCGCTGCCCGCGGCCGCAGGCTACGGCTGACCCCCGCGCTTGCGTGGAGGACTGGCTCAAGGACCAGGCGGACGTTCCGCGCTGCGGCTGACCCCCGCGCTTGCGGGGAGGACAGTCACGTCCTCGCCCAAGACCTGTTCGAGAGCGGCTGACCCCCGCGCTTGCGGGGAGGACTTCGAGTAGGCCC
>NZ_JAQYWW010000926.1:0-1356 GCF_036322525.1 Streptomyces sp. BE20 | reverse complement strand
GTCGACTGGTCGCCGCTGTTCACGGGCGTCCGACCGGCCGAGCTGCCGACCTACGCCTTCCAGCACCAGCGGTACTGGCTGGAGAGCCGGCCCGCGAAGGCGGTGGCCGCCGACCCCGCCGAGGCCGGGTTCTGGGCCACGATCGACCGTGGCGACCTCACCACGCTCGCCACGGAACTCGGCGTCGACCCCTTGTCCCCGCTGGAGAGCGTGCTGCCCGCGCTGACGTCCTGGCGGGCACGCGGCCGCGAGCGCTCCCGGTCGGACGGCTGGCGCTACCGGGTCGGCTGGCAGCCGGTGTCCGAGCCGGGCACGTCGGTGCTGGAGGGCACCTGGGTGCTGGTCGGCACGGACACCGTCGGACTCGCGGCGGCCCTGACCGGCCACGGTGCGCGGGTTCTGACGGTCGGAGCGGACGAGCGCGGCGCGCTCGCCCGGCGGCTGCGGGCGCTGGACGAGCCGATCGCGGGCGTGGTGAGCCTCGCCGCTCTTGAGGACGCGCCCCTGCTGGACACGTTCGCCGTCGTCCAGGCCTGCCTGGACGTCGAGTCGACGGCACCTCTCTGGCTGATCACCCGGGGCGCGGTGTCCGTCGGGAGGGCGGACGCCCCGGCCGGTCCGGTCCAGGCCCAGACCTGGGGCCTAGGTCGCACGCTGGCGCTGGAACACCCCGAGCGCTGGGGCGGTCTGCTGGACCTTCCTGCCGTCGTGGACAGTCGGGCGGCCGGCCGGGTCGCTGCTGTCCTGGGTGGTGCGCTGGGTGCGGAGGACCAGATCGCGGTGCGTGGCGGCGGTGTGCTGGTGCGGCGCTTGGAGCATGCGCCGGTGGGTTCCGGGTCGGTCTGGAGTCCGCGCGGCACGGTGTTGATCGCCGGTGGGACTGGCGGCCTGGGGGCCGAGGTGGCGCGGTGGGCGGCGGCGAACGGTGCGGAGCGGCTGGTGCTGCTCTCCCGGCGTGGCGTGCGGGCGCCCGGGGCGGCGGAGCTGCTGGCCGAGCTGCCGATGGCGGAGATCCACGCCTGTGATCTGGCGGACCGGTCCGCGGTCGAGGCGTTGCTGGCAACGGTCGGCAAGGTCGACACGGTCGTGCACGCGGCCGGCGTCAGCGAGCACATGGCTCTGGTGGACGCGGACGAGGAGCACGTCCGCCGGGTCGTCGACGGCAAGGTCGACGGGGCGTTGCATCTGGACGCGCTGGTCGGTACGCGTCTCGATGCGTTCGTGGTGTTCTCGTCGATCTCGGGTGTCTGGGGCAGCGGGGAGCAGGCGGCGTACGGGGCGGCGAATGCGGCGCTGGACGCGCTGGTGGCGCGGCGTCGCGCGCAGGGTCTGCCGGGTACCGCCGTCGCGTGGGGC